>UQMK01000005.1 GCA_900542085.1 uncultured Collinsella sp.
ACGCTGCTTGATATTGCACGTCTTAGAGGCGGCGACCCCGCCGGTAATGCCCAGCAGGATCGTTTTTCCCTCAAGTTGCATTGAATTGTTGGATGCCGCCGTCATCGTTAGGCTTCCTTGCTGGGGAGCACGAGCAGGCGGTGGCAGTACGGGCAGTGCGTAATCTCACTACCGTCGTGGTTGAGGTCGCTCATGGACGACGCCTGCAGCGCGGTGTGGCAGACCGTGGGGATGTTGCCCTTGATGGTCTCGACGGCCAGGCCGCGGAACTGCTTGAGCAGGCGCTCGTAATTGGTGAGCACGTCAGTCGGAAGCGTAGCGGCCAGTGCGGTGCGCTCCTTGGTGGCGGCATCAATCTGGGCCTGGAGGTCGGCTGCCTTGGCGCGGGCGGCCTTGGTATCGGCCTTCACACCCTCCTCGAACTTGGCGATGATGGCCTGCGCGCGAGCCTCGCGGTCGAGCGCTTCCTTGTGGGCGACGACGACGTCCTTGCGGGTGTGCTCGATCTTGTCCAGACGCTTGGCCAGGGTGGCGAGCTCATTCTCCAGGTCCTGCACCTCGCGGTAATCAGAGCCGTCAACGTGGCGCTTCTTGGCGGCCTCGATGGCGTTGTTGGTCTGGATCTCGGTGGTGTTGAGGTCGTCGAGCTCGATATCCAGATCCTTGCGCTGGGCGTAGAGCTTGGTCATCTCGGACTTGAGCTTCACATAGGTCTTACGCTTGGAAGCGAGCTCCTTGAGCTCCGGCATATTGGCAAGTTCGCTCTTGTTGCGGGCGAGTTCCAAATCGATCTGTTGCAGCTTGAGTAGCGTAGCGCCGGCGCTCATAAGTTCTCTCCTTTTGTCACAGTCCACCATTGGCAAGGGTTCAGTATTTTAATCGTATGACGGGGGTCGACCCCGGCGTCAACCGCAGAGTTCATCAAGATATCCACGAACGGCTCCTCGGAGCGGTCATGGCCGAGCAAGATCACCGGCAGTCCGCGCAACGCAAGGTCTTGCGCTACGTGGTAGCCCGCCTCGCCCGTCACGACAACGTCCGCGCCTGCGGCGATGGCAAGCTCTCCAAAGTCACCCAGGGAGCCGCCCAGAATGGCAACGGTCCGGCACGGGTAATCGGCCTCGCCCCATACGCGGGGGTCGCTGCCATAGGCCATGGCGGCGCGCGTGGCAAGGTCGCGCAGCGTGCACGGTTCGTTGAGCGTTGCTAACGCGCCCAGGCCGCAGGCCTCGGGCTCGTCAATGTGCTCCAGCGAGCTCATGGGCTCAGCGCCCAGCAACTCACTCAGGCAAACGCGAGCCTCATGCGAGCGGTCCAGATTGGTGTGGAGCGAGATGATACTCACCCCGCAGCGGGCAGCCTCGTAGAGCGCCGCACTGCACTGGGGACGCGTCGCGCTGGGCGGGCAAAATGCCTCGGGCGCCTTGATATAGACGGGATGATGCGTGAGCAACACGTTGGCACCGGCCTCCAAGGCGAGGTGCACGTTGTCCCTGGTGGCGTCGAGCGCACAGGCCACGCCACGGAACTCGTCGTCGGGGTCGCCTATGGATAAGCCTACGTGGTCCCAGGGTTCGGCGTCCGTCTTGGGATAGCGTGCAAGCAGGGCGCGCTCGAGCTCGGAGACGATCATGCGGCACCTACGATCGAGAGCAGCGTCTGGGCAAAGTCGTCCAGATCGCTCGGATTCACGCGGTCATCGAAGGAAATACGCAGTGCGCCCAGCGCCTGCTCGCGACCAATGCCCATGGCGCTGAGCACGTGACTCGGGTCCATGCTGCCGCTCGAGCAAGCCGATCCGGCCGACACCTCAAAACCGGCGGCGTCGAGCTTGATGATGAGCTCCTCGGAGTCCATGCCGTCGACGTAGATCGAAACCATGCCCGGCAGACGATCTGCCTGCGCGTAGTCGCCCATGGTGGCGTGAATGTGCGGATGGGCCGTAATCGTGGCGTAGAGCTTGTCAGAAAGGGCTTGCAGCTTCTCGCGCTCCTGGGCCACATGGGGCACCAGCGTACGGGCGGCAGCAGCAAAGGCCAGCTGCGTGCGCAGGTCCTGCGTACCGGCGCGACGTCCGGCTTCCTGTCCGCCGCCAAAGATGCGGGGGCGCAGCGGCGTGCGAGTCTTAACGTAGAGCGCGCCGGAGGCAACGGGACCGCCAATCTTGTGGGCGGCGACGGACATGGCGTCGACACCCAGCTCGGCGGCATCGAGCGGAATATGCAGATAGCCCTGGATGGCATCGGTGTGGAACAGGGCGCCTGCGGTGTGCGCAGCCGCGGCAAGCTCGCGGATAGGCTGCACCACGCCGGTCTCGTTGTTGGCGACCATGATACTCACGAGCGCGACGTCGTCGCCGAGCAAGTCGCTCAGCGCGGCAAGCTCGATGTAGCCCGCACGGCAGGGCTGCACTAGGTCGACGGTAAAGCCGGCAGCGCGCAGCAGCGGCAGGTTGTCCAGGATCGAATCGTGCTCGATGGCAGATACGATCACGCGGTTACGCTTGCGGTCGCGCTGACGAGCGCCCTCGGCAAGACCGAGGAGCGCCAGCTGGTTGGCCTCGGTGCCGCCGTTGGTAAGGATGATCTCGGACGGGCGAACGCGCGCGCCAAAGCTACGGGCAATCTCGCGACGTGCGGCCTCCAGACGCGCGGCGGCCTTGCGGCCGAGTGAGTGCAGAGAGTTGGGGTTGACGCCGGCAAGCTCGCTGTCGTCGTACTCGCGCTGCGCAAGGAGCGCCTCGGCGCGCATAGGCGTCGAGGCGGCATAGTCAAGATTCACGGGTATGCGGTTTTGACCTGCGGTCATAAGGGTTTATGCCTCCTGTGCAGCCTCATTGCCCAGCTTCTGCAGCAGCGCAACCTCAGCGGCGGGATCTTCGGACTTAAATACGGCGGAGCCGGCTACGAGCACGTTGGCACCGGCCTTGACGACTTCGGCAATGTTCTTGGAAGAGATGCCGCCGTCGACCTCGATGAGGGGCGAAACGCCGTGACGCTCGCACATGGCCTTGAGTTCGTGCAGTTTGGCGATGGTGCCCGGGATAAAGCTCTGGCCGCCAAAGCCGGGGTTCACGCTCATGAGCAGCACCATGTCGACAACGTCGATGATGCTTTCGAGCACGCAGACGGGCGTGGCAGGGTTGAGCACCACGCCGGCCTTGATACCGCGCTGCTGCAGATGCGTGAGCGTGCGGTGCAGGTGCGTGGAGGCTTCGTAGTGTACGGTGATCATATCGGCACCGGCATCGGCGTACCAATCGACCGTCTCGTCGGGGTTCGACACCATCAGGTGCGCGTCGACCGGTACATCGGTGGAGCGCTTGACGGCCTTGAGGATATCGACGCCAAAGGTGAGGTTGCCGGTAAAGTGTCCGTCCATAACGTCGAAGTGCACGTAGTCGGCGCCGGCGATCTTGTCGAGCTCGTCCTTGAGGTTAGCCATATCGGCCGAAAGAATCGAAGGAGCGATTTTGATGGAACCCATGGTAGTAGCCTTTCTGCACTAGTCGGTGAGTCCGTAGAACTCTTGTGATGGGACGCGGTCGGTAAGAATTTCGAGCGCCCTATCCAAAGTAACACCGTTGTAGAGCGTTTGCTCCACGGCAAAGGTGAGCGGAATATCTACGCCCAGTGAACGGGCGAGTTCGCTGACGCTGCGGGCCGCGACGGCGCCCTCGACCACCATATGCGTGCGCGCCTGGTACTCGTCGAGCGACACGCCGTGGGCAAACTCGTAGCCAAAGGTGCGGTTGCGCGAATGCTCCGAGGTACAGGTGGCGATGAGGTCACCCATGCCGGCAAGTCCCATGCACGTTATGGCCTGCCCGCCACGGGCGTGTACCAGTCGGCTAATCTCGGCCAGGCCGCGCGTCATGATAAGGGCGAGCGTGTTGTCGCCCGCGCCGGTACCGGCGGAGATGCCGCACACGATGGCGATGACATTTTTCATGGCGCCGCAGACCTCGACACCGGTCATGTCCTGCGATAAGTAGATGCGGAAGGCCGTGGAAAGCAGCAGCTCCTTAAAGGTCTCCCCTACCTGCGGATCCTTACTTGCGATGACGGCGGCAGAAAGCCCGCCGCGGCAGATCTCCTCGGCATGGTTGGGGCCCGAGAGCGCCGCCACGCGCGACTCGTTGCCGATCTCGCTGGCGATGACCTCGCTCATGAGCAGGCCGGACTCGGGCTCAATGCCCTTGGTGAGGCAGAGCACCGGGGTGTCGGCGGCGATACAGGGTGCCGCTTGATGGCATACGCTGCGCAGGTGCGTGGAGGGCACGGCGAAGATAATGACGTCGGCGCCGTTGAGCGCCTGCGCCAGGTCCGTCGTGGCGACGACGTTTTCCGGCAGCTCGTATCCCACCAGATACCGGGGGTTACGGTGCTCGCCATTAATGCCGGCGGCCGTCTGCTCGCTATGGGCCCACATGGTCACGCGCTCGGCTCGAGCGGCGGCAAGGCCGGCGACGGCGGTTCCCCAGGAGCCGGAGCCAATCAGCGCAACATTCATGACTCTCTCCTACTTATCGTCGGGCTCGGTGACGCGCTTGGTAAACGAGAGCTTGGACTCCTTACCGGCCATGAGCTTTTTGATGTTCGCGCGATGGGCCCACACCACAGTGATGCCGATCAGCGCCATGCAAAACTTGAGACCCAGGCTGCCGTACGGAAAGACCGCGCAGACGGCGATGGGAAGACCGATGGCCGCGGCAAGCGAGCCCACCGACACAAACTTGGTGATGGCGACGGCCACGATAAACATGCCCAGCAGCGAAAGTCCGATGGGCCAGTACCAGGCGAGGATGACGCCTAGGCCCACGGCGATACCCTTGCCGCCGTGGAAGTTGAGGTAGGGCGAGAAGATGTGGCCCCACACGGCTGCCAGGCAAATGACGCCGAGCATCCAGTCGCCGGGGGCTCCAGGCGCCATGATGCTCACAGGGAAGCCATAGCCCACGCCCGCGATAAGCGGACGCGCGATAAGGACGCAGATGGCGCCCTTAAGGCAGTCGAGCAGCAGCGTGAGCGCGGCCACCTTGGGACCGGCCACGCGCAGGGCGTTGGTAGTGCCGATGTTGCCGGAACCCGCCTTGCGAATGTCGGTGTGGTTAAACACGCGGCCCAGGATCAAGCCAAACGGAATCGCTCCGATAAAGAACGAGACCACGGCGCAGATGGCGGTCAGCAGAATCGGATTATGCATCCTTTTGCTCCTTCTTCCTAAAGAAGAGTCGAATGGGCGTGCCGGAAAAATCGAAGGTCGAGCGCATACGGTTCTCAACGTAGCGCTGGTAGGTGTCGTTGACCAGGTCGCTGTGGTTGACGAAGAACGTAAACGTTGGCGGGTTGACGCCCGTCTGGGTCACGTAGTGCATGCGCAGGCGACGCTTGCCGTCCACCACGGTGTGGCCGAACTCGCGCAGGTCGGTGAGGAACGTGTTGAGGCGCGAGGTGGTGATCTTTTGCGAACGCGTCTTTTCGGCTGCGTCGACCATCGCCCAGATCTTCTCGACGCTGCGGCCGGTCAGGGCCGAGATGCGCAGGTACTGAGCCCAAGGAGCCATAACGCCCAGACGGCGGTCGACGGTCTCCATGCAGGCCTCGCGTTTGCGGTCATCGTCGAGCAGATCCCACTTGTTGAGCAGCACCACGATGGCGCAGCCGCGCTCGATGGCCAAGCCCATGACCTTCTGGTCCTGCTCGGTGACGCCCACGGAGGCGTCGACGACGAGCAGCGCCACGTCGGCGCGGTCGATGGCGCGCAGGCCGCGGACCATGGAGTAGTACTCGATGTTCTCGTACACGGTGCTCTTCTTGCGAATGCCCGCGGTGTCGACCATGCGGTAGTGTTTGCCGTCGCGCTCGACGACGGTGTCGATGGCATCGCGCGTGGTGCCGGCGATGTTGGACACGATGGAACGGTCGGCGCCCAGGATGCGGTTGAACAGCGAGGACTTACCGGCGTTGGGGCGGCCGATAATGGCCACGTTCAGCGCATCGGGGAACTCGTCGGCGATCTCGTCTTCCTCCTCGGGAAGCAGGGCCACGATGTCGTCGAGCAGGTCGCCCGTGCCGTGGCCGTGCAGGGCCGAAAGCGGCGTGGGCTCGCCGATGCCGAGCGAATAGAACTCCCAGATGTTGTCATTCTCGCGATCGGGATTGTCGAGCTTGTTCACCAGCAAAAAGACAGGCTTGTCGCAGCGCTTGAGCATGCGAGCGACCGACTCGTCCTCTTCGGTGACGCCGGTGCGGCCGTCGACCACAAACAGGATGACGGCGGCTTCCTCGGCGGCGGCGAGGGCCTGGTCGCGAATGGACGTGGCAAAGACGTCATCGCTCTTGAGCGGCTCGATGCCGCCCGTGTCGACGATGGTGAACTCGCGGCCGTTCCAATCGGCCGTGTGATACGAGCGGTCGCGCGTGACGCCGCGGGACTCGTGGACGATGGCGTCCGAGGTCTGGGCCAGGCGGTTAACGAGCGTGGACTTGCCCACGTTGGGGCGTCCGACGACGGCGACGATAGGTTTCATCTGCTCTCCTTTAATGGTTAGGGTCAGCGTGAATAGTTGAAGTGGCGGGCGTTGTGCCAAGGATGTGCTCCAGGGTATCGAGCAGCTCATGCGGCATGGTCGATACCACATGAACCTCGGCGCCGCGACCGGTAAGGCTTGCGAGTAATTCGTCACGATGATACTCGTCAAGGGTCATACCGTCGGCGTTGAACATGAGCTTAGGCACAAAGAGCATAACCCCCGACAGGTCCTGCGGCAGTTGCTCCAAGATGTCGCAGGCGACGATAAGTCCGGTCACGTCCACGTTGCCGCCAAAGTAGCGGTTCTTGATGCCCGTGACGAAACCGGCAAGGCCGTGCGGCGATTCCACAAAACGCGCCACCGTATCGCGCGCGCTGGCGCCCGATAGGCACAGCAGGCGCTGGCCACGGGCGGAGATTGCCTCGCGAACACGGCGCAGGCGCTCGGCATCGGCGGCGAGCACGTTATCGGTCTCGTCCAGATAGGAGCGGATCATGCCGATGCCGTCGTAGTACTGCGGGTAGCCGTCGTAAAAGTCCGCCTCGGGAGGCTCGATGCCGGCATCCAGGTAGAACTCGTCGCTCATCTGGAAGGTGTGGCGGCCAAAGCGCTCGAAGGCACGGTCCTGGAAGGGCCGGATCATGGCGATGGTCTCGCGCGCCAGCTCGGGCTTATCGCTGTAGGACCAGCTAAAGCGATTCTGATGCTTGGTAAAACCAAGCGGCACAATGCCCAGGCTCGTGATTTGCTCGTGCTCCTCGCAAAAACGCAGGGTCTTTTCCAGCTCCTCGCCGTCGTTCATGCCGGGGCACAGTACGATCTGCGCGTGAATCTCGATGCCGGCGGCCATGATGGTCTCGAGCACGTCCATGCCGCGCTGGGCGTTGCGGCCCATCATGCGGCGACGGACGTCGGGGCTTACGGCATGGACCGACACGTTCATGGGGCTCATGTTGCGGTCGATGACGTTTTGCACGTCCTCGTCGGTGAGGTTTGTCAGCGTGACGAAGTTGCCCTGCAAAAAGCTCAGGCGGTAGTCATCATCGCGGATGTAGAGCGTGGAGCGACCGCCCTTGGGCAGCATGGTCATAAAGCAGAACACGCAGGCGTTTACGCAGGTACGCATGCCATCGAAGATGGGGCCATCGAACTCGAGCCCCCAGTCCTCGCCGGGAAAGCGATCGAGCTCAACGGGGGTGACGGTGCCGTCGCGCGGATCGAAAACCTCCAGCTCGACGGTGTCGTCGTCGGCCTCCCATAGCCACACGATCATATCGGTCAGCTGCTCGCCGTTGACCGTGAGCACGCGCATACCCGGCTCGATACCCACATCCCATGCGGGCGATTCGGGGCGCACGTTTTTAACGAGCGCGCCCTCACCCGGCTCGGGGTCGCGGCTGCGCCCGTAATCGGCCACCTCGGCGGCGTATGCGGGTACGGTCTGGTCCATGATTAGCGGCAAAGCTCCTTGATGCGCTCGACGGCGCGCTCGATGTGTTCTTGCGGGGTGGAGGCTCCGGCGGTGATGCCGATGTGGTGCGCGTTGGCAAACCATGCGGCCTGTAGCTCGGAAGCTTCCTCTATGTGATGCGTACGCTCGCAGGCGTTTGCGCAAATCTGCGCCAGACGGCGGGTGTTACCCGAGTTCTTTCCGCCCACGACGACCATGCGGTCGCAGCGGTTGGCAAGTGCGGCTGCTGCCTGCTGGCGCTCACTCGTGGCGGCGCAGATGGTGTTGATCACGCGCAGTTCCTGCACGCGCGGCGTGATGGCAGCCACGACCTCGGCCAGGTTCTGCGCGGTCTGGGTGGTCTGCACGACGAGCCCAACCTTGCCCTTGAGCGGCAGCGCGTCCGCATCGGCGGCGCAGCTCACGACCTGCGCGTCATCGCCGGCGTGGCCCAGGATGCCCTCAACCTCGGGATGGCCCGGCTCGCCCACGACGATCACGTGGTAGCCCTCGCGCACCAGGCGCTCGGCGGCCACGTGGACCTTCTTCACGTAGGGGCAGGTGGCGTCGACCACGGTAAGGCCGCGCCCGCGAGCGGCATCGATCACCTGCGGCACCACACCGTGGGCGCGGATAATCACGGTGCCCGATGCGGCATCGTCCAGGGTCTCGGCCAGACCGACGCCTGCCTCGGCAAGCTCTCGCACCACGATGGGGTTATGGATGAGCGGACCCAGGGTGTGGACCTGAGCGGTCTCCCCCGACTGCGGGGCGGCCGCCAGGGCCATATCGAGCGCACGCTGCACGCCGTAGCAGGTGCCGGCGTGGGCGGCGATTTCGATGGTGGGGGCGTCTGCCTTGCCTGTCACAGCCTCGGCAGTGTTCATGACATACTCGCCCATGGCTAGAACCTGCCCGGGTGCTCGGCGCACAGGTCATCGCGCATGGCGTAGACGCGACTCATGGCTTCGGACTCAAACCATGCCAGGCGTTCCTTGCGCTTGAGCTCGGCCGGAGCATCGGAAAGCGAGACGGCCTTGCCGGCACGGATCCAGCACTTTTTGGGGCGCATGATCTTTTTGCCCGCAGGCGTGATATCGGACCAGCCGCAGATGGCGAGCGGGTTGACGGGCGCCTTGCCCATCTGGGCGATGAGCGCAAAGCCGCCGTGGACCTCGGGCTTAATCTCGCGCGAGCGGATGCGCGTTCCCTCGGGAAAGATCAGGACGTCCTCGCCGCGCTGCAGCGCATGCTGGGCGGCGCGCAGACACTTCATGTCGGCGGTACCACGCTCGACGGGAATGCCGCCCACGCGGCTAAAGGCCCAGCGCACAATCTTGGTCTTGGCAAACTCAGACTTAAAGATGGGGCGCACACGGCGGCCGCCAAAGAACAGCGCCGTCTCTACAGCCAGGAGCTCGGCCATCGAGGTGTGGTTGCAGATGACCACGCTTCCGCGGCCTTCCTGGCGCTCAAACAGCAGGTCGGCGTCCTCGACCTTCCAGCGCCACATGAGCTTGGAGAAGACCCACAGGATGCCCATGACCACGGCGACGGTGCCGCGGATGAGCGCCGGGAACTCGGCGTAGGGGGCGTTGTAGTAATCCTCGGGCGTCTGCTTAAACAGGCGCATGGGCTACCTCCTTTGGTTGATGAGGTCCTCGATGATCGAGACTACCTCGTCTATAGTGTGGGCGGTGGAGTCGACGTGCACGGCGTCCTCGGCGGGAACGAGCGGCGCGACCTCGCGGCTGCTGTCGAGTTTATCGCGCTGCTTGAGGGCATCGAGGGTCTCGTCGACCTCGGCCTCGAGTTGCTCGGAGGTGAGCGGCTGCGCATCGTTCTGGTGGCGCTGCAGTACGCGGCGACGGGCGCGCTCGCGCGGGTCGGCGGTCAGGAACACTTTGACCTGCGCGTTGGGGAACACGACGGTGCCGATGTCGCGACCCTCGGCGACAATGTCGCGGTCCTCGGCGGCGCGGCGCTGATGGATGAGCATGGCGGCGCGCACGCCCGGGTAGGCCGAGACCTTGGAGACGTTGGCGTCCACCTGCGGAGTGCGGATGGCGGCCGAGGCGTCCGTGCCGTCGATGGTCAGGCGCGTGTCCTCGCCGGTGCCGTTGGTAAAACGAATCTCGATCTGCTCGGCGAGGGCGTCAATGGCTGCCTCGTCGTCCAGGTCGATGCCGCGGTCGAGCGCGGCGAAGGTGACGGCGCGATACATGGCGCCCGTGTCGAGCTTGTTAAAGCCTAGCTGGCGGGCGATCTCCTTGGCAATGGTGGACTTGCCGGATCCGGCGGGGCCGTCGATGGCGACGATCATGCAATGCTTCCTTTCGGTGGTTGATGTGCTGGTATGGGACGCGGGCGCTGGGGCTTGGCGGACTGGCTAGCCCGTGTAGCGCTCGCGGTAGGTGTTGCGCTTGGGCGCGGAGCCGTGGCTGCCGTGATGGCGCGTGCGGGTCGCGGCGTTGTCCTGGGACACGCGGTCGCCCCGCTTGGAGCTGGCTTGCTTGGGCGGGATGCCGCCGGCCTTGAGGATCTGCACCTCGTGGTCGGTAAGTTCGCGCCACGAGCCCTTGGCCACGTCCTTGAGCTCCAGGCCGGCAAAGTTGCAGCGGTGCAGGCGGATCACCGGGTGGTGGATCTTGCTCAGCATGCGCTTGACCTGGTTCTTGCGGCCCTCGCGGATGATGACCTCCACGGCGGTGGTGCCGGGCTTGACACCCTGCGGAGCCACGGCTTCGGCCTCGCGAGCGTTAATGACACGGCAGATTGCCGGCTGGCACAGGCCGTCGTCGAGCTCGATGCCGCGACGCAGCGGCGCAAGATCGTGGTCGGACAGTTCGCCGTCCACGAGCGCCTGGTAGGTCTTGTAGACGTGCTTGCTGGGGTGCAGCAGATCCTGCGACAGGTCGCCGTCGGTGGTAAAGAGCAAAAGGCCCGTGGTGTCGCGGTCCAGGCGACCCACCGGGAAGAGCCCCGGAAAGCGGTCGCGCGGGACCAGGTCGGCCACGCAAGGGCGCTCCTGCGGATCGCTCATGGTGGTGAGGTAGCCGGTCGGCTTGTAGAGCATCAGGTACACGGCGCCCTGGTTGAGCTTGACCGGTATGCCGTCGACCTCAATATGGTCGCGGTCCACATCGACCTTGGTGCCCAGCTCGGTCGCGACCTGGCCGTTGACGGTCACGCGGCCGGCGGTCATCAGGTCCTCCGAGCCGCGGCGGCTCGCTACGCCCGCGCGCGCCAAAAAGCGCTGCAGGCGCATGGTGTGCGGGTAGACGGGCTGGGCGTCGCCTGTGGGCGCTGCGGTGTCCATGGCGCTTGCGATGCGCGTCTCCCCTGCTTCGTTAGTCCTCGTCATGCATATCCTCCGAGGTAACACCTGCGGCCAGGAGTTCCTCGTCATCGGTGTCCTCAACATCGGTATCGATCAGTTCGCGCTCTTCGTCCAGATCCTCGGCCTGCTCCTCGAGCGTGGACTGAATGCTGCGGCCGCTCAGGCGCTCGCGAATAAACTGGCGCGACTGCTCGTCGGGGGCAAACTGCTCCAAATCGGGCAGGTCGCGAGTGGAGCGCAGGCCGAACTTTTCCAAGAAGGCGTTGGTCGTGCCGTAGATGATGGCCTGACCGCGCTCGGGGTCGCGGCCGAGCTCGCGCACCAGACCCTTATCCACGAGCGACGCGATGACGCCATCGGAGTTGACGCCGCGGATGCCCTTGACCACCTCACGCGTAACGGGCTGGTGGTAGGCGATGACGGCCAGGGTCTCGAGCGCCGCCTGCGACAGCTTTTGCGTGTCCCAGCTCAGCACGTAGGCCTCGACCACATCGTGGTAGGCGGGGTGTGTAAACAGGCGCCAGCCACCGGCGACCTCGCGCAGCTGAAAGCCACGGTTGGCCTCCTCGTACTCAACCTTGAGCTCGGCCAAAAGCGACGCGCACTCGCCCGGGGCGATATCCAGCGCACCTGCCAGCGCGGGTGCGCTCACGGGGTCGCTTGACACCAGCAGCAGCGCCTCGAGGGCGCCTTTTAGGCTGTTTGCCTCCAACGTGGAAAGGGTTGACATGGTTAGCGCTCCTATTCGGTGAGCTCGGGGCCCTCGCCGGGCACGTATGCCTCGGCGCCCTCGACGCGGTTGATTTGAATGGTTCCAAAGATTTCGTCCTGGCTTAGCGTTAGCGAGCCGCGCTTGGCTAGCTCGAGCATGGCCAGGAAGGTGACGACGAGCTGCTCGGTGGTGGCGTCGCCGTCCAACAGCTCGCGGAAGGTGCAGGTTTGGTGCGCCATGGTAAAGCGATCGACCGAGGCCACCGTCAGGTCGAGTGGCACACGATGCGGTGCCACGTGCTCGGCCTCCAGCAGGAAGGTCTGGCGCTTGCCGTCCAGGTCGGCGCAGATGACGGCGAGGCCGCGCAGGGTAATGCCGGCCAGGTAGTCGGGCATAAGGCCCAAGAACTCGGGGTCGGGGCCGGCTACGCGCGGATGCATGCGGCTCTCGGCCTGCATGCGGGCGCCAAGGGCCGCCGCCGCGCCCTTAAACTGTTTGTAGGCGATCAGGCGCTGGATCAGGACCTCGCGCAGGGCGTCGCCGTCGAGTGCGCTGAGCTCCTCGAGGTCTTCGTCGTCCTCGTCATCTTCAACGGATTTGCTGGGAGCCTCCTGGGGTACCAGCGAGGCGGCCTTGATGTCCAAAAGGGTTGCCGCGACCAGCAAAAAGTCGCTCGCCACGTCCAGGTCCAGCGCCTCAATGCGCTCTACCTCGGCCAGGTACTGTTCGGCCACCTCGCTGATCGAGATGGCACCGATATCAACTTTTTGGCGGGTTACCAGCTGCAGCAGCAGGTCGAACGGTCCGCTGTAGACCTGCGTCGACACGCGATACGACATCTTCGACCTCCTTTGACGGCGCCTTCGCGGCGCGGTTTGGGTGCATGTTGCGACCGTTTTGCACGGTCGACCTGTAAGTTTACCCTAGATGCCGGCGATTGCGAAGTTGAGCAGCCACTCGGCCAGCGGATACACGGTAACGTCGAAATAGCGGCCGATCACGTCGATGCCGGTCCACATGGGGAGCAGGTACAGCACGATGATAAGGATGGGCATGGCGTATTGCTGCAGGCGATAGTAGTTGGCGAGCGCCTTGCCCTTGAGGAACGGCACGATGATCGACGAGCCGTCGAGCGGCGGGATCGGGATGAGGTTAAAGAACGCGAGCGACAAGTTGACCACGATAAAGGTGGCGCCGAAGTTCATGATTTGGGACGCAACGGCAAAGGACATGCTGGCATAGAGGTTGCCGTATGCCGCGTGCATGAGGGCCGCGGCCAGGCACGCGAGCGCGACGTTCGATGCGGGGCCGGCTGCGCTCACCAGGACCTCGTCGCGCTTGGGGTGCTTGAGGTTATTGAGGTACACGGGCACGGGTTTGGCAAAGGCGAACACCGGACCGCCGGCGGCAAGCATGAGCAGCGGCAGGAGGATGGTGCCAAACGGGTCGATATGGTTGAGCGGGTTGAGCGAGACACGACCACGCGAGCGGGCCGTCTTATCGCCGAGCGCCCAGGCCGCGGCGGCATGCGCGCTCTCGTGGATGACGATACCAACGATGACGGCGACGGCGCTCGCGAGCAGGTTCGTGAGGTAGCTGCTGGACATGGCGCTCCCCTAGCGGACGCGGCGCGAGGCACGCGTGAGCAGGTAGTCGGCCACAAACAGGATGACGGCCACGATGGCGTAATCCAGGCGGAACACACCGCCAAAGGGCGATGTGATGACGCCGTAGCCGGCGATAGCACTCGGCAGCGCGCGCGAAAGCTCAACGACAAAGCCCACAATCTGCAGCTTGGCGGTGAGGCCGCTAAAGCACAGCAGCACGGTCATCGCGCTCATAAAGATGCCGCAGATGCGACAGGCGATGGCGATGATGCTCATCGCCACGGCGGTGGCTTTACGAGAGTTCACGCGCGGTCTCCTCTTCGATCTGGGTGGAAAGCTCCAGCCATTCGTCCTCGAGCTTGGGCAGCTCTTGCTTAAGGCCGTTATATTCCCCCAGCGCGGCGTTGAACTTGTCCTGATCGGCATAAAGCTCTTCGCTTGCCATCAATTCCATAAGCTCGTCATAGCGGGCGCGCTTTTTGTCGAGCTCGGCCTCGATCTTCTTGAGCTGGTTGCGCACGCCCTTGAGCTTTTTGTTGAGCGCGGCGCGGGCCTGGGCCTCGGCGCGCTTTTGCTCCTTGGTCTTTTTGCCCTCGGCCGGCTTAGGCGCCGCGGCGGGGGTGTCGACATGGGCGGCGCTGGCTTTGGTGGACTTGGCCGCGGCAGGCGCGCTCTCCCCTGCCGTCTCGGCGGCGGCGCGGGCTGCGAGGTCCTCGCGCTTGAAGAGGTAGTAGTCGTAGTCGCCGTCGTAGACCGTGACCTTGCCGTCGCGGATGTCGATGATGCGGTTGGCCACGGCGCGTACCAGGTGCTCGTCGTGGCTGATCAGCACGATGGTGCCGGGGAAGTTTTGCAGGGCGTTCTCGAGCATGTCCACCGAGTCGATGTCCAAGTGGTTGGTGGGCTCGTCCAGGCACAGGAGCGCCTCGGGCGCCACGAGCATCTTGGCCAGGGCCAGACGCGCCTTTTCGCCGCCGGAGAGGACGCGGACCTGCTTTTCAATTGCGTCGTTGTCGCTAAACAGGAAGGCGCCCAGCAGGCTACGCTGCTGCGGCACGGTCCACTTGGGCGTGACGGTGTCGATCTCTTGCAAGACGGTGTTGGACTCGGTCATGCCCTCGAGCGCATGCTGGGCATAGTAGGCGATGCCCACGTTGGTACCCAGGTCGCGCGTGCCGGTAGTGGGCGGCTCCAGGCCGGCGAGGATCTTCATGAGGGTGGACTTGCCGGCGCCGTTGGGGCCGACAAGCGCCACGTGCTCGCCGCGGTAGAGTTTGAGGTCGATGTCGCTGTAGATGTGCTTGTCGCCGTAGGACTTGGAGACGCCCTCCAGGCTCACGACCATATCGCCGGAGCGCGGCGGGTCGGGGAACTTAAAGTCGATGTGCTTGTGGCCCTCGGGCAGGATGACGAGCTCCTTTTTGATTTGCTCGATCTTGCGGATGCGCTCCTGCGCCTGGGCGGCCTTGGTGGGCTTGTAGCGGAACTTGTCAACGAAGACCTGCATGTGGGCGATGTCGCGCTCCTGCGCGGCGCGCTTGGCGCGCATCTGCTCCAGGTTGTCCTCCCGCTGCTTGAGGTAGCTGCTGTAGTTGCCGGTGTAGGTGGTCACGCGGCGGTTTTCGAGCGCGGCGACGTGGTCGACGCAGGCGTCCATGAAGGCGCGGTCGTGGCTGACGATGAGCACGGCGCCGTCGTAGTTGGCGATAAAGCCGCGCAGCCACTGGACGCTTTCAAGGTCCAGGTGGTTGGTGGGCTCGTCAAGTAGCAGTAGGTCGGGGTGGCGCAGGAAGAGCTTGGCCAGCGCGATGCGCATCTGCCAGCCGCCCGAGAACTCGGAGCACGGGCGCTCAAAGTCGGTGACCTTAAAGCCCAGGCCGGACAGGATCTTGCGGGCGTTGCTCTCGAGCTCGTAGCCGCCCAGGTGCTCAAAGCGGTCCTGGACCTGGCCGTACTCGTTAAGGAGCGCGTCGACGTCCTTGCCTTGCTCAGAGAGCTCGGTGATCTGGGCCTGCAGCTCGTTGGCGCGCTCGCCCACGCGACGGATTTCCTTGGCGGCTGCCATGACCTCGGCGAGGATGGTGGTGTCCTTTTGCTCCAGGTTGGTTTCCTGCTCTAGGTAACCCACCTGGCAGTCCTTTGCGTACTGGACCTGGCCGGCGTCGGGGCTGTCGATGCCCATGATGATCTTGAGCATGGTGGTTTTGCCGGCGCCGTTGGGTCCCACGAGCGCAAAGCGCTCGCCGGGGTTAATCTGGAAGGACGCGCCGCTAAAGAGGACGCGCGCGCCGAAGCTTTTTTCGATCTTGTCGACCAGGAGGATCATGGTGCCGCCTTTGACCTTGTGTGCCTATATGAAAAAAGGCCCCAACTTGCGTTGGAGCCTCATTCAATGCTCGGGTGGAGACGAGGGGGATCGAACCCCTGACCTCTTGACTGCCAGTCAAGCGCTCTCCCAGCTGAGCTACGCCCCCGTGCGAAGAAGTACTATACGGGAACTCGGACGGCGATGCAAGGGCAATTTTGAAAAACTTTCGCGGGACCCGGGGAGGCAGGGCAAGCCCGCAGGGCACCGGGCCTCCCCGGGTCCCGCGGGCTTGCCGACTTGACGCGCGGAACACGACCCGCCCCGTGCAACAGGGTTTTCCGTGCACCGCCAGTCCCATAATCGGGTCTGATTGCGAAGCGCCCCTCCCCTGCGCTTCAGAACCATGCCGGTTTACTACGATGAATCAGGAATGTCCGACCACGCACGCCTTTTCGCGTAACCGGCGGGCTCCCTACCTGCGGTTTTACAAATGGAGAACACGCGGTGCTTGGGAGTCGCTGATCCGTCGTAGTAATCCGGCATGGTTCTGAAATGACATCAGGTTGATTTCACGCATAAATATGTTGGAGCCCTGAAATATAGGCTTTTACTTTTTCTAAAACACGTCTTTTCCGCGATGCGCCTAGATTAGCTGTTGTTTAGCATCGGATATGATCTTGCGTTGTGCGACTTGCTCGTGCATGGTAGTATTTCACGACGTGAAGCGAAGAAATTTGGCCTGAGTTGCCTTTGTTAGAATTGCATTCACCGTTCATAAGGGCTCTTGGCGCAACGGTTAGCGCAGGGGACTCATAATCCCTGGGTTCTGGGTTCGAATCCCGGAGGGCCCACCAGAGTATTTCGAGGCCGGGCATTACGCCCGGCCTCTTTGTTATTGAGCTGCAGACTAGCTTTGTCATTCAGAGACGTAAAGTTATCAACATTCATATTCGTAATTAACAATGGGTATGTCGCCAAGATGCTACTCAGCCAATACATGGCTTAAATTAATAGATATGAAAAAAAGCCCCAACTTGCGTTGGAGCCTCATTCAATGCTCGGGTGGAGCAGAAGCTACTTACTGCGAACACGGTATATGCCAACTCGGTTGAAATCAAGGTAACACGAAGCTGGTTTGCCATCGTGGCCATCTGTGAACCAAATAATAAAAAAGGCTAATCAATCCCAAATTTCTGCTTGCTTTTCTCTATGGTCTACCCTATAATAATAGATGTCAAGAGGAAAGGAGGTGGTTCAAATGGACGAGTTTTTGAAGGACTTGGCAGTAGCCGTGATAAGCAGCTTAGTTACAGTAGCGGCGGAAACGGCAATCCAAGCCCTAAGAGAAAAGACCTCTCACAAAGCCGGGAAGCATTCGAAGAGGTCTTGAGCAGACGGGGCACCGCGAAGGCGGTGCCCCGTCACCAACGATTTTACACTAGGAGAATCGCGATGAAAACGGTTTTAATCGCAGTTGCGGCGTCATTGGCAACAATCTTTGTAATGAGGTGGCTCAGAAGCAGGAAAGGCGGCAAATGATGGTCTACGATTCGCAAAAGCGCGCCGTATCGGCCTACCGCAAAAAGTCGGTGAAGCAGCTCACCATTCGGTTTTACCCCAACGATGACGACGAGATCATGTACCAGTGGTTAAAGAGTCAGCCGAACACAACCGAGTACCTTAAGAAGCTCGTTGCAACCGACATGGAAAAGCATGCATGAAACGCAGAAAAAGCCCGCACCCATTACAGGGTGCGGGCTTAATTCGTTTAATCGTCAAGTTTCGATACGAGCCAAAACACAGGGACGAAGGGGGACAGAAAGGCCGTAATCAGCACGCCAACTGCAACGCCGACGCCCCAGCAAACTTCATCCTTCATACCAGAAGCTCGTTCACGCGCTTCTGAACGGCATCATAGTTGCTTCCCAGGGCGGAACGGCGAGCGTCGCCATCACCGTACTCACCGCGAATCACGGCGCGTGCAAGAGCGTCAATGTCAACGCCATTGGCGCGCTCGTTCACGCGAGCCTGAACATCGTCATAACGGTCTGCGAGGATTGCGCGGCGAGTATCGCCGTTGCCGAAAAC
Organism: uncultured Collinsella sp.; assembly: GCA_900542085.1. Lineage (GTDB taxonomy): Bacteria > Actinomycetota > Coriobacteriia > Coriobacteriales > Coriobacteriaceae > Collinsella. The sequence goes on from UQMK01000005.1 coordinate 18,041, forward strand.
CCCGTTAAGAACGTCGCTCGCGAGGTCATCGACGCTCGCTGAAGCAGCGCGATTAATGAGGTTTTGGACATCATCATAGCGCGAACCTAGGCGATTGCGACGATCGTCCCCATTGCCGTACTCACCACGCATGACGGCGGCAGCAATGTCTGCCGTACTTCCCTGCGGGTCATTGGACGGCGCGGGCGTACCGCCGTTGGGGTTTGCGAACTTCGCCCATGCGGCGGCATCCATATAGGCGATATCAAGGTCGAGAAGTCCGTCGTAACCGTTGATGCGTCCGTGGGACGTGTACTGATGAATTGCGCAGGAATCCCACGCACCAAACGCGCCAGATGCGAGCCACGGCGAATCCTGGTATCCAGTCTCGTTGTTGTCGGCGTACTGCGCAACCCAGAGCGCATGATTCGGCGCGATGGCGCTCCAATCCTCTTCTGTGCACACACTGCGACTTATGTACACGATGCAGCGCACGCCTGTAAGCTCATATATTCTGTCGAGGAACTGTTTTGCCTTGTCAGTGCCGATGCGCCCGTAATCCTCGTAATCGAGCATGGGAACGCCGCCGCCGAAATAGTTCTTGCAGTTCTCATAGAAGTGGTTTGCCTGCGCGATCGGGTCTTCCTTGTTCAGGAAGTGATAGAAGCCCCAGCACTTGCCCATGCTGATTGCCTTCTGAATGAACGGGTCGCACGTGTCGTGCACGATTCCCGTTCCCTCCGTTGCCTTGCAGAAGACGAAATCGTAGTCGATAGCGCCGAGGTCAAGCCCGCGCTGATAGTTAGAAATGTCGATGCCCTTCATAGTCATCGTTTATCACCTCTCAAAGCGTTGAAAGAGCCGAAGCCGACAGCTTTAAGCTCTTCCCTCGTCCATGTCTTGATTGAATTCACCCCATCGTCGGGGTCTCGCATCGCGTAGGTGCCGTCATCGTTTCTGCGCCACAGCATCACGACGTGGCTCCCGTAGTTGCGTTCGCCAAGCGTTCCGCTCACGCCAGCGAAGACGATCCAACCGTCATCGACGTATCCGAGCGCCGTATCGGTGTCCCAAAACGTGTCAACGCGGTCGAAGCCATAGCGGTCATGGAGCAGCTGTGTGAACTTTGCCATGTCGTTCACGCGGTCGGTAAGGCACGCTTCGCCAACAAGGCTCGAAAGCAAGTCTGGTGTGACGATGACGCCGTTCTCGTAGCTCAGAGCCATAGCGGCGCACGTGAGCCCACAGCCGTACGTGCCAATGGTTTCGTCGCTGTAGGCGCAAGAAACCCATTGGGGGTCTTTCTGCAAGAAGAGCGGCATATAGCCGCTCTTTGGTGTGCTCATCTGCTTGTCGATGATTGGCTGAGCGTCTTGCACGCCGTCGCTGTAGCCGCGCTCGTAGCTCTTGGCGGTGAGCGCGCCGTCGGCCTGCACGTGATCGAGCGTCACACCGAACCACGCCGCAAAGCCGATGGCAATACCGAGCAGCAAAGCGATTGCGAGTTTCAGCCTAGCCGCGCTTAGATGCTTCATCGGCAATCACCTTCGCGGTAGCCGCCTCGGCATCGGCGTGCTCGAAAATCTTCATGATTGGAAGGCTCGCGATATCGGGGTAAGCCTTGCAAAGGTTTTCGAGAATGCTGGCGACCTCCATTACGATGATCGCCACACATACGACGTACACCGTCACGCCGCCGAAGCCAAGGCCAGCGACGTGAACGCTCAGAATCTCGATGCACATCGCGAGCAGGATGATAAGCGCCAACACGGCCTTGTGCCCAAGCCCAGTGCGCATCGTGGAGCTCTTGAACTGATGGTTCATGATGGCGGAAATGATGCCGCTAATCATGTCGAACAGCATCAACAGGAACGCGCCAGCGATTGCCCAAATCTGCTGGTCGGTGAACGTGTAGATTGCAGTAAAGTCCATAATCTTTAACCTTCCTGGTCGTCTTTCTTGCCTGCTTCGAGCATCGCCGCAACTGCGTCGCGCCACCGTTTCGGAACGCTCTCAAGCGTTCGTCTGCCGCTCTTCACGGCTTCGTAGTAGATCTTTGCCACCGTTACTCACCGCCTACCAAATCGCCGATTTCGAGCAACGCGGCGTTCGTGTCATCGAGCGCGGCGTTGGTTGCCTTGAGCTGCGCCATGAGCGCGTCGATTCGCTCGGCGTCGGTAAGCCCGTCATCCTCGTGCGCTTCCCACAGCTCGTCGAACGCCGCCATCACCTCATCAACGGTCGGCACGCCGACTTGGACGAAATGAAGCTCGTCGGCCTTATAAAACTCGATTGACTTCTCAGCATCGGGGCCGTTATCTGCAACGTCCTTCTCGATTTTCTTGCGAAGCCAAACGTCGGCGCACGCGCCGTCCGCGCGGGCTTCGATGAGCACCGCGTCAGGCTGTGTGGCGGACACTGTCTGATAACTCATGTCTCTTCCTCTCTGCGGCGCTCACGTGCCGCTTTGCTTGTTTGATAGTCTTGTCGAATCTGTTGCTCGCAACCAAGGCGAGCGAATCTGTGTTTCTAAACCAGCCCCAATAGCTGCACACGCGCCTAGCGCGCCCAAGCGTCGGACTTCGCCGGTATTTGCGGAAAGCTCGGCACGCGCGTAGGAATAGCGTTGGTCGTAGCGTCACGCGATTGCGGCGAACCGTGAAGCCAACGACGTCAACGGGCTCCTGGTCGCCGACTCGGCAGATCTTCCACGGCTTGACGTGAAGGCCGAAGTCCTTGAGCAGCAGCCTTTGCAGCTGCCGCGCCGCACTTCGCAAGTTGCGCTTGTCTTGGCTGAACAGGTAGATGTCGTCGGCGTACCAGAGCTGGTGCGTAACCATTGGGACGCCGCAACCTCTTCGAACCTTGCGCATGTCTTCCACGGCGTGATAGCCGAACGAAAGAACAAACTGCGCCATCCGCAGGCTGAAATAGCTGCCGATCTCCAGCCCGCCGCCATAGGTTTCGAGCAGCGTTTCGCACAGGTACAGCACGTCAGGGCTTCGCACGTATCGGCGAAGCATCCGCATGACCACATCGGCCTTGATGGACGGGTAGCACTTGCGAACGTCGAGATGGACGAAGTAACCGCCCTCTTGAACCCAGCGACTCACGGCGTTCGCAGCCATCAGCTGGCCTTTTCCCTTCACGCTGGAAACCTGCCAAAAGCCGACTTTAGAGCGCAGCAGCCCGCTTAGCGCTTCGATGGCCACGTAGTCGCAAATCTGTTGCTTGACGCTTTCGACGCCGATGATGCGCAGCTTGCCGTTTGTCGGTTCGCGGTGCCTGTAGCGCTTGATGGGCCGAAGCGCGAGCGTGCGCGATGCGATTTCGCTCTCGATTTCTGCAATAAGCAACTCGGCGCTGCCGTGCTCGTCGGGCACGCGCCACGCGTTCTTCTTGCCAGCGGGCGCGACGAGCCACGATTCGTAGGCTCTACTAATAATGGCTCCGTCGATGCGGAGCCCTTTGCAATAACTCTTCAATTGTTCAGACCGTTCTCTCTGGATGCTGTCTGAGAGGTCGCCGACACGGCTACTGTCCCAGTGGTCTTAAAGCCATTTCAGTCAGTTGACCCAGGCCAATGCCCGCTCGTTGCCAGCACGGCGGGTAGTCGCGGCGGAAGTGTTCAGCTGGTTGTTAGTTTTTTCCAGATAGGCGCGAGCCGATGTTCCACCTGGTGTTGCCGGTGCCGTTGTTGCCGTTGACGTACCAAAGGCCAGCATTGCCCCTGTTCCTCAAGTTGCCGAGAGAAAGCCAAGAGAACATGACAGCCCGCGCGCCGCGAATCCCTGTTTTGCCTACAGAAGGGGGCTTGCGCCCCCTCGCGGCTTACGCCGCTTCACCCCTTGAGCGACCATTTGCAGAGCGGCGCGAGCCGATGGCCCACCAGGCGCTGCCGGTGCCGTTGTCGCCGCTGACGTACCAAAGGCCAGCATTGCCCCAGTTCCACAAGCCGCCGAGAGAAAGCCACTCTCGCCATCCGACGGTGGTGTCCGCGACCTTGTAGTTGCCGTCACAGATGCCGACTGACGTTGACGCGCCCGTTCCCTGCTGCATCATCAGGCCGCTGGCGGTCTTCGGGTAAAGGCCATAGTTCCAGCCTTCACCAGCAGGGCCAGAGAATGCGCCGATACTTAGCGCCGAATCGGGCATGCTGCCAGACTTCTCGTTCTTGGTGTCGGGGTTAACCCAGACGACGGTGCCGCTGCCTGTGTACTCGATGAGAACATTGCCAAGAACCTCATACATACCCAAGCCAAGCTCGATGCCCTGGATGACGAACGGCTGTTTGGAATCGGTGCAGCTCGTCGGCGAGCCATCTCCCTCAACCATGTCGCATGCGCCCGCGTTCCACGGAGCAGTAGCGAGCTGGTAGGTGGTAGCGGTATTGAACGGCTTCGCAACATCAAAGTAGATCGCGACGTTCGAAGCATCGACAGCCACCTTCTTGATGACCTTCGCGCCGTCGAAGATGTCGCAGTTATAGCTATAGCCACGGTCGGTGCTGTCACCCGTGTGCGTGCCGAGCATCATCGCCGAGCCTACGAGAACCTGGTCGGCCTTGTCCTTGGCGATTACGACGCGCGTGGTGTTGCTCTCGGCAACGGTTGGCGCGGTGGTCACATCGTAAGCCGTGCATCCAGTGAAGATGCTCTGGCTATTTTTGGTAGCGTACTTGAGCAAGAACATCGCCTTCACGTACCAGTCATCGGCGGCGACCTTGAGCGCGTCGCCTGTGGTGGCCGTCTTCATGAGCGAAACGCCGCCGTCGTGGCTCACGCTGCGCGTCTTGACGGGCGCGCCGCTCACGCTGCGCGGTTTGCCGTCCGCATCGACCGACAGGGCGTATTTCGCGTAAAGCATATAAGGGCGCTGAGCGCCGTTCGGCAGCAGCGCGGCGGGCTGGCGCTTCATGCCAGGTTGACACGTGTCGGAAACCGCGAGGTTCACCGCATCGTCGGTCTCGGTCTCAAGTGTGTAGAGAACGGGCGTCAGAATCCATGTGTCATCCTTGCGACTAAAACGGCCGTCGCCGTTGATCGCCGTGACATAGGGCATGCCGTCGGCATCCACGCCACCGTTCACCTCGAAGAAGAGAAACGCACCGTGACCGACGTACGGGTCTACCGCCGCGCGACCGATGACGCCAGGCTGCGGGTTGGCGATGCCAGCGTTCGCGCCTGTCTTCGTGCAGGCAGTAGAGCTGCCTTTCGGAATGCTGACGCCATAATTCTTTCCATCGCGCATCTTTGCGAGCCATGCGGCGATGCTCGCGTTCGTATAGCGTCCAATTTCCTCATTAAAAATGGGGACTGTCGAAGCCCCCATGGATTCGAGCGCGATTGCCACGCGCTCAAGTGTTTCGTGGTCTGCAATGTGTGTCTTCGCCATGCCTAATCCTCCGTGTCCACTAGTGTGATGTACTCGGTATCGCCCACGGTGTCGTAGGCAAGATAGATGCGCTTGTCGGGGCTGATTGAGCCGCGAGCTTCCTCGGCGGCCTTGCGCGCATCTGCCGCCGCTTCGTCGGCGCTGTCCTTCGATGCGTTTGCGGAGTTGGTCGCCGTCTTCGCGGCATCGGTTGCCGCATCGGCGTTCGCTTTGGCGGTGTTGGCGGCTGTGGTGGCGTCGTTCGCGCTTCTAGTCGCGGCGTTGGCCTTACTAGTGGCCGTGTTGGCTGCTTCGGTCGCGCTCTTGCAGATGTTCACAGCGGCGGTGGCATTGTTGACGGCGGCAGTCGCGTCGGTTGCGGCCTTCTCGCCCTTCAAAACGGCTGTTTCGGCTCGTTTCTCAAGTTCCTCGACGGCATTGTCCCAAGATTGCGCGGGCGCGTTGCCTTCGCGGGCGTCGCGCATGATGTCGAACGCGAAACGCTCGGTCTGCACCGTCTGCGAGCCTTTGACGAACTCGAAATATGCTTCGTCGGTGTAGCCTGGAACGCATGCAAGATTGCTTTCCTCGCAAACGTGCGTTGCGGCGTTGCCCGAAACCGTTGCAGTTCCCTTGTAGTAGTGGATACGATCAGGCAAACGCGCAACAAGGTAGGCCGTATAGCCCGAAAGTGCGAACTCTGCGCCGTTGTCGTAGACGAGCGCCTTGATGGTGGTGCCGCCGCTCTCGCCCTGCGCGATACGGATGCAGTTGTTCCCGCATCCGCGCTTGTCGATGTCAAGCTCGATTGTCTGCGTATTCATTTCTCTTCACCGCCAATGTTAAGAGCTCGAAGCTTCTCAAGCGCGACCATAAACGCCCCAATCGGGTCAACTTGCGTTTCGGTTTCATCAGCAGAAGCCGTTGCGACTGATGGGTTCACAATTTCCGCGAGTGCATCGAAACACGCGACTGTCGCGGAAGTTCGCTCATCCACGTATGAAGGCAGAACCAGGGCGATGCCGCTATCGTTCGAGAACGTCTGAGGTTCAACAACGTCGGCCGCCTTGACAATGGAGCGAGTTCCGTCGTCGTGTTCAGCGACGAACACGATGCCCGCTTCCTCTCCTTTTTGCAGCTGCTCCTTATCGAAACTCTGCAACATGTTCTCAATGTTTCCGACAGGATCATGAGCCCAGTATCTAACGATTTTCGCCATGCGCATTCCTTTCTATCCGGTTCCGACGGTGCTGTAGCCAACGAGGATGCCGTTGATGTATCTCAACTGCATCGTTCCGTAGTGCCATCCAACCGTTCCGTTGCCTGCATCGTGGAGCTCGGAGATGAGCGGTTGGTTGATGTATCCAGTCCATCCCTGAGTTGTCGTTACGCTCGTGTTGGAGCTCGAAGCCGTCGATATTCTCGGCGATGATATGCGCACGATGCCTTCAGCTTGCAGTTGAAGGCCGTACATCAGCTCTCCTGTAGATGTGTCCCTGGCAGAGCTCGAATAGTCGATATATCCAACGATTCTCGTCTTGTTGTTGTCGGTTCTGTATCCGCTCATCTGCCCAACGGAATTCAACATCGTGTAATAGTTGCTATATCCACAGCGAAAAGTGCCCTTCGCCGTGATGTTGTTCGCTGTCATATAGTTCGTCGAGAATGCGCCAGTTTTTAGATTCCAGCTGTTCCGCATGGCTGAATCGGCGATGATTCCAGCAGACATATACGACGCGTTGATGTACACAAGGCCGTTCTTCATGAAAACGCCCTGCGTCTTGCCGTTGTTCGTCAGGAGGTTGAACACCTTGTTCTGCGTCCACGCATCGTCGTAGTCGCTCAAAAGCCCCTGCGCCGTCGCTTTGGCCTTCGATTGCTCGATGATGCTCTTCGCGTAGTACGCCGCCGAGTGATACGTGTTGATCGCGCTCGCATAGGTGCTGTAGGCGCTCTTATAATCGACCATCGCAGTCTTGAGCTCATCCGCCGTTTTGCAGGCGAGCACAGTGTCAATGCAGTCTTTCAGGTTGTCGTACGCCTGATTCTCTCCAAATGCGGCATCGTATTTCGGCGCCAAAACGTTCAGTTTGAATTGCTCGTTGAGCGAAGTGCTCTTGGTTAGAATGCTGTACTCGCTCGAAAGGTCGGATTGCTCCTTCTCGATCGTTTGCAGAATCTTGTTGACGGCGGCTTTCTCGGCTTCAGTCACCACGCCGTCGCTCGCGAGGTTGTTGACGGTTCCGTCGAGGTCGTTGATCGATGTCTTTAGCTCTGATAGCGACTTGTCGGTCTCGCCAAGGTTGTCGGTCAACTCCTTGAGCGCATCGCCCGTGGCGGTGCCAAGGCTTTTGATGTCGTTTGCGTTGTTGCTCGCCCTATTGTCGAGGTCGTTCACAACGCCTTCGAGCGTCCAACCGTTATCGCCATAGTTCACGTCACCTGGCGAAAGCTGAAACTCGCCCGTGTCGAAGTCCCAGAAGTTCTTTCCCTTCTCGTCGGTGAGCAAGCCAGCGCGAACGCGGTCGGCGTGCATGGTTCCGACGTTGATGCAGTCGGCATTGACGCTTTGGCCCGTGATGAACGTTGTCCAAGACCACTCGCCGTTGGCGGTGAGCGAAGATGCCAGGCGGATACCCATGCCGTTGATGTTAACCGCCCACATGTTGGACGTCGTTTTGACTGGCGTGCCCGTCTCGGGGTTCAGCGCAACATTGCTGAAAATCTGTCCCAGCTCGAAAGATTCGACTTTGTACGTGCCCACGGCGTTGAATTGCTTGTTGAGGGCTGATTGTAGAAGTTGCAGCCAGCCGACGGAGGGATTCGCCACGGCATCAAAGTTCGCCCGAGAAGCTGCGCCTGATTTCAGCGCACCCGCGACCGTCTCCCACATGTCGGTGAGCGCATCGACCAGGTTGCCGAATGTCACCGTGGTATCGGCGGTCACCAAATCGCGCTCAATCTGCGAGACGCGCCCCTTAAGGCGTATCCCGCTATCGGCGAACTGTTTGTCGATGATTGCAACGCAATCGCCGAGCGTCACACCTTCCCATGAGCGACCGTAGGCGTGCAGGTCGAGCACGTTGGCTTCGTACGAAACCGTAGGTTCCTTTACGGTTTCGAGGTAATCTTGCGTCTCCTTCAAAAGCTGAGCGGCGTCCTCGCACTGCTCGTTGACATACGTATCAACAGCCGGTAAGATTCCGCCGCTTCCGTCAGGATGACCCCAAACCTTGGTGGCTTCTGCATCCTCTATATAGTCCTTGCCGCCGTTGATGTCGCCGAACGTCAGGCGGCGACCGTAGCCGCCTGCGTCGGTTTCAACACCCTTGCCGTAGCCGTAGACGCGTGTCTTTGGGTTAGCACTGCCGACGGTGCGCTTTATGTCAACGATGTCCTTAGTCCACGTGAAGCGTTTAGGGCTGTCCTGGTCGCCGCGCGAAGCCCGCACACCGATGTAGCGATGCGTGACCTTAACGCCGTCGGTCTCGATGCGCGTCTCAAGCTCGCCGCCCCATGTCGCGATGAGGTCGGTCAACGCCGCCCGTACGCTCGTATGGTAGAACGTATGCGATGCGCTGGCCTTGAGGTCGCATGTTCCGACTTCCCAGCGCGTGCCGCCCAAGATGGACGTGAGCGCTTCGGCCACGCCGCCGCTAGGCCGCTTATCTTCTATATAGTCATCGAGCAGCTCGGCGATGGAGTTTATGCAGACGGCTTCGCAGTAGGTCTTGCCGCTTTCGTCGTGAACCTGAGAGACCTCATCGACAAGATGCTCGTGTGCATTGCCTTGACGGTCTACCCAAACGACACGCTGGCCCTTGGAAAGCTCGCGGCTGCACGTGATCTTAAGCTCATCGGTTCCGTCGAGCGCTTCAGTGTGTGTTGCGGCAGTGTAAGCCAAGCGCCCCATGTTCTCACCCCAGCGGTCGAACAGGGTAAAGCCGATGCGCGAGATTAAAGCCATCGTTCCTCCCATTCGATAGTTGCTGTGCCGCCTGTAATCTTCAAGTGAGCGCGACCGTTTATCTCGAAGAAGTCGCTCATGATGTTGAGTGCCGCGACCGTGCCGTTCACCGTGGCTTGCTCCATTGCGAAATCGAGCCGAACAATGCTGTCAGCCGTCAATGTCTGAACCACCTCAACGAACTCGCCCGTATCGGTGTTGGTGATACGCCAAGAGCTGCAAGCACCAGGCTTCGCCGTCACCCTCATCAGTGCTGGCAGCGTGCCGCCGACGGCGAACGCCGCTGAACCGCTCACTTCGATGCGTCGGCTTTGGCCGCGATAGTCCGGGTCGCCGTTGTGGAACGTCACCGTGCAGCTCGGGCAATCGTCGGTTATCTCGTCTAGGTCGGTGCTTCCGCTGACGATAGCCATAAGGTGTCGCGTCGGATCGTCTGGCAGAAACAGCGGCGCGGGCTCGTCAGTCCAGAGCATTGCCGCGAGTTTATGGCGGGCTTCCGCTACGTCGCGGCGATGCTCTGTGCGCAGCCACATATCGACCGAGAGGTCGTAGCCATCGCGCTTGACCGTTTTGAAAACCTCGCCGTGCCGCCCCGGCACATCTTCGAACGTCGCATCGACGCTCGCCATGACGGGGCGGCGAATTTTACAGTAAACCAGGCTCGAAAGGTCGTGGCCGTTGAACACGATGCTGTCGGTCTGGTTGCGCTTGCGATTACGCTCCAACGGTCACTCCCTTCTGCTTAAGGCGGCTTGCGATGCCAGCGCCTATTTGCTGACCTGTGGTGTAGGCGTCCATCTTGTCGGACACGCTCGCGTTCACGGTCACGGCGATTTCGACGGCGCGGGAAGCCCCTGCGCCCACGCGGTCGAACGCGCGTGAAACCGCATCCTCGACGCTGGAGCGCAATTTCTTATCTGGCGTGACATGCTCGCCGCCTGCTTCGCCGACGCCGATGATGCTGGGTCGGTCGAAGTAGCCGCCTTTTGCGTACCAATCGACGCTCACGCTCGGCAGCTTCACAACGCCGCCGACGTCGCGTCAAGAAACGTTGAAATGCGGCAGGTTGATGTGCGGCAAGCTGATTCGGATGCCGCCGAATGCAGACGAAATGCGCCCAGGGATTCCGCTAATCGTGTTCCACGCATCATTGATGGGGCTGGTGATGTTGTTCTCGATTTCGTTGAACTTATTAGCAACCGTCGAGCCAAGACCAGGAAAACCCAGTTTCTCTCCGATTGCGTTGCCCGCGTTGATAGCGTTGTTCTGAGCGTTTTGCAGTTTGGTCGATATGTTGTCTTTGATGGCATCAAAGGCGTTGCTCGCCTGGTTTCGCGCTTGCTCCCAATCGCCGTTGAGCACAGATTGCAAGGCCCCAGCCGCAGAGCTGCCGACGATCTGGGCCGTCTGCATGTCGTTCTGGATAGAATCTCTAATAGCACCGAATTTTTCCACTGCTGCGATTTGCAGGTTGCTCCACGTGTCGCTCGCCGAGGTCTTCAAGCCTTCCCAAGCGTTAGATGCGCTCTGCTGAATGCCATTGAACTTGTCGGCTAGGCTGTTCTTCGCCTCTTCGCATTTGCCCGTTATGCCGTCCCATATTCCCTGCCAGAATACGGGAACACCAGCAAAGAAGTTTTGCACGCCTTGCCATTTTTCTGATATCCATCCCGTGAAGTCAGACCACAGCTGCTTGCCTGTCTCGGTCTGCGTGAAGAACCACGTAAGACCAGCAACAGCGGCGGCCACTGCCGCGACGCCAAGCAGAATCGGGTTCGCGGCGATAAGCCCCGTGAACGAAGTCCAGCCGCTGCCGACGGCACCGATAGCGCCCTTGAGCCCGCCGAAAGTCTCGGAGACTCCCTTTATCGCGCCGCTGATGTCGGTGCCCGTTTGGAGAACCTTGCCTGCGCCAGTCGCGAGTCCGCCAAACGCGAGCGTCCCAAGTCCGATGTTCGTAACCAGGTCTTGTTGCTCTGGCGATAGCTGCTGATACCAGTTTGAGACCCCCTCAAGCGCAGGCGTCACCTTTTCGAGCAGCGTGGTGCCAAGTTCCAAGACCTTCTCTTTAAGCGGCATCGCCGCTTCGCCAGCTTCCGCCATCTTCTGGTTGAGCTGAGCTTGCTGCTCGCGCGTGTCGAGCATGGTCTTGTTCGTTTCCTGATACGTCTGCCCGATGTCGCCGTACAGACCGTCGAGCGTCTGCGTGATGAGCGTCGAGCGTTCCTGCTCACTACCACATGCGGCAAGCGCGGCATTGAAGGCATCTTCTTTTGTCGCACCCTGGTCTATCTGATCGTTGAAAGCCTGCTGTGCGGCCTGATTTCCAGAAAGCGCGGCGCTCCATTGCTCGTTGCTCGCGGTAGCCCAGTTGAGCGCATCTGCCAAACCGCCCGTTACGGTGCCCGTGTGAGCCGTCTCCTGCGAAGCTTCGACGAGGTTTTCTAGCGGCAGCGCATCGCCGAACTTGGAAAAAGAACCAGCAGCGATGTTCGTCCATTGATCAAGTTCCTGCTGGTTCGTTGTCAGGCGGGACAGATTTTGCGCGGCTTCGGTGGCGGTGTCCTCTTCGCCGAGTAACTTGTAAAACAGCGTATACGAGTTCCGCGCCTGCTCGCTCGTTCCTCCAGCATCCTTCCATGCGGCGTCGAGCTGGTGAGTCTGCTCGATATTCTCTTCCTGACTCGAAGCCAAACCGACAAGCGCCGTCGCTGCGCCACCGACTGCGCCGGTTATTGTCTTGCCAGCTGTCTCAAGGCCCTTGCCAGCCTTTGCAAGCTTGTCGCTGTTGTCTTGGATGGTTTGGCCGAATTGATACAGCCCAGTTTTGGACGCTTCTGCTTCACGGCTCACGTTTTTCAGGTCGTCGGCATAGCTCTCAAGCTGATTCTCGCAGATAGCTATCTGAGCCTTCAAGCTCGAATACTGGGCCTGCTCGCGCTCCGTGAGCACAGCGCCGCTTCGCTGCTTTTCCTCAAGCCCAGCGAGCGCCGACTTGTAGGCATCGAGCTTCGCCTTGGTTTCGTCATAGGCTCGATTCAAGAGCTTCGCCTTCTCGGTCAGAAGCTCGGTGTTGCCAGGGTCGAGCTTGAGCGCGCGGTTGATGTCCTTGAGAGCTCCTTGCGTGTCCTTGGCCGTGCCTTGCACTTTCTTTAACGCGCCTTGCAGCTCGGTCGTATCGCCGCCGAACTTGATCGTAAGGCCCTTGTACGTTACGGCCATGCCTTCACCTCTATTCGTATTTCAAAGATATGAGCGCACAGAACAGCGCACCTTCTCAGATGCGCTGGCGCTTTGCGCTCGCATCACGCCCAAAAGGCCGCTTCGCCCTTGCGAGATTCCTCGTCGTCTTGCGCGTAGGCAATCGCATCGTTGACGAACGAATGTATGTCAAGCAGCGTCTGCACCTGCCGATAGCTGAGCTTTTCCAGGTCGTTTATCGACAAGCCCGCCTGCTGGCACTCGTAGATATAGAGCGCGTCGCAGCTACTTTGCAGCTCCGTCGGCAGCGGCGGCATCGGATGCTTCGGCGGTCGCGGGCTCCACGTTCTTTTCTGCGTTCGGAAAAAAGTTCTCCTGGACGATGCCCATCACGTCGGTAGCCCAACCGTCTGAACGCTCCAGGTCGTACGCGTCGGCGGGAAAGCCCTTCACCCACTCGTCAAACGGCTTGAGCTTGCGGTCGGCAGTTTTCGCACACGCGTAGAAAATCTCAAGCAGCGGAACCACTGGCGCGACGCTTGAGCAAGCCTGAACCTCAAGAACCATGGACACGTCTTCGTTGATATCCTTCGGCCTCTTGCTCCCGTCGGCACGGGCCACGCTGAACTCGCGAGAGAACACGATCGGCGTGAACGCGTTGCATTCGACGGGGTACGTCTCGCCGCCGACGGTGATCTCGGCCACCATTACGCAACCTCAGACGCGGGCGCGGGAGTGAGCTGAGTATCTACCTCGTCGAAAAACTTGGCGTAATCCTCAAGGTCGCTGTAGCTGTCATAGAAACTGCCACGCCAGCCCGTCGACAGCGTGACTGGACGCCACGTCAAGTCGTAATCGAGCTGCGTAATGTCAGGCTTGTCCTCGATCGTCTTGGAATCCATGCTCGGTGCCTTGATTTGGCACGCGAGGAAGCAGCGGCGCTTGCCGATGACGTGGCCAGGTTGCTCGCACATGAAGGCGAACTTCTTCGGCGTCTTGCCTGACGTGCCGAGAACGCGACCCTTCGCATCGATGTCGAACCCAACGAGGTCAGCGAACAGCTTGCGCAGCTCGGTCGTGCTCTCCGTGTCGTAGAACGAAATGGTGCCGGAGCCGCCGTTATCCTGAGTCTTGTCAATCCACGGCTCGTTATCGGCGTAGCTCGTGTTCGTCTCGACGGACGGCTCCATCTTGATTTCAACGGTTCCAGGAACCTTTACAGGAGTTTCGTAGGTAAATGCGTCTTCGTCTTTGAGAATTGCGATATGCGAGTTCTTAACGCCGAAGAATCCGTTTCGTGGCATTGCGTGCCCCTTTCTAGTATTCGAATACGTTTGTCTGATAGGCGATCTCGATGACGCCTTCGCCGTCGATGGGCGTCACGGTCTTCGTGCATGCGAAGCCCGCATCGCCGAGCGCCGTTTCAATCCGCTGTTCAAGCTCGTAATCGCGCTCTGCGCAGTAAAGGCCGCAGTCGTACGGCATCCATTGAAGATATGCCGCATTGTCTGCGTACGCGGCTTCGCCGTATCCTGCTTCGATTTCGATATACGGCGGCGCGGGCCGTTCGTCTTCTTGGAACGCGCCGTTGCTGAACGGCAAGCCGAACGACTTGAGCACCGCCACAAGCTCGTCAAGGGTGTTCATTGCTCGCCGCCTTTCGCGAACTCGGCGGCAACCTCGTTGTACACGCCCTCGATTACGTGGTCGCCCGCGACGTGCCCAGGGTAACGCCCGCTCTGATTGGCGATTGCGTGTCCCTTTTCGAGCAAATGCGTAAGCTGATATTGCTTGTTGTGGACGGTGCAGCTCGTGCCAGTCTCGTCCTTCTCGACGCTCGCCGCCCATCCTTTGGCGTAGCTGCCGCCGTGATGTTCCTTTTTTCGGCTTCGCTCGCGCAACAACCGTACGGCCTTCTGGCCAGCGGCGCGGGCGTTGCCTTCAAGTGCTTCGGTGTCATCGTCGATGACCTCTTGCATGTCGTTCACGATGATCGTCGCCAAGTCGTCGATGTTGATGCTGCTCATCTGTTGCCCGCTTTCTCGACAAGCGTTAGGCGCACGTTGTCGGCACCACTCATTTGCTTGTTGTCAACCGAGTACGTTGTGCCGCCTAGCTCCACAAGAACCTCTCCAGAATACGCACAGGCGCGGATACCGATAATAGCCTGCGGTTTAACGCCAGCCTGAGCCGCCGCATAGTACGCAGCCGCGCTCATCGAGTACACGTTGCACGGAACGCGGCGGCGGCGTTCCTTCTTGTGCGGCACGCCCTTGTCATCGCGCTCAGTCTCGGTCGCGATGAGCGTGCATACGCCGTTCCAGTTACTCATCGGCTGGCTCCGTCCTGTACCGCGAGTCGCCGCTCATCGACGTGAGCATGCATTCGAACGACTTCGTGAAACAGTCTGCATCGGGGTTGTCCATACCGAAATTGGCCTTGACGTATACCTTGATGGCAAGGCGAATGCGGCCATCGGAGTCGTCGTTGGCCTTCTCGGGAAGGACGCCGCCCGCTACCAGTTCGGCACGGGCGGCGTCGATAACGTCTGCAATCTCTTCGTCGAAGTCGTTGCAGAAAGCGGGGATGCGCAGGGCGGCGCGGCACGCGTCGAGCAGCTTGCTCTTAGCTTTGTCGGCCATGGCGCACCGCCTTCTTAGGCGGTCTTGATGGTCAGCTGGGCGAACGACTTGGGCACGGCAAGGCCGCAATCGATCAACTCGTAACCGTCAAAGCAGCGGTTCTGAGTTCCGTCGGACGCGATATAGGGCATCACGTCGGGGCCGTCGAAAACGTTGCCCTTGAACAGGTCGGGGTAGCCGGCGATGATCACACCGTCGGCGATGGAATCGTCGCGCTTGACAAGCTTGCCGAAGATGCGGCCTTCGACGGACGGGTCGGCATTCTTCTCATCGACGAAATACGAGCGCCCGTTAGCGTCCTCGAGCATGGCGATGTAGTTCCAAATAACGTTGTTGTTCGCGTAGATGATGGCACCCTTGGGCGTGGAGAGGCCGTAGGTGTAGAGCTTGGAGAGCAGGCCAGCGAAGTCGGCTTTCTTGAGCGCATTGGCCGTGGAAGTCTGAATCTTGTTCGTCTTTTCCATGCCGTAGGACTCGTTGGTCAGGCGCGCATGGGCATGGGCGTTGCATCCAACGGACAGTCGTGCGGCGATCTCGCTTACGAGATAAGACTGGAAGGATGCGACGGATTGAACGGCCATGCGGCGGCTCATCTTCAGGCTCTTCTTAATCTCGACGCCCTCGAACTTGAGCGTGTCGAACGTGTTCTTCTCATCGTCGGTCGGTGCCGCTCCCTCGTCGGTCTGCGCGGCGTCGCCAGCATCAATGGACTTGTGGCGGATAATCTCGAACTGATGGGGGAAGTTCTGCTTCGGCATATCGCCCCACAGAACGGCGGTGTTGTCGATGAGCGAGATAATCTCGTTTTGAAGCTCGACGGGAATGACGGAATCGGTGTTGCTCGTCGTGTGGTTGAATGCGGCGCGCTGCTCAATGGCGTGGTTCTGCGCGGCGCGCTCCGCGTCGGTCAGTGCGTAGCCCTCTACCAGCTGGACGCCAGCGCGCTCAGCGACGCCCTTCACCCACGCGCGCTGCTCGGCGGCGGCGTAGTTGGTCACGTCGTAGGCGTTGCCAACACCGACGACATTGGCGGAACGCGCCAGCGGAACGGCATCCACGCGACGGGCGGTGCCGTTCTCGATGGCCGCGCGGGCTGCTGCGACGGTCGCGGCGCGGGTCTGCGCGGTCGCAGTCTGCTGCGCGCGAATCTCGTTGATGCTCTTCGTCAACTCGGCCATGCGGGCGGCGTCCTCATCGGTCGGCTCGGCGTCATCGGCGGAATACTTGTCGATGAGCGCCTGGAGCTCTTTCAGCAGGTCTTCAAAGTTCATTTTTGTTTCCCTTCTAATTGGTGGCGATTGCCATTACTGCACGCGCCTTTACGAGCGCGTTCTTGCGGCGCACGTGCTCCCCGTGCGACTCCTCAATCACTCCGTTGAGAAGGTTTCTTGCACTTATTTCGGTGTTCGGATCAGCAGGAAGACTGACTGCGGACACGTCATAAATTTTCTTGACGCGCGTGATTGTCGTGGTGTGCGTGTCTCGGTCATACTCGGACGCGCCGATGGTGAACGCCCACGACATGCGCGTAACAAGGCCGTTGTCGATTTCCTCGAATCGGTTTCGGGCGGCTTCTGATTTCGAGAGGTCGGCGGCCATAAAAAGCCCGTGCTCGTCGGGCTCGACGATGAGCGTGCCGTTCGACTGGCGCGCCAAAACGTCGCCCACATGGTCGAACTGCATGATGATGTCGCTCATGTCGGTATCGACGAATGCGTCTGGGCTGATGACCTCGCGGTACTCGGTGCCGTCCCAAGGGTCTTGCCAAAGGACGTATGGATCATTGAACGTCGAAGCGTATCCCTCGACGTAGTAGTCAGATTCGATGCGCTTCTCGCGCTTGCCGCCATCGGGCAGGCTTCGCAGCACCATCGGCATTGCTCTGTATTGACGCTCAGTCGGCTTGGCTGGCATCGTCGTCACCGTCCTTCTTCTTACCGTCGATTGCCGCGACGTTTGCGTTTACCTCAGCCGCCTTGGCGGCTTGCTCGGATGTGTGCTCGCTTATCAAGTCCAGGTCAATGTACTCGCCGCGGATTACGTGGCGATCGCCGCCATCGTAATGCGGAAGCTGGAACACGTCAGCGCCCTGGTTGCCCGTCATGATTCCTCGGTCGTAGAGAGATGTGACGACGTTGAGCTTTGTTTGATTACTAGCGAACTCAAGGCGGTTCGCGCTGAACATGATGCTGTTGCCGTACGCGATCTCGTTCGGCGTGAAGGTCATGCACGTGAGCACGTATCCAAGCTGCACCGCGAAAACCTCTGTGCGCCCCTCATAGAACGAGTTGTATGTTTCCTCGTCGGCCTTGTTCATAACGATGTCTTCGCACGAGCCGAAGAACCGATATGCAGCCTTCTCGATGCGTTCCATCTGGGCGGCGTCCACCGTGTAGCTCTGCGGCGTTATCTGCTTGACGTCGTTGTATTTGTTGTCATAGACAGCTATACCGCCGGCGTTCGCCGAACCGAGCTGCTTGTTGAATTCCTTTCGGGCCTTCTCCAAGTCTTCGGGATTGCGGTTCTGCGACATCTTGCCTATGAAGCGAATGGCCGCACCTTGCTCGATGGCCGTCTTCTCAGCTTCGTTCTGCGCGTGCATCAGCTCTAGCGTCGGATTGAGCACGTTCGTCCCGTCGCCGAACAAATCGCTTCTGAATTGGTGACGCGTCAACACGCCGACGCGCGACCATTCGAGCATGGTGGCGTCACCGCCAGGGAAAGACAGCTTGAGCCACAGCGTACCGCCGACGTCGTAGGCTTCGCACTGTCCCGGAAGGACAGGATAGTAGCCCGTGATGGTATCGGTGTTCCCGTCGAGGATGGGAACGATAAGGCACGTGTCGCACACGTCCAGCATCGTCGAGATGCGGTGCAGGAACTGCGGCGTTGTCATCCACGGGTTCGGCTGCCATTCGAGCGAGCGCGTTGCCAACCGCTGCGCGGTTCCCGAAACCTCGGGTTTCAGTTTGCTCGCGTGGTCGGCGTTTCGCTCGATGATGCTTCGCGTCAGCTCCGCTTCATAGATGCCGCCACTCCACGTTGTAAAGCGCGGCGCGTACGCCGTGAACGTCTGGAAGTAACCGTCCACGGCCTGCATGATCGGCTTGTGGAATACGGCATCGAACATTGAGCGGAACATCGACGTTCGTTTAGCCACGTTTAACCTCCAATCATGCTTCTGAAATCGTCCATCATGTCTTTTAAGACCACGAATGCATCGCATTCCGCCGCCCAGGCGTCGATGCGGTTGCGCGGGTCTTGGTTCTTTTTGTCGGGCGCGATGTTTCCATTCGCGTCGCTGCGCACCGCAACGTTCGAGCGGCACCACTCGGCAATCGGGTTGCTGTTGTCAACTACGCGGTTCTCCTTGTACAGGGCGCGTAGCTCCTTCATCGGCATCGAGAGCGTTTGAGCGCCTTGGATGACCTTCTTGAAGTTGTCGGCTCCGAAATAACCTTCGTAGGCTTCCACCGTCGGCACGTCGCGCATGTGCCACGGGTCGTAGCCGCACGCGACGGCATAGATGCCGCATTTCTCGCGCACCTCGTCCACCCAATCGAGCACAAGCCGCTTGTCGATGATTGGCGTCGGAGACGTTCGCAGAAGCCCGCGCGCGATCCACGCGTCGTAAGGCACGCCGTCGCGACCGCCGCGCCGTCCTTCCGTTTCCGCCTGCTCCAAGGCGCGAAGCGGAATCCACGCCATGTGCATCGCATATATGCGCTCGTCGTTCGGGCGCATCATCAGCAAGCATGCGGCGGTGAGGTCGGTGGTGTCTGACGCGTCAACGCCGAGCACCGCATAAGAAAAAGACCCGTCGGACGGGTCGAAAGTGTCATCGTTATGAATCTCAGCCCACGTAAGCCACGCTTGGCTTTGGTTTTCGATGAGGTTGAAGTCCTTGACCAGAAGTGTCGGCAGAAATGTCGGGTCATCTTTGGCCTTTGAGACGTTTTGGCGCAAGCCCTCAAGGCTTTTGATGGTGCCAAGGCCAGGGTTCGCCTTAATCCACGCCGATTCCTCTTGCCACTCATCGCGCTCATCAAGCTCGAAGATGAACGCTATGAAGCGCTCAGCCTTCTCGCCTGTCGCCTTACCGTCGAGCCATTTGGTGGCGTATTCGTATTGGGCGTCGAAGATGCCGTTCCGAACGAAACCGTTGGTCGTGATTTCCAGAACCAGCGGTTGGCGGCGGGCGGACGTGCCCTGAATGGTTAGGTCGTACAGATCACGGTTCTTCATTGCCGCGAGCTCGTCGACGATGGCACCTGAGATGTCAAGGCCGTCGAGGTGGTTCGTGTTGGCGGAAAGCGCCTTGATTGAACCCATGTTGAGGTCGCAGTAGAGGTCACTCACGCGCTTGCGAACGTGCCGCCCAAGAGCGGGCGACGTGAGAACCATGCGCCAGGCGTTGTTGAAGCCCTTCGCCGCCTGGTCGTGAGCCGTGGCGACGTTGTAGACCTCGGGCGCACCCTCATCGTCGTTGATAAGCAAGTCAAGCTCTATGGCGGAAGCGAGCGCGGTCTTGCCGTTCTTGCGCCCCATAATCCAGAGCACTTCGCGATACTGCCGCTTTCCCTCAACGTCCACGAAGCCGAAAACGACGGATAGGATGGCTCGCTGGAAAAGCTCAAGCTCGAACGGCTGGCCGAGCTTGCCAGATGGAAGTCGGCAGAAGCGCTCGATGAAGCTCACGTGTTTCTGCGCGTATTCCTCGCGATAGTGATATGGATACAGCGGGTCGTCGTTGTCCAAGTCTCGAAGGACGATGGCCGCGACCTGCTGCATCTTCGCGCACGCGGTTATCGTGCCGTCGAGGACGCCGCCGAAGTACTCGCGTATCGCCTTTTCGCACGAGCCAGCGGCCTTCTTCCTAGCCACCGAACCTCGTCTCGTTCAGGTAGTCCATGAGCGCATCGGCTGAAGTGCTGCCGCTCGGCATCATATCGGTGATCTGCTTGATACCGCGCGAGAACGTTGTGAACAGCTTGTTGTACGCGGAAAAGCCCGGATGCTCGCGCAAGCCCGATTGACCGCCGCCGTTGTCGTACTCGGTGAAGATGCTTTCGCCCATCAGCTCCACGCGAGCTTGGTCGAGTTTCACTTTCAGAAACGCGATGTTCGACATCAGCGGCATGATGGCTGTGCGCTTGTCGTCTGGAATGACGTCCTTGGTCAAGCGCTGCAAGCGTTTCAACTCGTTTTGATAGAGCGATTGCACCGATTGCCCGTTCCGCTTCGGGGGGCTCTTCGCGACTTTCGGCGAAATCTCGGTACTTTCGCATACTTTTCGCTTTGCCACAAGACCACCCCCGTTCTGAAAACCTTTGCGCGCATAAATCTATCTCCCGGCGTTGGTGCCCTAGGCTGGTAGCCTTGGTTTTCGAACGGGGGGATGCTGCGTCGCTCTGACCTGCTGTTTTGTTGTCTCTGTTTTGTGAGCTGCGAATTGTGCTCAGTCTGTGTGTTCACCGTTCAACGAAACCAAGTTGCCGTCCTCATCAAACGCCAAGCCTTGCCTAGTGCTGCCTTGCCTTACCCAGCCGTGCACCTTCTTGTGGCACAGGTCGCACAGGCTCACTAGGTTGTCGAGGTTTGTGTTGATGTTCGGATCGTTGACGTTCGCTGGAGTCAGCTCCACGATGTGATGAACCATGACCGCTGGTGTCTCTACTCCTTGAGCCAAGCAATGCTGACAAAGGTAGCAATCGCGTTGCAATGCCTGCTCGCGAGCCTGTTCCCAGTCGGTCGAGTGATAGAAGCGGTATGAGAAGCCCTTAGCCATCGCCGTACCTTCCCAACAAAAAAGGGACGCGAGCCGAAGCCCGTGTCCCTTTCGTTTACCTAATCCACCGTAGCGAACTTTAGCATAAAGCGGGAAGTGAAGGGAAGTACTGTTTTTAATTTTCCTTTAGCCACGCCACGCCAACGGCATCGATATACCTGAACGCGGCATTGCACAATTCGCGGCACCACTTGGGAGAACACTGCATAACAACAGCAACATCAGCCCATGGCATCGCCTGGCAGTAGCCCATACATACCGCATCGGCGTAGCGGTTGCCCTTGAGTTTTGCCAAGCCGCCGTGATTGTCGTTGCCATACAGCACGGCACAGGCTTCATCAACGGCGGCATTGCTTTCAACGATGCGCAGCTTCAAGCGTTGCTCAAAGTCGATGCGCCCGTTGATCGCATCCATAGGGTCACACGAACCACCACCGCCGCCAGCCGTATAACTCTGAGCCTTTGCCCCTTCACGAGCCTTGAGACGTGCAAGCATTTCTCTTGACTTCTCAAGACTCGCAACCTCATCGCGTATGCCCTCAAAGTATTCCCTGGCATCCACGACAATCGCCTACTCGATGCCGGTAGAGCCGAAGCCGTCTTCGCCGCGCTCGGTGTCGCTCAGCTTATCGACTTCCACCAGATCGCACGGCACGAACGGCACAACGGCCATCTGGCATACACGCGAGCCCTTCGGTAGGAACACGGTATCGCAACTTAGATTGACGAGCGGTGCGCACACCTCGCCGCGAAAGCCGCTGTCGATAACGCCAACGCTGTTTCGAAGCGTGACGCCGTACATGCCGCCAAGCCCCGAGCGCGGAAACACCAGGCCGACACACCCGCTCGGAATCTCGAACGCGCATCCGAGACCGACAATCGCGCTCGCGTTCGGTTCAAGCCTGCAATCCTCGGTGATGCACAAGTCGAAGCCCGCATCTCCATCGTGTGCGTAACGCGGCAGCTCTGCGCCGTCGAGCAGCTTCACGTTTAGTTTTCGTCCTTGCATATCTGCCCCTTAAAACGGAATGTCTTCGTTGTAAACGTCAGGCACGTATGCCTGCTGCGGTTGAGCCTGGTACGGCTGCTGAGCCTGCGGCTGTTGCGGCTGCCTGTAGTTGGTCATGCCGATAACGTTGTCAACGATGACCTCTAGCTTGCGGTGGCGTTGGCCGTCTGCTTCCCACGTGCTCATGCGCAGGTGTCCTACGACGGCAAGCTTTGCGCCTTTTTGCAGGTAGCCATTAGCTTGCAGCGATTCGCCGCGCTTGCAAAATATCGTGCAATCGACCCAGCTAGTCTCATCTGCATAGCTACCATCTTGCTGCTTGCGGCGGTGATTGACGGCAAGCGAAAACACCGTAATTGCCATGCCGCCAGCCGTGTATTTCACCTCGGCGTCGTTGCCAAGATTTCCGCTCAGCGTGCAGGTGTTCAAACTCTCCGCGCTCATTCGGCACCTCCAGCCACCAGGGCAAGCGCCATGATTACAAACACTGCAACAGCGGTAGCGATTGCAGGGAACACCAGCGAGAACGCACCGCCAGTGAAGAGCAACACGAGCGCTTCCACTACGCAAAACGATAGGAACAACAGGCCGACAATGAGCAGGCAGGCTGCCATTGTAATGAGCAGAGTGACGCTCTTAACCGCAACACGGTAATCATCTCGCTTACGCATGCCTACCACCTCACCAGCGTAGACAGCAGGTTTGCCCGCTGGTTCTTGCCCAAGCCCTTCACCTTGCGACCGGTTGCTATGCGCAGCTTCTTCATGAGCGCATCGGCACAGGTCTCGGCGTATCCAGGCAAAGCCGTAATCATCTGCTTGACGCGCATGCCCGCAGCCGCCTGATCTCCTTCATCCGCAAGCTCAAAGAACTTCTCAAGCGGCAAAGCGCCCTTCTTCAACTGCTCGCGATACTCAGCTCGCTGATGCCTTATCTGCATTCCCTTAGCAAGGTTCTCTTGCCTTTGTTCTTTGGTCAAAATCGGTACCATTTTCACTATCTCCTGATTCTTACTTGAAATACGTCGGTTGTCGTTTTCAAAACCGCTGGTTTTGCGGTCTGACCTTTCTTTTTGTCGGCGTTAGCAAAATGGTCGAAATCACGCCGTTGGCACACTGTTGGCACCGTCTCCCTTAAGCTCGTCGGTGAACTTGTCGAACACCTCTGCCGCCCTCTGGTCGCGCCCCGGCATGGCGTGCGCGTAAAGCCGAAGCGTGGTCGATTCGTTAGCGTGGCCGAAACGCTCGGCGATGTCCTTAAGGTTCGCGCCGTTCGCCAAAAGCCACGTTGCGTGCGTGTGTCGCAAGCTGTGGAACGTACAGCCCTTGGGAAGACCCAAACTGTTGCGTAGACGGCTGAACGCCTTCGAGACCGTCGTTGGGCGCATGAAGAAGCCGTTGAAACTCACCAGTGGCGAGTTTGGCGTGAAGGCATCGGAAAACGCATCCTGCAACGCGATGAAACCAAACACAGTCTCGAACTCACGTGCCGTCATGGAAACGTTTCGGCTCTTTCGACCTTTAGTAACATCCACGCGATCAAGCCCGCCGCCGTCAAGTTCGACAATCTTGCCGCATACATGGAGGTACCCAAGCCGCCTAAAAACATCTCGGCGACGCATCGCGCACACCTCGCCGACGCGCATGCCCGTATGCAGTGCAAGCCACGCGGCGAACGCGTAGGCTGCTTCGCGCATAGTCCTCTCACTCAGCTCATCTGGATGCAGAGAAGCCGTAATGGCCTCGTCAAGCCCTGGATAATCCCATTCGTCAAGCGCCACGGCTTCGTGCTTTTCCTCAGCAGGCGGCTCCACGTAAAACAGCGGGTTCATCTCACACACGCCGCTTTTGACCCAATGGTTGTATGCGCCACGCAAAAAGAAATGCACGCTTCGGACGGTGTTGCGCGACAAGCCTTGTCCGCGCTTCTCCTTCGGAAGCAGCAACCGTGTTTCGAAGTCGCTCAAATCCATTACCGACAACTTGCAGGCAGATTTGCCTTTGAGGTACTTGCCCACATACGAGCGCGCGAACAGGTTCCACCGCTTTACCGTGTAAGGGCTGATGCCTTTAACCTTGCGCTCGGCGATATACGTCTTGAGCAAGTCGGTTATGATGGCGCTCTTTACCTTGCCGCCAGCGGAAAGCTGCGAAATCCAATGGTTCGCCAGCTCTTGAGCCTGCGCCCTCGTTGCCGCTTCGGGGAACTGCCGATATGGGCGAATCTTCGTGCCGTCAGGCGCGGTACCGAGATACGGGCGCGCATACCAAACGCCTTTCGCGTCTTGCTTGACCTCAACGCTCATGGCTTCCGCCCTTGTCATTGATTACCTCTATAGCATCGCCAACGATGTCAGACCACATAACGAGGTCTTCGTAGCTGACTTTCACGCTCTCGCGCTCGCGCTTCTCGCACGTCAGGATGCGCCTGCTCATGTCCTGCGAGACCATGCAGAGGTTTTCGAGCACATGGCGCTTGCCAAGCCTACTCATCGGAATCACCACGCGTTATCGTCACCGACACGCCAGAGACGCCGAACAAATGCGCGAGGAACAACAGGGACACCGTTAAATCTTTTACCGCGTTCTCAATGTCCTCGGTCTTTGCGTGTATTGCTTTGCCCTTAATCTCGAAGCCAAGCTTGACGCTACTCATCCCCATCACCTTCAATCGCGCGGATCATGTTGCCGATGCACTCTCGCGCCTTCTTGAGGTCTTCGATGCCGTTCTTGTCGCGCCATCGCCAGATGTACTTGAACGCGCATGCCTGCATGTGGGACACGTACGCTTCGGTTCCAAGCATCGACTCCATTGCCGACTTGCAATCGATGCCGGTGTGCCCAGCGTAATGCGATGGCTTCGTAACGGGATCAAAAGCAGAATCAGTGCTTGCTTCCGTTGCGTAGCAATCCACAAAACCATCCTCGTCGGTCAGATCGCCGACGCGTTTGACGTATGAAGTCATTCCTTGCCGCCTTTCTTACAGTTGCGCCAGACGCGCAGGCAGTTAACCAGTGTCGGATTTGCCTTGATTGCGAACTCGAAGTTGACGGCATCGGCATCTATGGTTACCGCTTCGGCTCTGATGCCCATATCGCCAAAAAAAGCACGAACGTCGTCAATAAGGACTGGAACCATTCCGTCGGAATCTCGCTTGACCTCAATTGAGGTAAACCCTCGCTCTCCATAGATTCCACGACCAACAACAATTGGATCGGGTGCATCAATTCCGCATTTGCCCATATAGCGCCGAAGCCACGTTGCCTGCATTACGTTCCGAACGGCAATCGGAACGCCGCTTTGAGCGGAAAGCTCAAGCAGCCGTGTCGTTTTCCCCGATCCGCGAGTGCCGACGATGCAAATCATTCTTCCTCCTTTGAGCCCAACCACGGATGCGGGAACAGAACCCTTGCACGGCATCCAGGGCAGTATTTCAAGCTGATAGGTTTGTACGGGTATTCAGGTTCGAACCAGCTGTATTCGCCATTCCAATCGAACATCAGCTCTTGGCCGCATTTCGAACACGTGAAGCAGTCGCAATCATCGGAAGGCTTGGCAATCCGCAAACACTGGTCTTCCTCATCCCACACGGTGTCGAACTCTTCTGGAACGAACTCGCACTCTTCGTCGGGCACATACAGCCTGCCGTCGCATTCGATGATGTCGGGCTCGCCCTGCGGTTCGAGCAGTCGCAAAACACGGCTTTCCTCACTCGCCATCTTCGGCCACCTCCAAAAGCTCTCGATAATGGCCACCAAAGCTGTTGTCGAGCCAATCGTTGACCCAGCGATAGAACGCGACGAGAAACGGCATCGAGTTCTTATCGTCGGCCCATCCGCAAAAGCCAATGAACCCGTCAGAGTTGAACGAGATCGCTTCGCGACCGTTGAAGTACAAACCGTCGCAGAACAAGAAGGCCGATTCGATGCCGCCGGTGCGAGGGCTCATCGCGACCGTCGGGCTGAACTTGACGCGATGCGAGATGTGCATGGCGGAAAAGGCGGCATATTTGCACTCCTGGTTGTATCGAGCAAGCTCGATGCCGATGAACCCTTCCAGCGCTTCGATATCGTGTTGCGTGAGGTCGGAATACGCGAATCGCTCGGCGAACATTTTGCGCAGAACGTCGCGCGACAGCTCCATGTCGAACTTGTAATCGCGCGGTACCGGGTTCGGGTCCACCTCGATCACGATTTTCTGCACCTTGCGGCTATCCGATGCGGTCATTGCCTTCTCCTTTCTTCAGCTCGCGGCACTTCCAGCAGCGCTTGTCTCCCGTCGGCTTGTCGATTTCGATGAACCAATCAAGCGGACGTTCCGTGCCGCAGAACGGGCACCGCCGCGTTTTGACCTTGTTGGCATAGCTTCGCCAAGACATGTGAATCACCGTCCTTTGTTGAAAACTCTTCGATTGTTGAAAACTTGTGGAAAGCGTGTTGAAAACTATGATTCGAGCGACTGAAAAGCTCGAAAATCCGACGCGAAAACGAACGTCCGCAAAGAAAGAAGCAAAGAAAGTAAGACTTACTTGTCACATAACGCCACAAGCACGTTTGCGGGTTTTGGGTTTGGGTTGGGTTGGGACCCAACCCAAAACCCGCCTTGTATTGTTATGTATTGTATTGTTAGGGTTTAGCCAATCGCAAACCGATGGTTTACCGCTGGTTTCTTCCATGAACATCCGTTTTACCGCCTTTGACCTGCTATTTCATTGGCTCTGACTTGTTCTTGCGAGGTCTCCCGCCTTTGGCTCCGTTAGCCCTTTGCATGCCGAAATACAGAGCGTTTTTCTGCATCCTCGCGCTTTCGATGCGCCCTTTTCCGTCGCGCGTCAGCAAGCCGATCTCAAGAAGACAGCCGATGAAGTCCTTGCAATCGTCGACGCTTGAAATCTCGTCGAACGCGCCAGCTTTGCGCATGCCAATCTGTTCGGCGAGTATCAGCCAGTCTTCATCCGTCTCCACGGGCAAAGAGTGCGTCGTGGTGTTCGCCAGAATCTCGCACAGCCGCCAGAATGCGCCATATCCAGCGTTTCCATAGCGGAACAGCAATCGTTGGCACTTCTGGTCTTGCGCGGCGTTTGAGTCGTGCTGGAACCACGCCATAGGGTCTTGCGCTTTGTCGTGAACCTCCTTGGCAACCATCATTCGTCTTCACCTCCTTCATCCATCACAAGCCCCTTGCTCATGCCGCGAAGATGCCAGCCCTCCCATACGCAGTGGCCGCACTCTCGGCAGTTCGTCCAGATCAAGACGCCGCGAAACATGCACCTGCTTTTCGGCTTGTTGCCCGTGGCGTCGAACACGTCGTTCTCGTACTCGCATGTGCCAGGCTCTGGCATTGGCGGCTCTTCGAACAAGCTCAGCTGGTCACAACTGCTCGACATACTTCTGGCTCGCGGTTCGGATAATTGTCATCAGATGGTCTTCGGGGTTTCCCGCCTTCAAGCGGCCATCGACCAGCACAGACGCGTACGCGAGCGTTGAGCAGATGATTTCGCTCACAAACGCGGCATCGAAGTCGATGCGTTCGCCGGTGACGCTGTTGCCGATGTGGCAATCCTCGATGCAGCGAGCAACGTCGGAAACTTCGCGAAGCTGCTTGACGATGTTCTTGCGCAGCATGTCAGCCCTCCTTCTTCGTGTCATAGATAGACTTGCGTGTCTCGATGTTCAAATCGGGGTGTCTCTCCAAGAGCCAACGGCTCAGAAGCGGCGTATCCGTGTTGTTGATGGCATAGGCGTGCTCTTGCCCGTTTCCATCCATGAACGGAACACCCGTAATCTGATGCGAACCCTCGTAGCGCTGCTTCTCGATGAGGTACTTGGTCGATACGCGCATGCCGCGCTGATGGATAGCCAAGGCCGTGAGCTCGATGCTTCGAAGCGTCTTGGGGTTCAGCTCGCACCACTTGGCGAACAGCTCGGCGCGGTCTTGAATCTTGAGCGGAAGCGGGTAGACCGCCATTCGCTCTTGCCGCATCACACTTTCGAGCGGCTGGGTGAAATCGTCGGTGTTCATCGCACGTCACGCCCGATCAAATGCAAGATGAACCAGACCTCAGCGACGAGCAGGACAAGCGGAAGCCACCAGCAGCCAAAGGAATCGCAAAACCAGATGAGCCATTCAGCCGCCGCCATTGGGACGATTCCGCACAGGCACAACGCCGCGAAAATGTAGACAAACCAACGGATAACCAACGGTTTTCCTGCTAGAATCTCATCGTCATTGCTCTGGAAGTTTTGACGATAGCCCGTGCGCGTTTGCCGACGTGCGCGGGCACCTTCTCTTTGCAGGTTTGCGCAGCTTCTCTGACCCTCGTAAAGAACTGACGCTGATACGCACTCGACGCGCTGCGGCGGTTTTGCTTGTCTAAAACCACTACGCAAACCAGTGGTTTCTTGCTTGGTTTCATACATTTGAAACCCCTCCTTTCTTAATGCTTGCGAACGATGAAAGTGGTGTGCTTGAGCGCATATTCGACGCCAAGCCCAACGCCGACGGCAACAGCCGAAGCGAAGAAGCTCCACAGGCCGACTACCTGAAAAAGCTCGTCAAGCCACTCCATTACGCAACCTCCTTACTTGAATTCGGGGAAAGTGCACAGATCGTTTGGCGTGCAGTCCAAAGCGGTTGAAAGCTTTACGATGCTTTCCAGCGTCGGCGAGCAATCGCAACGCTCGTACTTGCCGATTGCATCAACGCCGACACCGGATGCTTCCGCAAGCTGCTGTTGCGACCAATGCTTCTTGACGCGACGAACTCGCAGATTGTCCGCAAACGCATGTTTCAACTCGGGCATATGTTCACCTCCTTTCAATGAGTGCTCATTAGGTTTGTATTGTCTTTAGTCAA
The DNA here is from genome assembly GCA_900542085.1 of uncultured Collinsella sp. GTDB lineage: Bacteria > Actinomycetota > Coriobacteriia > Coriobacteriales > Coriobacteriaceae > Collinsella. The sequence continues at coordinate 46,855 of UQMK01000005.1, forward strand.
TACAAACCGTATTCTTTTACGTGTAGTAAAAGAACCTAAATCAACGTGAATCACGTTGATGGCTACAGACAATAAACGTGTTTAACGTTCTTTGCAAGCGTGAATTACGTATTTTCTTGATTAACGTACGTGAATCACGTAGAATCGGCGTTGCAGCGACGAAAGGAGGGCGCATGGAATATCAATTGAAATTGAAAGAGCTGCGCAAGGCCGCTGGTTTTGCGACACAAAAGGCGTTTGCCGATTTCCTCGGCATAAAAGAACGCAAATATGCTTCATGGGAACGTGGCGAGGTTGGTATTCCGCTCGAAGACGCTTTCATGCTATGCGCAGCATTGAAATGTACGCCGAATGATTTATGTGGCTTTCCAAGCACGGGGACGAGCGAAGACGACTTGACCAGCGACGAACGCGAGATTGTGGACAACTACCGCGAAAGCTCGCCGCAGTGGCAGCAGAACATAGCGATGACCGCAAAGGCTGCGGCAAGCGAATCGAGAAAGGGCTAGAAATGGGAATCTTCAAGAACCAGCGTGAAGAAATGGCACGGCAGGAAATCGAAAAGGCGATCTCCTCGATTCCAACGCCCGACGGGCGCATTCACGTCATGCTCATTCGGTCGTTCGGTCAATCCTTTAGCGGACGGGTATTCGGCGCTGACCAGAAATACAACGAGCAGATAAACGAAGTCCTCAACGCGCTTCAAGATAAGGGCCTTGAGATTATCAGGGTAGAAACCAACTCTGTTCCTGACCAAGGTATCAGCGGCGCAGACCGTTACGACACGCTCATAACGTACAGATAGCAAAATGCCCTGTATCCATCCGCCAAGACCAGATACAGGGCGCGCCATTCCGTAGACAACTGAAAAGGCAAGGTGATAATACCATGGCAAAGGGTAACCGTGCGGCCATTTTCGCACGTTTTAGCTCGCACAACCAGCGAGACGAAAGCATTGAAATTCAGGTCGATAAGTCACGCGAGTTCTGTGACGAAAGCGGCCTTGCCGTTGTACGCGTCTACAGCGATTACGCCAAAACTGGCAAGAACACGAACCGCGCTGAATTTCAGGCAATGTTAAAAGATGCCCAAAAGGGACTTTTCGATTACGTGGTGATATACAAAGTCACGCGCATCATGCGCAACAGAGACGAAATGGCTCTTGCGCGCATCATGCTTCGTAAGGCAGGCGTTGAAATCCTCTATGCCGGCGAAACGCTCGGCGAGGGCTCAACTAAAGTTCTGCACCTCGGCATGCTTGAAGTGCTTGCCGAGTATGAAAGCGCCGTCGATAGTGAGCGCATACGCGACGGCATACAGAAGAACGCGCAACGCGGCATGGCGAGTGGTCAGCGCTTGTACGGTTGGGACGTTGTAAACGACCGCTTCGTTGTAAACGAGCGCGAAGCCGCCGTTATGCACAAGATGAAAAACATGCTGTTCTCAGGATCAACCATTGCCGACATCCAGAGGGCGATAAGAACCGAGCGAACCAGACGCGGCAAGGCGTTCTCACAAAGCACGATAAAAAGGCTGCTCTCGCGCGAGCAAAATTGCGGCGTGTACAAATACGCTGGCGTGCGCACGACGAACGGCATGCCTGCACTGTGGTCACGTCAGGAACAAGACGAGATTGCAAGCATCCTCAACGGACGCGGCCACAAGCACCGCGTTGTTGACGGAGAGCAGCCCTATGCGCTCAGCGGCAAGATGTATTGTCGGGAGTGCGGCAGATGGTTCGTCGGAACCTCTGGAACTGGAAAGAGTGGCAAAACGTATTACTACTACCGCTGTCCGAAGTGTCGCAGGACGTTCCGCCGCGACCTCATAGAGGATGCAGTTGCCGACACCATACTCGAATCGATACATGACCCAAAGGTGCGCGAGCGTATCATCGCAACGCTTGAGATGATGATCGCTGAAACCGCCGAGGATGACGCTCCAAAGGAAAGCGAGCGCATCACAGCAGAGATTGAGCGCATTGACGCGGCGTTTGAGCGCATATGGCACGCCATAGAGGACGGTATAGCGCCCCCAGGCGGCAAGGATAGGGTTGAGGAATTGAAAGCCCGTCAAGCAGCTCTGAAAGAGGAATTGGAGAAGGCACTTGAAGCGGAAAGCGCCGAAGACTTGAGCCTTGATGACTATCTTGCATGGCTCGACACGCTAGGCGCAGAATCTGACCCGTTCGAAATCATCGACACGTTCATACGATTCATACAAATCGACGGCGATGAAGTACAGCTGTTCTTTAGCTTCGACAATTGGGATGATGACTTTATGCCGACAAAAAAAGACGAACCCCTGATAAACAAGGGTTCGTCTAACTCTCATGTGGTGGAGACGAGGGGGATCGAACCCCTGACCTCTTGACTGCCAGTCAAGCGCTCTCCCAGCTGAGCTACGCCCCCGTGCGAATAAGTACTATACGGGAACTCGGACGGCGATGCAAGGACAATTTCGGAAAATATTTTGCGGCGCGTGGAACGGGCGCGGGGCCGAGAGGACCCACGGTACCCGACATAGTCCGCGGGGCTCGGAATGTCGCCCCAGGTGCCGCCGGCCAGACCAAAGCGATCCGCGGTGCTTCCGGGGACCTGAGCCCTTCCGCACGCCTTCGGACCATTTTACGGAACCGTGCGTAGCTCGCCCAAGATGGTCGCTTCATAAACGGACCGGTTTACTACGCCGATTCCCGGATTACCGACCTCACGCCTACTTTCGCAAAACGGGCAGGCGATCTACCTGCGGTTTTACGAGCGGCGAATTCGGTGTGCTCAGCTACCCCCAATCCAACGTAGTAAACCGGCGTGGTTGTAAAATGGCATTTAATTACTGGCAGCATATAAAGTATTAAAAATGCTCAGTTGGGCATTATTACTTACCAATATCAAGCCAATTGCACAGAACGTTGGCCCGCAATCTGGTCTCAGCGCATCTCATCGCCTCGGTTTTTGGCTTGTAGCGCAACTCTAATCGCTCACACACACTGTGGATGATGGCATCAAGCTGATCGTGATCATTGAGCATGTCATGGGTTACAAGAAATACGTCGTATCCCATGCTTTGCAATGCTGTCATTCGGGTGGCGTCGTGGTCAAGCACAGCGCCCGATCCATGGATAACCTCTCCTTGAAGTTCGATAATCACAGCCTTCATTGTTATTGGATTTACGATGATGATATCGCCGTAACAGATTTTCTGACCTGCGATTTTCCGAGCTGAATTCGACAGCGGTGTTAAGTCGTTGACGAATATGTTTTTAAACTCCGCTCCGCCGGCACGCCTCGGATGACTTAGCAACATGATTCCAGCAACTTCTAGCGGGGATGCAGCAATACCTATCACCTGCTGTGCGGCTTCGTAGAATTGCCTTCCCCTCATCTCGTTTTTAACCTTCGCTGCAAATCTATGCAGTTCTTCTATTTCAATAAGAGGCTTTCTCATCCAGAGCGATGTGCCCTTTCCGCTAGCTTTATTTCCGGATCCGTCATCCTGCTGCCCACTTTGATCATTCTCGCTGTCCTTCTGGTGCGCCCGAGCATAGACTCGCTTCCATGGGGCCTCGTCTTGGGTTTCGTCTAGTTCAAACAGACTTTCTGTGGTGTACTGCTCTTCTTTTGATTTTGCTTGCTCAAGTGCCATATCGACCGCGGGCAATGGTTTAAAAATCGAGAACCATCCGCAGAACTCGTACATAGCCAGAACTAGATCGCATGAAGACACGCTTCGAGTCATGGTGAATAGCGTATTAAGAGGGTCAGTGACGCTAAAGCCCATACCTGTGTCGATGGAAACCTTCTCTGTATAGGCGCTGTTCCATCGGATGGTCCGTCTTGTCTCGGAATGCAGGTTACTTTGTGTTGATGCTGCTGTGATGACTGGCGTCTTAAGGACGTCGACTACGAAGGGCGATTGGGATAGGGCTCGCCAGCCGTCTTCGGAGTTGGGTAGGCGCGGGTAGAGGTCGCGCACTTGCGGTGGACAGCGCCAGTAGCGGAATGCGGTGTTTGCGCAGACGATTTCGTCCATTTGCGCCTCCCCTGGTATCGGCCGTAGGCCATGCGGATTGCGGACATGGCCGATTATCTACCGGGGCATCATGCGGGTAAGTACCGGAAGCAAACCAAAAGCTTGACGAGTTCCGCCGAAAAACTGTCGTGTGATAGAAATCCGCTGGAAGGCGCTCTGGGCATATGGTCCTTGTCTCCACATTTGTGCTTGGATCACAGGGGGAATTCAATGAAAATACGCATGCGTTTTATGCTAGACGTGTAATGGCGTCAGCAAAAATGGTGCGATAGAAAATGACGCCTTAGACGACTACGATTTGATTTTGGTGTCACTTTTGGTGTCACCCTTGATATCAAAAAGAAAAAGGCCAGAGGCTTAATACCTCTGACCTGCGCTTTTGATGGTGGGCGATACAAGATTCGAACTTGTGACCCCATCCGTGTGAAGGATATGCTCTACCCCTGAGCCAATCGCCCGTCGCCTTTCGGCAAAAGAGATACTAACATAGCCGTGCGAGGTTTTCCAAGAACTTTTTACCCTCGATTTTAAATTCGTGGGCGCAAACCACGCCACAGCAATCAGGGAAGCCGACAAACCCCCAGCTCAACCGCCCTTTATCGCTTGATCCACGACGTCTCGGGGCGGCAGATAAGTCGCGCGTTGTTGTAGGCCATGTCGAGCGTGAGGCAGGTGCGTGCGGCGTAAAAGCCGTCCTCGCGCTGGATAGTCAGCGCCAGCTCGGGCTTGTCGCCGGTTAGGCACAGCGGCAGCAGCAGCTGAATCCGGCCGCCGTAGAACTGCGGCACCGCGAGCGTGTAGTTGGCTGCGGCGCGGCGGGCGGCCTCGACGACGGCGCCCTCAAAGGCGCGGCGCAGCAGCAGCGAGTTGTCCTCCCCCATCAGGCTGGCGGGGATGCGCGTCAGGTTCTCCTCGTCGCCCAGAATGTGGTCGATGTTGGAACGGATGGGCAAGCGGTAGTCAAAGACCAGCTCGGAGGGGTCCTCGGCAAAGCGTACGCGGCACGGCAGGTACTCAAACGAGACCAGCATGGGGTCGCTTTCCTTAAAGAAGCCCTTCAAAAACCAGCGCTGGCGCGCATCGGGCTTGGTGTTAGGCTCAAACAGACCGTAGATGGTCTCGTAGCGGCGTGTGTACAGCCCGGTGTTAAACAGACAGCGGTCGTCGTCGAACACTAGCGGCAGGTTGGACGGTGCGGTCTGGTCAACGTCGCGCTCAGTCAGGAACACCGCGCGGCTAAACGAAAACGACAGGTAGTTTTTGAGGATGCGGTTGCTAGGACCCCAGTCCTCGGGATCGGCGAGGTCGACCAGACGGTCGTAACAGGGCTCGGGGCAAAATGCAAAGTCGTAGACATTGCTGCACAGGGTGCTGGGGATTTCCATGTGGTGTCCAATCAATTCAATAACTGGCATGCGAATGCTTAGATTCTATACGTGCGACGGGTCGCCCGAGCCTACAACACAACCGCGGCGCAGCTCTTCGGCGAGCTCGCTGGTCGTGCGGCGACTAGAAACGAGGTCCTGGATCCAGGCGTAGTACTGGTTGTCTTTGGGCTCGGGGCTGTCGGACAGCGCGACCGGAGTGCCTGCGAACCTTAAGACGGACAACGCAAAGACAAGGCTGGTGCGTTTGTTGCCGTCCTCAAAGATGTGGTCCTTGACCATGTGCTCGGCCACGTAGGTGATCTGGTCAAAGATGTCTGCGAAGCGGTCGACCGGCGATTGACCGAATATCGTACAGAATGCACCCGCAAGCACGGACTCGACGCGTCCAAGCTCAAGCGCGGCCCGGCCGCCTGTGGCGTCGGTCGTATAACAGAGCCCGACCGTCATCAGCGTGCTGTGTAGGCGCATCACGGCCGCTGCCATGGCCCCGAGCGAACCGGCATCATCGAGCACGAGCGGCGCGAACGGATGCGCCTGGCGCGTCGCGACCGCCATCATGAGTTCTCCAAGAGCCTGAGCGCGTTGGGCATGTCCGCAATGGTCAGTCGAATAGCTTCGTCGATTGACGTGGCGCCGTCGAGCAAAATCGGTGATGCTGAATTTGCCACGTGCGCAGTTGAATGATCTTCTTGAGCAACGCAATCAGCGCCGTCATCATTTTGAACATAGCTCCAAGGCATGTCTAACTCCTCTATAGCTTTACAGACGAAATAGCCCGCGAGTCGTACTCTAGGGCGATCGGCTGCCAGACGAGGTCTTCGATGGCGCAGTTTAGGGTGTTTGCGAGCGCCAATGCCGAGGAGACCGAGGCACGGCGTAGGTCGAGTTGGTTCTGCTCGTAGAGTTGTATGGCGCGAAGCTTAACCCCCGATTGGGCGGCGAGCTGTTTTTGCGTTAGTCCGGCTGACTTTCGTGCCGCCTTGAGACCCTTTTTGTCTGCCTGGGCGTTGTTCCATTTATCAATGACAATCTGGGCGAATTTGTCTTCGGAGGCCTCATGAAGCGGGTGATACGAACCGACTATCCAATCGAGCGGGGCGACTTCGAGTAGCTCATTAAAGCCCAGGCTGCACATCCATTGCGCATAGGCCAAAACCCAGCCCGCCCAATACTGAGGCGAACGGTCGAACGGGTAGGTCTCCCTGCATTCGACGGGGGTCAGTCCCGCATGGACGATAATATCGCGTGCGAGCTCGTCGCCCGTCATGCCGCAGATGACGCGAGGCATACCGCGCTCAAACTGCTTCATCTCAAAAGCGTTCGACAGGATCGCCGTCAACTCGGCTGGAGTCAGCCCTTGGTCACAGATGGCAAAATCGACCGCCTCACCCAGCGTTCTCATGGCATCCTCGAGATACATCTCACTGTAGGCGTGGATCATCGCCCGTCATCCCCTCTCGAATGATATCGACGATACGAATTCCCTCAAACGGATTCTCGGCAAGTAGCTCACGGTGCTGTGCCCTTGCCGCTTCATCTCGCTCCTTGGCCAATGGACCATACAGAGCTAGCGGCGCACGTTCAAATCCTGCAAAACGAATGCTCTTAAACGCACGCTCGCTTTTGAGCACAATCTGCTCTCCCAGGTTACCGCGCCTCATAGATCGACCAAGCTGATCGACGGTAATCGTATTGTTCACAAAAGCTCTGGCATAGCTAAAGTACGAGTCGTCCGCACGCCATCCCCTTATTACGTCGCAAGTGCTCGTCTCGGGTAGAAAGTGGTCATGGAGATATTCGCACGACCTCGCGGCAATGGCGGTATCTTTGCGAAAAGAACGATGCTCAACGAGCAACGCTATCCAATGCAGGACGCAATATTGCGGCGATAGCAAGTCGAGAATTATGAGATCGGCTGTATCGAGTTCATAGCGATTCGCAAAGCCATCGGCATCACGCGAGCATGCCCATTCCCTTGCAAGGTCGAGGCTCTCTGTGCAATAGAATCCCTGTCCATAGTCTTTATGGACTTTCCCCAGGTCAAGCTGGGGAGTCTCAATGATTTTCAGAGAACCATGCCACAGTTCCACTCGAGTCTCCTAACAGGTATCGCTCTAGCGATAGTATAGCACACTATCGCTAGAGCGATACCTGTATTCAAAGAGCGAGAGGGTGTATGGAACCGAGTTTGAGTTCAATACTGGCTTCCAAGACTCTCCGAGTCCGGAAGTATGCGGCAAAATTCTGACTTGTTGCCCACACTGGAGCGCACCAACGCCTCTACCTGCTACAGCACTTCATAGATGCGCACCTCATCCTGCTCGATGCTTTTGCGGAAGGCCGGGCGCATGTGCTCTGGTGGGTTGGTGACGACATCGACCTTTCGCCCAAGTTCCATCTCGAGCTCATAGGAGAGTTCGTAAAGCGTGCCGAACGTCATGGTGTTGCCGCAAACTAGGCGCAAGTCAATATCGCTATCGGGCGTTTGCTCGCCTCGGGCAAACGAGCCAAATAAATATGCTTCGCTGACGTCGTATTGAGTCAGCACGCGGGAGACGGCAGTGGATATGTCGGTAGTCGAAATCATGGGTTATTTACCGTTCAACAGTAGAACGTCAGAGGGCCAGCGCCGAAACCGCCAGTCCGGCTTTTTGGCGTTCGGCGAGCTCGAAGATAAACGGGGCGTTTGATCTAACAAATTCTGTCAAGAAATTGAGGTCATCAGCAGTAAATCCTTCGACATTGAACCATTTGACCGCAGGCAAGAAGCATTCCGCATGGTCAAAGCCAAAGTCAACCGGGCGCTCGACGGCTACGCGAACGGTTCCGTCTTCTCTTGTCTCTGAGTAGGCAAACTGGGTGCCATCATCAAGCTGAACATAGCTCCAAAACATGACTACCTCCTTAGTGTTTGCATTTGAGTATAAAGAACGGAGTGGATTTAACACGAGGTGAATAGAATTGATCCAATAAGACCCGTACCCTGCGGCTGGCTACACAAGCGATAGTTCTTGTTTCGAAAACGCATATGGCTGCACGTTAGACATTGCATGCATGAAAAAGGCAACGCTCCCTTGCCGAAAGCGTTGCCTTTAAAGTTCCTACAGAGCTCTTGTATCACAGCCAAGTGCGTCGCACCGCATCAGCAGCGATATGCGGCGCTCAGAAGCACTGTCCCCAGCAGAAATAGCGTTAAGGAGGCAGCTATCCAGTAGTTGTCGCCGGTCTTGGGAAGCGCCGGCGTTGTTGCCATAGTGGATTTGGGCTTGGTCGTCTTGGTGACTGTTGTTTTGGTGACCGTTGTCTTGGGCGACGTAGCTGCGGGTTTCACCGTAGGATCCGTCGCCGGTCTCGCACCGGGTTGCCCCGAAGCGGGATCGGCGCCACCAGTAGTCTTGCCCGTGCCATCGCCTGGCACCTCACCGCCGGGTGTACCGGTCTCCCCCGCCGGGGCGGTGGCGCCCTCGGGTTCAATGACCACGTGCGGTGCCACGGCCCCGTCAGCATCCACCACGCCGGCAGCACCAAAGACTCCACCTGCGGGCGTCACAAAGTGCACGGCCACGAGTGACCCGCGATCGCAGGCAACGCCGGCATCCGCACCGGTCGCATCCAGCCAGGACGCATCCACGGAAAGCGTCTTGCTCACAACGTCGGCACCAAACCCCTCGTCGAGCAAGCGCACGCCATAGAAGCGCAAACCCGCATCGGCGCCAGTGCCCGCTGCAGTAACGTGCCCGCCGCCGCGCACGGTCAAGCTGCCTGCGGCGATGCCGGCCACCGTCTGGCCAACAACGCCTGCCCCGTCGGCCCTGGCATCGACCGTGCAGCCATCCACCACCAGCGCCTGGGACACATGGATCCCGCATTGCGAACCCGTCGCCGTGAGCGAGCCGGAGCCGCAGAGCGTAAGGTTCCCCCACACCTCAATGCCGCTCATGGAAATGTCCGCATCGGGCGCATGTGTCTCGACCACGGAGTTTTGCCCCACAAGCGTCACCACCAGGTCGCCGTCTGCGCCGATGGCCTCGCCCGCATAGCCGGTAAGCTCCAGATGGTCGACTTCGGTCCAGGCCCAACCGAGGCCCGAAACGCCCGGCTCGTTGTACGTGGAGCCCGCGATAAACAGGCTCTCCGCGCCCGCGGCATAAGAAGGCCCGCCCAGCAAAACGCATAGGCAGGCCATGACAGTAAGCAGGAGGTAGTGTCGGCTAGTGTGGAACGCGGTGACAAACATAACCGCTCCGATCTTCGCAAGAGCCAATGGAAACTGCGCCAGAAAACTACCTGGTAACAGCAGTTATTAGTGTAGCGAGATCAAGCAGGAGACGATAAAGAAACCTGCGACCGACCCCCTAAATTAGGTGTAAATCGTTTTGCCAGTCGGTGAAAGGAGGCCAAGTTCGACGAAGCTCCGTAGACTGTCGAGGACAACGCACCAACCAACGACGAATTAGCTCTGACGCTCCTTAAAGATTCGCAAAGCTTTCTCTAGTTCGGGAATATCATCGACGATGACTTTCCAAGCCAAGGACCGATCAACCTCTCGATAACCGTGCGCTACGAAGTTGCGAAAACCCCTAATATCATTCCAGGGATACTCCGGAAAAGCTGATTGGACTTCTTCGGAAAGATGGAGCACATCCTCAGCGTTTCTGTAAACAGGGCTCATGATTGCGTCGTAGGCAAGTTCGCCTTCCTCGCTTCTATCGCAAACAAAGGAACTCTCCGTAGAGCCAAAATGGTCGATACGTTTAGTTAGCGTCTCGCAATCAGACAGAATGACATCGATAAGCTCAGCGTCTCGCTTACGCCGCTTCATAAAGACGCACCTCATCCTGTTCAATGTTTTTGCGGAAAGCCGGACGCATGTGCTCAGGCGGATTGGTCACAATCTCAACCTCTCGCCCGAGCTCCTCTTCAAGTTCAAGGGAGATTTCGTATAGCGTGCCAAACGTCATGCTGTCTCCGCAAACGAGGCGCAAATCGATATCACTATCTGGCGTCTGCTCACCGCGGGCAAAAGAGCCGAACAGATAGGCTTCACGGACGTCATAACGAGACAGTACGCGAGAAACAGCAGCGGATATGTCGACAAGAGTAATCATGTCTTAATTCTACTTTTCGATTGTATGGAAGGCAATTCTAACGTGTCTACTCAGCAGGCCGGCGTTATTAGATGTTGAGTCAGATAGTAAGTTGAGTCTCCTCATGCGTCGGAGCTTTCAGAAGTCGTGTCGTTTTGATCGACATTGTTGTCAGGGCGATCAGATACCTCCGTTGCCATAGACACGAGTCTTCGCAGCGCCTAGCGAGAAAGGCTTACACCAACATTCTCGACACTACCCACCATTTATATGCAAATGCCTTGATCATGAGGCCCCGCAATCGCCGTTTCGGTTTTCCTTGGTACCCTGTCTATTTCTCGTGATAAGTGATTTTGGCGAATCACGAAAGAAGATCTTTTTGCTTGCTTTTTGCAGCGTGCTTGGCTTGATGTTTGGCGTATTGATGATGTGTTTGTTCGTTATTACCTGAATGCAAAGAATTTCAAAACGCCTATTCTCCTTCTGCGCTTTTTCCATTAACACTACTGCTTGGTCTATGTAATCCTCTGAAGAGGATGTGGAGTTTTCCATCATCAAGAGACGCTGAATTCGATGCGTCGAGCACTCTTGTTCGCGTGCGCTGAGTAGCTTAACGGTATCTCCTGTAGAACAATAATATGAAGCTTGGTCGTAAACGCTGAGACAGGTGGCAATTCCAATCTTGTATAGGATATCTTTCAGCTCGTCTTTTGTGATATTCGATAGGCTGCTATCCTCGGAAATAATCTCAAGCAATTGGTCGATTATTTCGTCGTAGTTTTCATCTGTTTCGTGCAACATTCCGAAAATAATTCTGTTGGGCAATTCATAAAGAGCCTTAATTGTCTGGTATTTTTCATTTTTGGGTGTTGTTGCAAAATGCATGACGAATGATTTTCCAGCGATTTCGAGATACTTTAGCGCGCGCAGTATCCTATTACTGTTGGTGAGCCGGTCCTTTTCGTCGTAGTCGTAAAGGCCGGCATATTCCAGTAGGCCTTCTTTCTGGCGCTTATTGGATATCTCTTCCTCGCGCTGTGAAACCATATTGTCTACAGCATGTCGATCGCCCTCGTTTGCCATATTTATTTTTGCATATTGACCGGTAGTCAAAAAGCGAATGTTTTTCGCTTCAACGGAGAACTCCTCGAACGGGGATAGTGCTTCTTCAGCGCAAGAGAGAAGCTTTCCTGCAAAGCTAGAATTATTTCGCAGATATGATAAGAAGAGGAGAATATTCTCATTGATGTTGAAGCAGATGTTCTCGACCAGGTAACCTACGTCACCGCGTATATCATCTCCCTTATCTCCCATAAGGTTAATTCGCTTTGCGACAAAGTAAGCGAAGACAGTGTTAGAGACAAAATAGTAGTATGGTGCCGTCTCCCCCATGCGTATTATGTCTGCTTCGCATGCGAGCTCAAGGAAATCCCTTGGGCGGCTTTCGAGGGCATATTCATCAGCGTATTGTTGGATTATATCGAAAAGGGTGCCGGCCTCAATTGTGGCGTTTTTGGCTTTATGCATGTGGTACGCGATCTCGCCAAGAAGCGCGAGGGCTTCGCGGATCCCACCCTCTTTTGTCGCTCCGTATTTCGATTTGCTCCATGCTTGTCTTACCCGGTTCACAATATTAGCTTCAAAGATTTCGTTAAAAGGAATTATCTTTACCCTACCTGTAGGGTTTTTATCGGCATAGTAGATGACACTTTGAAGGATGAACTCCGGGTTGAGGGAGAAGATGTCGCCATGCGAATGGACAGCCCTATCGATTGCTCCAATAACCCCCTGGATATTATTGGGTGCAACTTGTAGTTCTCGACATGTGTTGTATACCAGCTCGTCCCTTTTCCCTTTAAAGAAGTTTTTGATGTTATAGGTGACTACGACATCGTCGTCCCCCAATTCTCTCCGAACATCTTCGATGATGCCTGTGTCGATTTTTTTAGATGAAGTAAGGACGACGCAACCGACATTGTTCAGGGCCTCTCGAATGAACGCCGCATCTGATCCGTTGCGTTTAAGTCTGTCGAAATCATCGATAAATAGGACTTTCTTCTGGATGGAAGATTGTTTAAATCTCGCTGAGGCTGACTCATTACGGCCGTATTGCTCCCTAATCAAGTCGTCAAAAAGATACCTAATTGACGGTCTACTATTGCTTTCGCCGAGAAACAGCGGGCTGTAGCCTTGGGCGATACTTGAATTGTACAGATGCATTAAGAGCGCCGTTTTACCCGAACTTTTTGAGCCAACGATATTAACGCATGGGTTTGTGCTGATGAAATCAAAGAACTCGCTGTCTGACGCGATGACGGGAAAGGGGTCATCGTCAACATGAATGCTGGTTTCAAGGACTGGAAAAACGAAATAGCTTTCCAATGGCGCGTTGATGAGGTTGAAGTTTGGTTTCAGCGCTTCTATGAATTCGGTATTGGGAATAGCTTGACCAGGTGTCTTCGGTCTCAAAGTCATATTTTCACGGTTGTGTTCGGTGTATATGGAACATTGCCTGTCCCAAATGAAGTAAATTGTTGTGAGAAGCATCGTCTCGGAGTCGTAATGTAGTAGCGAGAATGACGACTCGTCGTATGATGAGGTGCTTATAACACCGCCCCTTGAAACGGTTAAGTGCTGTCTATTGCTATTTGTATACGACTCGGCGAAGCCATCGTGCTCATGTCCTATAAACAAAATGTCACAATGCTCATACAGTCGCTGCTCGAGACGTCTTTTCGATTCATCCTCGAACCACTCACAGCTATGGTGCATTATTACAATATTGAGATCCGTATTGCTACTTTTCTCAATTGAGCATATCGCTCTTTCGGGAAGGTAATGTATCTCTTTGTCTGTTCGCTCTCTGGTTGAAAACGGAGCACTATTGAGCATCGTCGCTTTGATGCAGCAGGCTTGATCCCCGATGTCGAATTGCTCAGTGGAATCTGAGTATTCGCTGCGAAAGAGGTGGTACTCGTTTGCGAACTCGAAAAATGGGTCCATTTTCTCGAGTTCATGCGCGTATGTGTCATCCAAGGAATTGCGTTGTTTTTCGAGTAGCATTTCTGCAGTCGGGGAGTCTTGCGGTATCGAGATATCGTGATTTCCTGGAACGAAGAGAATCGCTGGTTTTATTCCTTTGGAACGAAACCAGCAAATCAGATCATCGATCAGGCGTTTTGCGACGTGATACTCGTCTGCACTTCCTGAATTCGCAAGGTCGCCAGAAATAATGAGGAATGCGCAGTCGAAAGGTAAGTCGCATGGAACAGCATCGACGATTCGGCGAATCTTTTCCGATGAGTAGTCGCAGTTCACCTGAAGGTGAATATCGCTGAGATGGAGAAAGAGAACCTGCATTTCGCCCTCCGATGTACCTTATCTAAATCTGCGCCGCACGGACGCAGGCAAAAGCTCTGATGTTGATTGTACATGATGCAACCATTAGAGGATAAAGGCCGGCCCTTTTAGTCGATATCGCTGTCTGAGTGTTCGCGGGATGCTCTCACGAAACTTCTAGTGAGTATGCAAATCTCAGCTCGCACGATTATGCGCGCGTCACCCAGCCCCGGCTGCGCGCCGCCCAAGCCAAGCCCAAAACTCACCTCACGACCAAACCCAAAGAGGGACGCACCGGCGCAAGCCGATGCGTCCCTCTATTCAATCCAGCAGAATCGCCACCAAACAGAGTCCCCTCTCCCCTAGTCCCGCTTAAACAGATCCCTGGTGTACGCCTTGTCCGCAACGTCCGCGAGCTCGTCGCTCCAGCTGTTGGCCACGATCACGTCGCAGCCGGCCTTGAAGGCCTCCAGGTCGTGGGTGACCTCGGAGCCGAAGAACTTCGGCGCGTCCAGCGTGGGCTCGTAGACCACCACGGGAACGCCCTTGGCCTTCACGCGCTTCATGACGCCCTGGATGGAGCTCGCGCGGAAGTTGTCGGAGTTGAACTTCATCGTCAGGCGGTAGGCGCCCACGACCGGCCTCTCCTTGCCGCTGTAGACGCGATTCGCACTATCTGAAGCTGCTTTACGGCCACTAAGCCTGCGTCGAGATGTGGGGAGCGACCTAACGCGAGCGGAGGCGCGGCCATCTCTCGGAAGAAAGGAAAGGGAGATCTAGCCTGAGGGCATGAAGGAAGGCGATAAGAAACTCATAGATGCGGACGCCTTGGCTAGAGTAACGGCTGGGATTGTTCAATATCGACCGACCATGGCAACACGAGCCCGCATTTTACTCCGCCCACGAGGCGGCAACGCTCCCGTCTGCAGAAATCGGCTGGCGAGATGAGGTGAAAAAATCGCCGCGTGGTATTGCACCGAAGATGAAGGGCATCCACAGCCCAATGCGGATTGTAAGTTTCCTTCGTCTTGTCTCGCTTCAGGCTTTACTTCAAACGAGAAACGTGCCCCTGTCTCTTTCACATTCCACCTCGCGAAAAACCCTCACGCTTTGCTATGTACCTCCCGCTATGAGGGCGCATCAACGGCTTTCACCTATCAGGAAGATGCCATACCTGACACGCGAGAGCAAAAGCTACTTCAATCAAAACGCATTCTTCCCAGCTCTATTCCGATTTCCTTAAGCACAGTTCGCTTTTAGCAAATAGGAATCGCCCGCTAAAACTCCCTACCGCTTCTTTTTGACGCTTTTAAGCAGAACAGTAATCTTATTCCTAAATATGAACAACGCGACGAGACATACCGTGAAAAAGATGAGACGTGCTATTGTATACGGATAAAGAAGCGTCAATACAAATCCTAAGCCCACGAGCAGAAGAGCCATCTCCACAAGGACCATCCCGCTGAATGGGCATTTGATTTTCTTTTGAGCAAACAGCCTTCTCACATAGATATAATGAGCCGCCGCCATGAACGCATAGCAGAGAAGCGTCGTGTAGGCCGCAGCGACGTAGCCAAATGGTCCAATAAGCAGATAGTTAAGCGCCACATTCAAAACACTAGCAACAATCGAGGCGAACATAACAAACTTGTTCTTATCAAAGAAAAACTCAATGTTGGTGAAAACCGTATAGGTGAATGAGAAAACCAGAGCTTCAGCGATTGGTGGAATAACATACTGCGCAGCAGCGTATTTGTCGCCTCCGAACAGCCATATTATTTCTGGTCCAACGGCAATTAACATGAGCACCGGGATGACAGGAATGACAATAACTGCCGTGGTGGTCTTCCCCAACTTCTCATACTCTCTTTGCCCCAGCTTCTCGTACATCCAGGGAACGATGGAGTTGTTGATACTGTTTGTCACGATTTTTAGAACATTGCCGAGGTTACACGCAACGCTATACAGTGCGGCTGCCGAGAACCCCACCATGGTCTGAATCATAATCCTGTCGAAAGCATCCAGAACGTACATCGCGGCGTAATGAGGCAGCAAAGGCAGGTTGAACAACAGGGCGAACTTAACATAGTCCCAACAGAACGCCTTCCTCGCATGCTTTAGATTCACGATATAGAGGATGCCGCCGACGATGCATTGAACAAGCACGCACGAGACGATACGAGCTAGATCTTTCTGTTCATTGAGGAGAACCGCCAAGAGTCCGAGCCCGGCATTGCCGAGCGAAATAACGATGGTCGTCAGGATAATGGCACGGTAACTGTACTCGTATCTTTTACGAGCCATCCAATATGACACCGCTGACGCAAAGATAATTTCAACGAATATAAGCAGAGTAACGAGCGTGGAAAGTCCAGTGAAACCGTTCACGAAATCCGCAAGCGGCAGGTAGACGGCAATACAAACGATGACTATGGCAGTTGTAAGGGTCTGCATGCTCGCCGTATAGGTATCACGATCTTCGGCATACTTGCTCATGCCCTTGTTAAACACGGCATAATTGAGTCGCAGCGTTGCCACGACGGTAAACATCTGCAGCCACGTGTTATAAATACTGTAGACGCCATATTGGTCCGTGGACATAAGGCGCGTGAAGATCGGCATCGTGATCATCGAGATGCAGTTCGTCACTACCGAGCAGATAGCAAACCACATAGCGGCCTTGGCGGGAACCGGTATGGCGCGGTACTTAGCTAGCAGCTTATTCAAAACAAAATTCCAATCGATTGACGCGGGCAAGCATCCCGCATCCTACCTCCCAAGGAGCCTCTTCTTCAGACTCCTAGCGGCAAGCCAAGCCGACGACTCCTTGAGAGCATCGCGCCTAAAGTTCTTCCACTCAGAACTTGCCCGGAAGGCATCGTCGAAGGGCATGCGCGATAACAGCCCACGCAGCTCGCGGAACGAGCCCCTCTTGATGGAAGGCCTGCGCAGTTGCGGGTTGCCGGCACGAGCCTCATCGTAGTCGCGCGACTCTAGGTGGAGTCCCTCGAGCGCTTCCACTGCTGCGCGGCCTTTGGCAGTATTTGCCATGACGGCCGAAATTCGTCCCTCGTAGGAGACCTGAAGAGAGGACCTGTCAAGCCCCCAGAAGTCGCCGATGGTCACGTCGCCGACCCTCTCGCCCCGGGCATAGGGGCACTCGTAGCAGCTCTCGCGGTAGACCAGACACTTCATGAAGCAATACAGATAGGAGTCCTTGAACATGTCACCGGAATACAAAGGCTGATCACCTTTGGAAAACGAGAGAATGTATTTCTTTTTCGTCCTAAAACCGACCCCGTCGTAGTCCGCACCCTTGCCGAGAACCCGTGCGGCATGCTCGGCAAGCAGTTCCTGCGGGGGCACACCGTGGCAGATGAGGTCAGCCGTAAGGAGATCCTCGTATTCGCGGTCCAGGTACGACCGCAGCCCGGCTACCTGGCAGGGGGTTCCAGCGAAGAAGGTCTTGCGCCCCGCCCTCAGCGCGTCGGCGACCTGGCGATAAGCGTCTCCGACGTCACTCTGCGTGTACTTAGAGCCGCAAAAGGCATCGCAAGCATCGACGGTGTCGGCTCCGGCATGCCTGACGGTTCCGGCGTCGTCAACGGCGCCGAACGCTACACCGCCCTGGGCCACGACGTTGCGCGCAAGCAGGTAGCCCAGGCCGCCAGAAGAGCTCTTGGGGTTGAGCGCGCCTTCTTCCGCCCAAGCGGCATAGCACGTGAGCGGCTCTGCGCGCCCGATGGGATTCACGGAGGGGCACACACGGTCGCACTTGCCACACCCTATGCACTTTTCGGTATCTATGTGCGGCACTAGGGCACGTCCCGCATCTGGAACCATGGTGATGGCGCCTTTGGGACAGGCGCAGCGGCACGCCTGGCAGCCCGTGCACATGCCGGCGTCGACCACGGAGCCGACTAGGCTCCCACCCGGATTTTTAGTCGCCGCGCTCTTAAGGGCGTCAATGAGAAGGGCTATCGACTCATCCCGCCTCTGGCGTCGTAGCGCCTCGAAGGCTTCGTAGTCGATTGGGGCACAGAGGGCTTCAGCGAATTCGTCGACTGAGCACACCTCGGCCGAAGGGAAAGACCTCCCCTCGAGCCCGAAGGTCGAAAGCAGGTGGTTGGTCTTCTGACTTGTGGGGAACGAGAGAAACGATGAGTGAGACAACATCGCGAAGATTGATCCGTGGAACGTCGTAGTGACGACGAAGTCCGCCGCTCTCATGATGGAGTAGAACGCGAGCGGGTCCGGCTCAATTACCTCGTTGCAGAAGCCCAGATCGAAGCCGACCGAAACGATTCTCAGGCCCCGGGAATGCGCGAATTCACGTATGGCGCTGACCGGCAGGTTCTTCGAGTTATAGGCGTAGACGAGCATAAACGGCCCCTCGGGGAGCGTGCAAGGTTCGGCCACCTCGTCCCATTCGAGCAGCAGGGTCGGATCGAGCACGATATTGGGGCGAGCACCTCTGACCTCTTCCACGGCGTCGGCGCTCTTCTCGTCCCTGACGAGCACCGACTTGAGCGAACGCATCCCAGCGGCGCACTCGGTATTCGCCTCGATTTCGGCAGCGGTTGCCTTGCCGACGCTGGGCGCGTACGAGACTGCATTATGCAGCCCACGTCCGAAGAAGACAGGATTGTTACGGAAGACAGCGTGCTTGACGTTCCAGATCTCGTCGCTGCCGAGTACGAAGGAGTCCCTTGCCATAAAGTCAGCCAAAGTCTCGGTGTGGAAGCGTTTCCATGCTTCGGAGAAGACCTCATACTTGCGCTGGCCAGCGGCCTTACGAGACTTGAAGCCCTTCATGTCGAGGAGTTCGCGCTTGCCCGGTTTGTCTCTGTAGAACAGTGCCTTCCTAGCAGCATCGCCTCGGAAGCGCAGGAACGCCGCATCAGCACCAGCGCGCTCGAGCACCGTCATAGTGGAGAACGCTTGGAGATATGCCCCGTAGTTGTTCGAGTCGTAAGGCGTCAC
Organism: uncultured Collinsella sp.; assembly: GCA_900542085.1. Taxonomy (GTDB): domain Bacteria; phylum Actinomycetota; class Coriobacteriia; order Coriobacteriales; family Coriobacteriaceae; genus Collinsella. Next base: position 65,684 of record UQMK01000005.1, read on the forward strand.
GATGCCAACGCGCCTGCCCGCGAAGGACTTGCTTTCAAAGATATCCATCAACCCTCCATTTCGCTATGCGAGCGCGCTGCGCAAATAGGCCAGCGATGCCTCGCGCGCGCCGGTGAGGCGCTCGTACGCACGCTCCGCGTCGTATATAGGCGGCAACCCATAAGGGAACGCGCCTTCCTCTACTATGTTGCTCATAAGGTCAGCCTGTCCGAGCAGGTTGTCCACGCGGTGGTCGTGGAAGATCGTACCGTTCACGACCGACCTGACGGCGACGAACGGCTTGCCGAACAGGACCGAGAAGGCTGTGCCGTGGAAGGAGTTGGTAACCACATAGGACGCCCTATCAACCAGTCTGATGAAGTCGCCGGGCGAGAGGTAATCCAGGAAGCGCACTCTGCCTTTCGTGTCCCACATAGCTCGATAGGTTCTGTCTGTGGTGAACATAGCTATAACCGGGTAGCCGGTGCGGCTTGCCAGCTCCATTGCATAGTCGACGACGGCTTTCCGATAGGTGACCGAGTAAAGGAAGATATACTTCTCGGGAACTTCGGCGCCTGACTCTGCTTCCCTGAAGTCATCGGCCGTAAGCAGTAGCGTCGGATCGAGCACCGTCTCAACGCGGCGCTTGCCGCCGAGCACGCGCTCAATCTCGCGCGCGCCCGAGGCCTCGCGGGCAGAGAGGGCATCGAACCTGGAGAGCAGCGCGGACGCGTCGGGGACGGCATCGAGCGACGCGCCATTTAGGCTTGGGGCGTAGGCCACGCGCCTATAGGAGTCGCCGCGGGGCAGCATATACTCAGTTGAAAAGTCCTTAGCATTTGGATTCCAAATCTGGTCGCTGCCCACCACGACGGCATCGTAAAAGCTCAGTAACTCATCGCTCACCGTGCCGTGACACACCTTGCCAGAAAGGCGCGCGTTGTCGGCTAGGAATGCCGAAAAGGATTTGCGGCGGTCCGCAAGCCTCCCCGCGAATGGGAGGGCTCGAGCGTTCTTGAGTAGCGCGCGGGGCGAATCGGGCTTGGAGAAAACCTTGTAAAGGTCGTCCTGCCCCTCGGGCGCAAAATCTATTACTTCGACGTCATGGCCGAGGGCGGCTATCGCTTTCCAGAGCGCGAAGGCCTGCATGGCGGAGCCGTAGTTGAGCGCTCTATGGAACGTCAGGGTGGCTACTCTCATCTAATTGGATCCTTTCAACATGCTTGCGAGGGTGCAGGCAGCAATAAATGTACCGGGGCTCCCCGAGAGGAACGCGCGGCCTAGCAGACGGTTGGCTTTGCTGCACTCGGCTGAGGAGACGTAGGATGCCACGTGAGCGCGATACTCACTGCGCTGGAACGATTGGACGAAGGCGCGCTTCTGGGCTCCGGTGAGAACACACCCTGGAAGAGTTACCGACCTGGCGCTCTCAAGGGCGATGAGGCCTACACTTTGCTCGTAGAGGGACCGCTTGGCCTCCCACTGACCGAAACCCTCCAGAAGTTCACGAAAAGCAGCCTCCATCTTTCGCCGGCGGGCCAGCTCATCGGGACGGAAGCGCCGCGTTAGGCTCTCGGCGTCCCTTTGGATGTAGTGGCAGACGTCGGCGTCGACGAAAGCGATGGGACCTGACTGCGCGATAATCGCGCAGTTGAAGATGAAATCTTCGCCGAGCGAGACTGACTCGTCGAAGCGAGCGTTGACCCGCTCAAGCAGCTCGCGGCAGTACGCCTTGTTCCAGATGTAGTGCAGCAGCGGTGCCTTGTCAGGAAGAGTAAGGGCGTCGACGGCCTCACGGGCGGTTTCGCAGGCCGCCATGGACGGCGTGGCAGAAATGCGAGAGAGCTCGCGGCCTTGGGCGTCGATGCGCGAAGCCACCCCTTGGACTACGTCTGGGGAACTACGCTCTATGGCCTTGGCGTATGCTGTGAGCGTGCCCGCGGGCATCTCGTCATCGGAGTCGAGGAAGATAACGTAGCGGCCTCGAGCCGCATCGAGTCCGACGTTGCGCGCCGAAGAAACTCCACCATTGGTCTTGGAGAGCAGGCGAACACGCGAATCTACCGCGGCAAAATCAGCTACCAAGCGGGCGGTGCCGTCTACGGAGCCGTCGTCGATTATGACCATCTCCCAGTCGGCAAGATTCTGAAGTTTCAAACTGGCGACGCAGTCGCGTATGTACTGTTCCGCGTTGTACGCGGGCGTAATTATGCTGAAGAGCGGCATGCTAAGCCTTTCATTCTCTCCGTGAGCCCTCTCAGGGCCTTACTGGCGTTGCGGACCGTGCGGCGCGCGATGCCGTATCGTGTGAACCTCTTAATGACGGCGACGTAGCCGCCGGCGCGGTAAACGTTCCAGAACGCAGTGCGGTCATTTGAGGGAGTGCAGGGTTGCCCGAGCACACGCTGGCCGTATTGGCCTTCCTCGAGCTTAGCTGCCGGGCCGATGCACCGGACCAGGGAATCACCGTGCTCGGTGCACGCGATGACCAGCGAGACGCCGCGGTTGTCATCGATGGCTGGAAAGTATCGCTCCACGCCCCAATAGTCGCCCAGCGTGACATCGCCCGTGCGCTCTGCGCAGGCGTAAGGGCACTTGGAGCATGCGGGACGGGCGGCGTAGCTGAAGTCAAAAATCTCCTGGTAGGCAGAGACGTCGTAACCGAAACGCTTGCCATCGTCGCCGAAGACAGCCGCGTTGCGGTACCCGTGCCATCCAAAGTCCTTGTTGCGAAATTCGAAGCCGGTCAGGTGCCCATGACGCGATTCAAGGAAGGCGACATGGTCGGAGAAGAGGCCGGGGCTCGCAGCTCCATGGCACAGCAGGTCAACGAGGATCAAATGAGGCGACCCCCCCCCAGAGCACAGCTTGAGGTAGGACTTGAGCCCGGCCACCTGGCAGGGCGTCCCGCTGAATAGGACGGTCCTGCCGGAGGCGAGGTCGGCGCGAACCGAGGCGTACGAGTCCCCAACGTCGCTCTGCACGTACTTGGAGCCGCAACAGCGTCTGAGGGAGACTTCGTCCTCGCAGCGAATGTGACGCACGGCGAATCTGTCGTCAAAGGCCGCGCCGTACACAACCCCGCCTTCGTCTATTACCGGCTTGGCGAGCGCCCAGAAGGCTCCGCCAGAGGAACTGTGTGCCCTGACCTCGTCGTCGTTCCTGTACGCGTAGGCACACAGTGGCGCACTCTTTAGGGCCCGGGCGGCATCACCGTTGGAAGGGCACGCCTTCCGGCAGCGTCCACAGGATACGCACTTGTCGGGGTCGATTCGAGGAACGAGGAACCCCTCGGCGTTGGGGACCATGGCAATCGCGTTCTTAGGGCAGGCTGCCATACAGGCAGAGCAGCCCGTACACCTGAGCGGATCCTCGCAGATGGTGTAGCCCTCCCTGCCGGTGGCGTAGAGGGATGCATCGAAGATCGAACAGCGGGGAGAGGTCTTAGCGGGTTTGCCGGAGGCGATGAGCGCCTTGACCTTGCGTTTTAGCGTGTTCATAGATGTTCCCACACCGAGAAAAGACGCGGCTTTTGCGAAACCGCCGGTGACGTAGGCAGACCAGAACGCGGGACGTGACGGGCTGACGGCATGGGAATGGGAAAGTGCCGGCTGGGACTTGGTGACGGCGGCTTGGGCTGGGAGCAGATCGGCGTCATCCACAGGAAAGAATACCTCGGGCGACGTAAGGGGTGCCAGAACAAGAGACACACCGCGGCCATCGTCAACGCCCTTCTTGACCTTGTCGACGCCCCAGAAGTCGCCGAGCGTGAAGTCACCCGTGCGCTCCAAAACGCTGTAGGGGCACACGTGACATGAGGGCCGGAACGCAGCACCGGAGCCGTATATGTTGCGCCAAGTCTTGCCCAGGACGTCGCCCTCGTGGCGCGTTCCGTCAGAGAGCTCAAGCGATTCAACGCCCAGTGGCACGCCGGCACGCTTGGGGCGGAAGTCGTAGCCAACGACCTTTTGACCAGTTCTGGTCTCGACCCATGCGAGGAACGAGGACCAGAGGCCGGGGGACGGCGCGCCGGCGCAGACAAGATCGCAGGTCACGAGCCTGCCGTTTTCGGAGTTAGGCATGAGCGGCCGCCTTCCTCCGAGGGTTCTCGGCAGCCGGCTTTGAATCGAGCTCCTCAATCTTCAGCGCGTGTCGCACGGAGAGGTTCATGACGAGGGCAATGACATAGAAAAACATCTCGTTGGCGTCATAAATGCCATTACCGGTGAAGCCGTATGCGATGAACCAGATCTGCAAAGCTAAAGAAACGACAAGAACGTAGTCTGATACGTGCCCGTGTTCGCCGTGTCGAACGACGAACAGCGTCCGCACGGTTGAGACGAGGCCCCACGCAAAAAGCGCAATGAAGACGGACGTGCCCACAATACCCATTTCGGCGAGCATGCCGTAGTAGATATTGTGGGTGAGGTAGGCGGTTCCACCGTCCTGCATATAGAACGTCGCATACCAATTCGCGAAACTCCCGAAGCCTATCCCCGTCACGGGGTGCTCTTTGAACGTAATCCACGCCGCATTCCACAGAAGATCACGCCCGCTCATCGCGTCGGTCTCGTCCTTACCCGTCAGGAGCGCGAACCTCTCGAACGCGCTCCTTCCAAAATCCGTGAACTCGTATGCTATGAAGCATACGGCGACAAGGAGCAGTGCGATGAGGACGACCTTCAGGAACGACTTCTTACCCCTCGAAGAGAAGAAGTACAGGACGAAGACGCCCGCGAGGGCAATAAGGGCGAACGTCCTCTTGCCAGTGAACAGGAGTGCGAAAACCGTGAGCAACGTTAGCCACAGGTAGACAGAGCTCTTACTACTGCGGTAGTAGTCGATGAGGTTCAAGACGCAGGCAATGGACATCATCATGCCTCCAGCTTGGTAGTTGCCCAGTAGGCCACCGGTCTTCGAGCCCAATAAGGCCGTCGAGCCGATGAGCGAGAGCGCGCAAACATTCAGGTAGACCGAGACTACCCTGATGCAAATCGCGAAAACTGCGGGCTCCACAACAAAGAGCGACAGTGCGGCGTATATTAAGTATCTCTTCGAATAAATTACCGCAATCGAGTGGGAGTAGGCGGTTGTTGCCTGAGCGCCGCAGAATAAGGCAATGAAGAGTAGCATTAGAAACTCTGCTGACACGCCGTGACCGAGGTTTATGGACCTCGCCCTCCCCGCACGCTCCCTCTCGATTACCGAAAACGAGGCAGCACCTAGCATCGCCAGCATTAAATGGGGGACGTAACCTAATAAGGGAGTCGATCCGCTCGCAAATATTAAGACGAAACAAACGATGTAGACCTGCGCTGCGAGGCTAAGGCTTTTAAACTCGGACCAAGCCCGCCCAAGCGTGAATGCATCGTTATTCATCAAGGCTCTCTTCCAGCCATTTCATAGAGTTATCACGGTGCCGTGCTAGTCGCTCTGCAACATTGCCGTAGTCGAAATTTGGGATATCATCCTGCGGCAGAATCGCTTGGTCGGCGATGCCCGCACTTTCCAGGAGCGTCGTGAGGCGCGAGTTCATACCCACAAGCTGTGTCTTCAGCTGCACAAGTAGCGGCCTCTCGAAGATGAGGGAGAACGACGCGACGTGGAACGAGTCGGTGATGACGACGGAAGCGTTCGCTATAAGCCCGAGGAACTCCTCAACCGAAGGCGCGGCAACCTCCGTCCCCGAGCACCGCGTCTTGCGGCTGAGGGGGACGTAGACACAACGCAGTCCGTGCTTACTCGCCACAGACTCGGCAGTTGTGTAGACGGACGGCTCATGGAGTCCATACGCAAGGACATAGGATGCGCCATCGGTGCCTGCACTCGCCATCTCTAGCCATTTGCCCCGGTCCACGAGGAAAACGGGGTCGACGACTGTCGATACGTCCTTGTCCACCTTCGGGGCAAGCCTGTTCGCAAGGTCGAACTCGCGAACGCCCACATGGTCAAGATTGCCGATCGCGGCGAGTAGATTGTCACTGGACAGCAAATCATCGATACCATTACCGGCGCTGGCTGCATACGAAATGCGCTTCTTGCCCTCGGCGAAATTCAGGAAATATGCGGTGTCTCCTCCGGTGAGCTTGGGATTCCATACCTGGTCGCTCCCGACCACGAACGCGTCGTAACCGCAGACAGCCTCTGCTATATCCAACGAGCCCAGGGGCTCTCCGAGACAGAGCTGGTTCTGAGCAAAGTCGCGGAAGACGGCTTTCCTTCGATTCTTCCAGCTGTAGTTGACGATACCTGACGCGAATCCTTTGGGGGTCAGCGGGGCCGGGAAATACCTGTACGAGTTCTCGATCGCCGGACACTTGTAGTTAAGCACATCGCACTCGTGTCCAAGCCCCCTGATAGCCTCTCTCAAAGCATATGCCTGCAGAACCGCGCCGTAGTTGAGCGCAGATTGAAATGTCAAGGTTGCGACCCTCATTACTTTCTCTCTTTCAGTTTGAATGTCTTAATTACGACGGTCGGTCACTTGTCGGGCGACGCCAACGCAGTTCTGCAGCCCATTAAGGAGCCCCTCTTCGTGGACCTCGGCATAAACGCGTCCGACGACCTGGGAGAGCCTTCTGCCCAGGATTGGAGACAGCCGTTGAACCAGGCCGTACTTCATCTTCATCTTCGGTTCTGACCAACTGGCTGAGTAGTGATGGACGCTGTAGGTGTCCTTCTTGATATGGTACCCGCCGAGGCCGTAGACGGGGTTGAATGCGATGGACGGGAGGAGTGTCCACTCCCCCACCTGCTGACGGCAGTCCTTGAGCACGTAGCCTAGTTTTTCAAGCTCTCGGGTGAACACCCAGTTCACAGTATTGTTCTCTAGGAACGCCGGGTCATCGGAGAAGTCCGTGCCCTCATAGTAAGCGAGGCATGAGGCGACAACGGGATCGTGAGGTGGCGCAGCCACGATCAATCCTGTTGTCGCAGTTCTCGACAATTCTTCGATTGCAGAGAACGGCGAACACGTCTCCACCAGCTCGGTAATGTCGCGAACGAGCTCACTCCCGAGGTCCATGTAGACGCCACCAAAATCGTGGACCATGCGGAAGCGTGCGTAGTCGGCCACAAAGGCGTACTTCTTGGCCTCATAAGCCTTGCGGGTCCATTCGCAGCAGTTTACGTCGAAAGTAAATTCGTCGCAGCGGCGGATCTCGTAGCCGGGAGCGTAGCGCTCCCACGAAACGAGGGCCTTCTTGGCCTGCTCGGAGAGTTCGCCATGGCCAAACCAGCAGTAATGGATAATCTTGGGGGTCGACGTCGTCATGACAACCCCCTGTATAGGTCCGCAAGCTTGAGGATGTTGGCATCGATGTTGAAGTCCCGCTCGATGGTCCTGCGAGCGGCGAAGCCGATGCTGCCACGCAGCTCAGGAGATGCCAGCAACTCAGCGAGACGATCGGCGAGGTCGTCAACGTCGCCAACGGGGAACATGAAGCCGTTCTCGCCGTCATGAACCACCTGTGGAATGCCGCCCACCGGAGTCATGACGCAGGGTAGACCGTATGCCATCATCTCGAGCAAGCTCATGGGCATGCCCTCGTGGCGCGACGGCAGACAGAAGATTCCAGTATTACGTACGAGGCGCTCCTTGTCCTCACCCGTGACCCAGCCGACGAAGTTGCACACGTCTGCCACGCCGAGCTCGGTGGCAAGGGCACGGTACTTCTCGACGTCCCCGTCGCCGCCAAAGACGTAACGGGCTTCGGGAAATCGCACGCGCAAAGTCTTGGCAGCACGCAAGAGCACGTCAGGGCTCTTGCGTGCACCAAGACGCCCCAGAAAGAGGACGCTTTGGTGCGCGCAAGGGTTGATCGGAGCTTCAGGTAACGCTACGGCGTTGTGCATGACAAGTATCTTGCTGGAGTCGCAAACATTCGTCGCGAAGTAGTCGAGCCATTCCTCGGAGAGAACGATGACGCAGTCGGCCCAGCCGAAGAACTCGCGCACCTTGGAGCGGTAGCCGTCATTAGCTCCCTCGAAGAGCGCTGCGAACTCGCCGTCATGCTCATGCAGGACTATATGTTTACCCGCCTTGTGAGCCATAGCGGCAAGGCGGTACTTGCGATCGAAGCTGCCGCGCATCGAGGTGTGGATATGCACGACGTCAGCGAATGGAAGTTCCCGGCGAAAGCACGCCAAGGCTCGCGCAAAGGTCAAGGCCTTCTTTGGCTTGCTGCCGTCGCAGGCGGTCTCTATGTATGTGAGGTCGCACATCTCCCTCAGACCGCCCTCGACATAGCCCTTGGCTACGCTGGCCACACCGCCCTGCATATCGAGGGAGGGCCCGGCCATTAGTACTCGAAGTTTGCTATTCATGCGCATCGGGCCTCATGGAGATCATGCGGGCGGGACAACCGCCCCAGATGGAGTACTCGGGCTGAACATCATTTGTGACGACAGCCCCCGCCGCGATAATGCAGTGGCCTGCGACGCGAACTCCCTTGAGGATGACCGCGTTAGCGCCCACCCACACGTCGTCGCCGATGGAGACCTCGGAGGCGTCGAAGAGTGAATCTTCTCCAAAAGCGTGGTCATGGTCGACCACCACCACATTATTTGCAAAGGAGCACCTCTCACCTATCTTCACGCGCTCGACCGCCGTAACGGAGACGTTGGTATTGAACTGGCAGTGCGAGCCGACCTCGATGGTTCCGCCATCTGCGATGAGAGTCAGGCCAGCGCGAGACTGAGACCTCTCACCGAGTACGAGCCTGCCGCCGTTGCGTAGTTCAAGCGTAGGTCGCTTGAAGCCCTGTATAACGGAACCCTGGACTGAGCCGGGGTGTGTCAGCTTGCGAAGAACGAGATCGGCCGAGGAACGCAGCGTATCGAGATAAAGCCCCATCGTTAACGCTTCCTCCACACCATCTTGTCCACGACGCCGGTGTAGCTCTGGATGATCTTTACCACCTTGGTGGACACGGTCTCGTCGGCGTAGTCGGGGACGGGGGCCTCGGGCAGCGACCCCTCGGCGTCGAGCTCGACGGCGGTGCGGACCGCCTGCAGCAGGCCGCGCTCGCTGATGCCGGCCAGCGTGAAGCACGCCTTGTCCAGCGCCTCGGGCCGCTCGGTGGAGGTGCGGATGCACACCGCCGGGAACGGGCGGCCGACGCTCGCGAAGAAGCTGGACTCCTCGGGCAGGGTGCCGGAGTCGGAGACAACAGCGAAGGCGTTCATCTGCAGGCAGTTGTAGTCGTGGAAGCCCATGGGCTCGTGCATGCGCACACGCGGGTCGAGCTTGAAGCCGGTGGCCTCCAGGCGCTTGCGGGAGCGCGGGTGGCAGGAGTAGAGGATCGGCATGTCGTACCTCTCGGCCAGCGCGTTGATGGCGGTGAACAGGCTCGTGAAGTTGGCCTCGGTGTCGATGTTCTCCTCGCGGTGCGCCGAGAGCAGCATGTACTTCTTCGGCTCCAGGCCGAGCTCGGAGAGGATATCGGAGGCCTCGATCTTGCCCAGGTTCGCGCGCAGGACCTCGGCCATGGGAGAGCCCGTGACGTAGGTGCGCTCGGGGGCGCAGCCGGTGTCCTTGAGGTAGCGGCGTGCGTGCTCGGAGTAGGCAAGATTGACGTCGGAGATCACGTCGACGATGCGGCGGTTGGTCTCCTCGGGCAGGCACTCGTCCTTGCAGCGGTTGCCCGCCTCCATGTGGAAGATGGGGATGTGCAGGCGCTTTGCCGCGATGGCGGACAGGCAGCTGTTGGTGTCGCCCAGGATGAGGAGCGCGTCGGGCTGGACCTGGACCATGAGCTTGTAGGAGGCCGCGATGATGTTGCCCACGGTCTCGCCCAGGTCGGCGCCCACGGCGTCCAGGTAGACGTCCGGGTCGGCGAGCTCCAGGTCGCGGAAGAAGATGCCGTTCAAGGTGTAGTCGTAGTTCTGACCGGTGTGCGCCAGCAGGCAGTCGAAGTGGCGGCGGCACTTCTTGATGACCTCGGACAGGCGGATGACCTCGGGGCGGGTGCCCACGATGATGAGCAGCTTCAGGCGTCCGTCGTCCTCAAATGCGATATTGGAATAGTCCTTGCCCATGCGGCTAGACCTCCTCGTAGTAGGTGTCGGGGTTCTCGGGGTCGAAGGGCTCGTTTGCCCACATGACCGTCACGAGGTCCTCGGTGTCGGACATGTTGGTGATGGAGTGCGTGTAGCCGGGGACCATCTCCACGGCGCGCATGTCCTCACCGGTGACTATGTACTCGTCGACGGGGAACGGGTTTCCATCGGAGTCCTCCCCCACCTTCCTGAGCTTGATGCTCGCGGTGCCGGAGACCACCAGGAACCTCTCCCACTTGCTCATGTGCCAGTGGTTGCCCTTGGTGATGCCGGGCCTGGACACGTTGATCGAGACCTGGCCGCGCTCGGGCGTGCGCAGGAACTCCGTGAACGAGCCGCGCGCGTCCGTGTTGGGCTTAAGGCTATAGGCGAAGTGCCCGGGCTCGTAGTAGGACAGGAACGTGCTCCAGAGCTTCTTGGAGAAGGAGCCCTCGGCAAGGTCGGGCACCGAGAGCGTCTCGCGGCTGTCGCGGAAGCTGTCGAGCAGGTAGACGATCTCGCCCAGGGTCTTCACGTCGGTTTCCGGGACATAGCAGAACCCGTCTCCCTCTACCCTCTCGAGGCCCTCGTAGCCGCAGCGGTGCTCCTCGCCCAGCAGGGCGCCCAGCATCTCGTTCACGAGGTCGTCGATGTAGAGGAGCTCCAGCTCCACGGATGGGTCGTTGACGGTGTAGGGGCGGCCGTTGGCTATGGCGTCGCAGAAGGTGGCCACGGCGGAGTTGTAGCGCGGGCGGCACCACTTGCCGTAGAGGTTCGGGAAGCGGTAGATGAGCACGGGCGCCCCCGTGCGCTCCGAGTACTCCCGGAACAGGCCCTCCCCCGCGAGCTTGGACTCGCCGTAGACCGAGCCCACGAAGCGGCCCGACAGGCTCGCCTGCGCGGAGCTGGACAGCATGACGGGGCATTTGTTGCCGTGGCGCTCGAGCGTGTCCAGCAGCGTGGAGGCGAACCCGAAGTTGCCCTCCATGAACTCGGACTGGTCCTCGGGGCGGTTGACGCCCGCCAGGTTGAAGACGAAGTCGGCGCGCGAGCAATAATCGTCCAGCTCCCCGGGCGTCGAGTCGACGTCGTACTCCATGACCTCGAGCGGGAGCAGCGCCTGGTATTTATCGCGGCGGTCCTTGCCGTCGCGGACGTTCTTCAGCGCGCAGCAGAGGTTCCTGCCCACGAACCCATTCGCGCCGGTGACGAGGACGCGCACCCTACTGCACCGCCTCGTGCTCGCGGCCCTCGAGGGCCAGCTGCACGTACTCGGCGGTCTTGATCTTGGCGATGGTGCCCTCCACGTCGAGCCTCTCGGTGTTGTGGGAGGTGTAGGACTCGTCGGCCTGGGTCTCCACCTCGCCGTCGACGACGAACTTGTCGTAGTTCAGGTCGCGCGAGTCGCAGGCCACGCGGTAGTAGCCGCCCATGTCCTCGGACCTCAGGCGCTCCTCGCGGGTCATGAGGGTCTCGTAGAGCTTCTCGCCGTGGCGGGTGCCGATGACCTGGGTGCCCACGCGGCCGAAGACCTCCTGCACGGCCTCGGCGAGGTCGCCGATCGTGGAGGCCGGCGCCTTCTGGATGAACAGGTCGCCGGGGTTGGCGTGCTCGAAGGCGAACTGCACCAGGTCGACGGCCTCGTCCAGGTTCATGAGGAAGCGGGTCATGTTGGGGTCGGTCACGGTGAGCGGCTCGCCCTTCCTGATGCGGTCGATGAACAGCGGGATGACGCTGCCGCGCGAGCACATGACGTTGCCGTAGCGGGTGCAGCAGATGGTGGTGCGGCCGGCGCCGTTGCGGGCGTTGGCGTAGATGATGGACTCCATCATGGCCTTGGACTTGCCCATGGCGTTGATTGGGTATGCCGCCTTGTCGGTGGACAGGCACACGACGCGGTCCACGCCCTCCTCGATGGCGGCGTGCAGCACGTTGTCCGTGCCGATGACGTTGGTGCGGACGGCCTCCATGGGGAAGAACTCGCAGGAGGGCACCTGCTTGAGGGCGGCGGCGTGGAAGATGTAGTCAACGCCGTGCATGGCGTCGCGCACGCTCTGGGCGTTGCGGACGTCGCCGATGAAGAAGCGCACCTTGGAGGCGAGCTCCGGGGACCTCTCCTGCAGGCGGTGGCGCATGTCGTCCTGCTTCTTCTCGTCGCGCGAGAAGATGCGGATCTCGGCCAGGTCGGTGTTCATGAAGTGCTTGAGCACGGTGTTGCCGAACGAGCCGGTGCCGCCCGTGATCATGAGGGTCTTGTCTTTGAATGCAGTCGTGGATTTCATCTACTTGCCTTCCTTGCGTTTTGCGCCCGTGAACTGGTAAAAGAGAAACTTAGTGTTAGTAATGAGGTATCGCTTGAAAAGCCGTCTCGGCTCTTGGATAAGTCTGTATAGCCACTCGAGGCTCAAGTTCTGCATCCAGATCGGTGCCTCCGGCACCACGCCAGCGAGAACGTTGAACGCGCCTCCGACGCCAATCATCAACGGTTGGGAGCCTCCTTTAAGCTCATGCATGAGGACTTCCTGGCGAGGCGCGCCCAAAGCGATCCATGCAAAGTCAGCACCAGATTCTGCAAGGCGTCGCGATAGGTCTCGTTTCTCGCTATCAGAGAGCGGACGGAAGACCGAAGGTTCCATGCCGGCGATTTTCAAACCCGGATATTCCTCTCGAAGAGAATCTTTGAGAGCCTCGAGGTTCTTCTGCTCGTTGCCGTAGAAGTAATGGCTCCATCCTTGCTGCGCGGAAATGTTGAATATCTCTCGCATCAAATCGGGTCCAGTTACACGCCCCATTGACTCGATTGTTTTGCTTCCAACAACAGATAAAGGCTTACCGTCGGGAAGGGACATGACGGATTCAGCTTGGCAGGCCCAATAGGAGGGGTCGTCATGGGCCATAACCGAGGTATGAGCATTGGAAACGCAAATATACTCGCCATGTAGCTCATCTATATGGCGAGTGAGAAACTCGACGCACTCAGACATATTGGTTCCCGTGATCGGAACATCGATTACGGGAACGCGCTTGAGCTCAACGAATTTTGAATAGTCCTGAAGCATTAGCACGCACCCTTACCGGTGATGACCTCGATCACCGTGAGGACGACGATCTTCAGGTCCGTTATGGGACCGCGCTTGGCGATGTACTCCAGGTCTCGGCGGACCATGCCGTCGAAGCCGGTCGAGTTGCGCTCCGTCACCTGCCACCAGCCGGTGATCCCGGGCTTAACGGCCAGGCGCTGCAGGTCGTACTCGGTGTACTCCGCCACCTCGTTGGGCAGCGGCGGACGCGGGCCGACGACGGACATCTGGCCCAGGAACACGTTGAGGAACTGCGGGAACTCGTCGATGGAGTGCTTGCGGATGAACTTGCCTATCTTCGTGACGCGGGGGTCCTCCCTCATCTTGAACATGGCGCCGGCGATCTCGTTCTGCCCCTTGAGCTCGGCGAGGCGCTCGTCGGCGTCCCTGTACATGGAACGGAACTTCCACATGCGGAAGGTTGACAGGCTGCCGTCGCGGCGGGTCTGGCCCACGCGGATCTGGCTGTAGAACGGGTTGCCCTCGCTCTCCAGGCGGATGGCCGCGGCGAGCACCAGGCTCGGAACGGCGATGACGGCCAGCACGCAGCCGCTGAACACGATGTCGAAGGCGCGCTTTACGGTGCGGTAGGCCAGGCGCGTGCGGTCCCAGTCCTTCACGGCCTGCATGGCCTTGTAGCGCACGCTCGCGTCGCCGCCATTCATGGCTTGCGCAAGAAGCGCGGCCCCCACCGGCGCTCCTTCTGAATATTCAGTTTTATCTGACACTATTTCCTTCAAACCTACGTCCCCGCCCCGGGGATCCTCCCTGTCCCGTTAAACAGTCGCCTGCAGCTAGGCAATCGCCTTTTTAAGGTTTCGCATGACGCGCTGCTCGGCTGAAAGCACGGCAAGGCCAACGCGCGTAGTTACGCGTCGGCCGCACAGGTCGAGCTCCAAATAAGCAGTACTCTTGCGTCTGTTAATGGTTTTGATAAGGCCTTCGCGGCCCAGCAGCGGACCTGCCGTCACTACGACCTGGTCGCCGTCCTTTAGGGCCTCGCTCATGGGCACTACGCGGTCTCCCGCATGAGTAAAGCTGCCAATAAGCTGGACCTCTTCTTTTGCCAGCGGCACAAACTGACCGTCCTGGGCAAGCACCCGGGCAAAGTCGTCCATACGCAGCAGATACTGTTGCACGGTGCGAGGATCTGCCGTATCGCAGATAAGATAACCGGGAAAGAGCGGCTTGGTCGTATTGACCCATTCGCCGTGCACCTTAATCTCAGTTTGAAATTGGGGATAAAAGAGCTCCTGTATGGCGCTCACCGGCACCATGCGCTCGATGCGCTCGCGCATTACGTCTTCGCGACCGTTAATGACCTGGATCACATACCACACGAGCACCACCCCCTTGCTGTCTTACGTGTGGCTCACGGGGTTTGGGTATGGCTTCGCCAGGGCGCTTGTGCGCGAAGGCGCTCCATATTCAAACCCTGAGCCCAGTTAGACAAGCACGTGGCTCTGCGCCACCGTGAACGGTATGTATAAACGCAGTGGCTAGAGACGCGGACGTGTATCGCAAAATGACCGCGACCCCAGCTGGCTGCGAGCGAACCAGTCAAGCAGGAACAAAACTGGACCGCACGCAAACAGCTGCAGTATTGCTGCGAATTGTCATGAAGTATCGATTCGAAAGGGTGGCTTGCACATAACAAGAACAAAGTCTTACGATGCGATACGCATGACGACGCTATTGGAGCTCGTGGTTTTTCTGGCACCGCCGTTACGGCCGGATGCTGATCGACCCTGCGCTTTGCGGCTTGCTGGAGCCGTGAGCACAGTTGAACCCATGTAACGTTAGATATCCTAGCACAAGGCGACTAGAAACCGATTTAGGCCACACGCGACAACATATCGTTCATTTGCAGTGCTTAAGGGAGTAATTTTGCAAACTTGTTCACATTAACGCAGGTTTATTCGGGTGTAGCTGTTGGCACGCACCACCCGAGCTGCAACGCTGACGGCGTGGAATGCAAAATGGAATTATGTTGGGTTAACAAACTATGTACAGAAGTGGGAAATAAATTGCACAACTTTTTTGGGTGTGGGTGTTGGTGTGGCGTCACTTTGATTTGTGCAGATGCTGCATATGAAAAAAACCTCCAGTTTCCCGGAGGCTTTATATTCACAATGGTGGAGACGAGGGGGATCGAACCCCTGACCTCTTGACTGCCAGTCAAGCGCTCTCCCAGCTGAGCTACGCCCCCGTGACGAGGAGATACTATAGGGGAAGTTGGCGCGACGTGCAAGGACTTTTTTGGGTCAGACTCTAAATACCTATTGATATAGGTAAGCGATTGCCGTGCCGGTGTGAACTTGGATCGTGGCTGTAGACCTGACGACGTTGCTAATGCCCGTGTCAGCTAACAAGCCCAGCGGGCTCCGATCTAGCTCCCACTCTAGGCCGTGCTCGCTTACCTCGGTATTGGGGGCTATGGCGATGATGGAGAACGTCTTGCCTTCGGCACCTTCGATGGTCCAGGATTCGCCTGCGTGAAGGATGCGGGCGAGCACCTTGTCCTCGGCGATCCAGACAGGGGCATCCTCGTAGCCTGCGAGCAGCCCCAGTACGGAAAGGGCCATGTCGGGACGGCCGCCGGTGGCGCAGGTCACAACCACTTCGGCGGCTGGCCAGCGTCGGCGGACGGAATCGAGCGCCAGCGCCAGATCGGTATAGTCCTTGTAGGGGTCGTGACGCTCAACTTCAAAGTCGGTGGCAGCATCGACCAGCGCGCGACCCGCGTCGCTCACCGTATCAGCGTCGCCAACATATACGTCACAACCTAGTCCTGCGCACAGCAGCGCGTCGAGCCCGCGGTCTACGGCGACAACGTGGTCGCACTCCCCCGCTAACCTACGCAACAAATCCGCGCTCGCCACCACGGGCGAGCCGCAGACCACCAATACCTTGCAAGCCATAGCTCTCGCCTATCCCTCAAACGAAAGCACGCGGGCCAGATCAAGGTCCTCATAGCTATCGATAAAGATATCGCAGTTGTCGCGAACCTCGTCGCGCTCCATACGGCCGAGCGGATCATAGATGCCCACGCGTTTAAAGCCCGCGGAGCCAGAGCTCTTAAGGCCAAAGACGGCGTCCTCAAACACCCATGCACGCTCAAACTGGTGCCCGTGGCGATCTTCCAGGCGACGCAACGCCAGCTCGTACACATCGGGGAACTGCTTGGAACGCCCGGCCTCGCCCGTGGTGGTCACAAACTCCATGTAGGCATCGAGCCCGGCGCCAGCAAGCGCAGACTGCACCAGCTCGGCCGGCGTGGACGTGGCCACGCACATGGCAATGCCGGCGGCCTTCGCCTGCTTCAAAAATGCAAGCAGGCCCTCGCGCGGCGGCACCTTGGAGTAGCCATCGATCAGGATGTCGCTCAGCTCGCGGTAGAGCTCCACGCCATTTGCGCCAATGCCCCAGGTGTCGTGGTAGGCCTGGCACTCGTCCTCGAGCGACAAATGCTCAAACTGGGCAAAATCGTCGACCGTCACGTCAACTCCGTGGCGGTGCAATAACTCGGGCTGGGCATAAGCCCAAACGAGGGTGCTGTTAACCAGTGTGCCGTCGCAATCGAAAATAAAAGCGACACTTGAGGCGGCGATGTGGTCCATATACGAGCCTTTCGATGTCAAAGGGTAAACAACCTGCTAAAAACGTTTTACCAAACGTCAACCTAACAATCTAGAAACGCTAATTGATAAAACTGTCAAGAGTTTTACCACAGCAATTCTGCAAGTGGTATAAACATGGCGCTTACCGATTAAACGCCCCCGCAAATCCTCTTTCGTTCATAAAAGTAACGTACAGGTGTTATCGTAGTTTCTGCCGAAAGTTCCACCGAGCACGCGAGGTGGAACGAATCATAGAACTATCGCCGTCCCTTCGATTCGTGCAGCCTTGGACCTTTCGCATCTAGTCACCAAGGCAACACGCTGCCGCGTCATGATGGGATCAAACGTGAGCGATACAAAGCTAAAGCCAGCAACCAAAAAGCCTGCTACCCGTAAAGCCGCCCCGCACGCACCGGAGCTCACCAAAGACGATGTCTATCTGTTTGGCATCGGTACGTGGGAGCGCAGCTGGGAAAAGATGGGCGCGCACCCCGACACGCAAAACCGTACGCGCGGCTGGCGCTTTTGCGTTTGGGCGCCCGACGTAAAGAGCGTCCATGTCATTGGCGAATTTAACGACTGGGACGAGGAAGCCAACCCGCTGGTGCCCATGCATACGAGCGCTATTTGGGAAGGCTTTATTCCTGGCGCCGAGCAGGGCCAGCTCTATAAGTATCTCATCGAGACCAACGAGGGCGAAAAGCTCTACAAGGCCGATCCGTACGCCTTTAAGGCCGAGTGCCCTCCGGGTAGCGCGAGTGTGCTGTGGACCCTCGATGGCTACCAGTGGAACGATGCCGCATGGCTCAAGCGCCGCGCCAGCCATAACCACATGTCGCAACCCCTTAACATCTACGAGGTGCATATTGGTTCGTGGAAGCGCCACGGCGACGCACCGCAGGGCGAGCCCGACGAGTACGGCAACTACCCCGGCCCCATGGATCCCTTCCCAGCGCAGCGCGGTGAGTTTTACACCTACGACGACCTGTCGGTGGAGCTCGTGGACTACGTGCGCGACATGGGCTACACGCATATCGAGGTCATGCCGCTTATGGAGCATCCCTTCGATGGCTCCTGGGGCTACCAGACGACCGGCTACTATGCCGCCACGTCGCGCTACGGCAACCCGCAGCAGCTCATGCACTTTATCGACGCATGCCACGAGGCAGGCATCGGCGTGATCATGGACTGGGTGCCCGGCGGTTTTTGCGCCGATTCCCACGGCCTTGCCACCTTTAACGGCCACATGCTGTTTGAGCATGAGATTCACCCCAACTGGGGCACGCACAAGTTTGACTTCGCCCGCGGCGAGGTCCGCTCCTTCCTGGTCTCCAACGTGCTGTACTGGCTCGAGAACTTCCACGTGGACGGTATTCGCATGGACGGCGTGTCCAGTATGCTGTACCTCAATTTTGGCATCGACGATCCCGGCCAAAAGAAGTTCAACAAGTACGGTACCGAGGAGGACCTGGACGCCAGCGCGTTTATCCGTCAGGTCAACTGCGCTGTTGAGGCACACTACCCCGACGTGATGATGATGGCCGAGGAGTCCACCGCGTGGCCGCTCGTGACCTATCCGCCGCAGGACGGCGGCCTGGGCTTCCACTACAAGTGGGACATGGGCTGGATGAACGACACCCTGCACTACATGCAGACCGATTTTCCGTGGCGCCCCGGCAACCACGGCCTGCTCACGTTCTCCATCATGTACGCCTTTACCGAGAACTTCATTTGCCCGCTGAGCCACGACGAGGTCGTGCACGGCAAGTGCTCGCTCATCGGCCGTATGCCGGGCGACTGGTGGCGCCAGTTTGCCGGCCTGCGCACGCTGGCTTTCTACCAGATGACGCACCCCGGTGCCAAGCTCAACTTTATGGGCAACGAGATCGGCCAGTTTATTGAGTGGCGCTACTACGAGTCAATTCAGTGGTTCTTGACCGAGGAATACGAGACCCACCGTCATCATCAGGCGTTTATCAAGGCGCTCAACCACCTGTACACCGCCGAGCCCGCCCTGTACGAGCGCGGATACACCGACGACGGCTTTACCTGGATCGACGCGGACAACTCCAAGCAGTCCATCGTGAGCTTTGTGCGCCAGGGCGAGGACATTGACGACGACCTGGTGATCCTGATCAACTTTGATCCGGCGAGCTACGAGAGCTTCCGTGTGGGCGTGCCGCGCGAGGGTGACTGGGAGGTCATCTTCGATTCCGACCGTCCCGAGTTTGGCGGCAGCGGCTATGCCGGCGAGGAACCCTACACCTGCTCAAGCGAGCCCTATCCCTGGAACGGGCAGATGGATTCCATCGAGATCAAGGTGCCCGGCCTGGCTGGCGTGGTGCTTAAGCGCCGCGGTCCCAGTAGCTATAAGCCGCCCGTGGTTGAGAAGCCCAAGAAGGCGACGCGCAAGCGAGCGTCCTCGGTGAAGCCCAAGCCTGCGGCTGTTAAGAAGGCTCCGGCCAAGGCTAAGGCTGCCGCAAAGCCCGCTGCTAAGGCCGCAGCCAAGAAGCCGGCTGCCAAAAAGGGCGCTACCAAGGCAAAGTCTGCTTCTGTTAAGCCATATGCCAAGGATGCGTAACAAAGCCGTTACAGCTGTAATTACGCGCCCCGCGAGGGCGTAGGATACAAGACATAACCGTTCCGGGAGAAACATCCCCGGGGGAAAGGAACGTATGAATAAGATCTTCGACAACAAGCAGGAGTTTACCGAGCTCTATCGCGATGCCGTCATGAGCATCAGCGGCAAGAGCGTTGAGGCCGCCAGCGACCTCGACCGCTTTAACGCCCTGGCCAAGCTCGTGGCCGAGAAGGCACGCACCGTTGCCACCAAGAGCGACGCCCGCGTCACCGCCGAGGGCAAGAAGCGCGTGTACTACTTCTCGATCGAGTTTTTGATCGGCCGCCTGCTCGACAACTACCTGCTCAACTTTGGCGTGCGCGACATGGTCGCCGAGGCGCTCGACGACATGGGCTTCGACCTGTCCGTCATCGAGAACCAGGAGCCCGATCCGGCTCTGGGCAACGGTGGCCTGGGCCGTCTGGCCGCATGCTTCCTGGATTCCATGGCAGCCGAGGGCATTGCCGGCTACGGCAACGGCATGCGCTACCGCTACGGCCTGTTTAAGCAGGAGATCGTCAACGGCAGCCAGGTCGAGGCCACCGACGAGTGGCTCACCCACGGCTATCCCTGGGAGGTCCGTCGTCAGGACAAGGCCGTGACCATTAAGTTTGGTGGCCATGTTGAGGGCTTTGAGGAGAACGGCCGCACGTTCTACCGCACGGTGGACACGCAGGATATCCTGGCCGTCCCCTACGACATCCCCGTGGTGGGCTATGCCGGCGAGACTGTCAACAAGCTGCGCGTCTGGGCCGCCGAGCCGGTCGAGGAGCACTTCGATCTGGAGGCCTTCAACCGCGGCGACTACGCCCTGGCCGACGCCGAGCGCGCCGAGGCCGAGGCCATCAGCGCCATCCTCTACCCCAACGACGCCGGCGAGCACGGTCGCCTGCTGCGCCTGAAGCAGGAGTACCTGTTTGTCTCGGCCGGTATCTACAGCCTGCTTGACACCTTTGAGAAGGAGCACGGCGAGAACTGGGAGCTGCTGCCGCAGTTTGTTGCTATCCACACCAACGATACCCACCCCGCCATGTGCGGCCCCGAGCTCATGCGTATCCTCATCGACGAGAAGAAGCTCGAGTGGGACGACGCCTGGAACATCGTGACGCAGGTCGTGAGCTACACCAACCACACCATCCTGCCTGAGGCCCTGGAGAAGTGGCCCATCGGCACGTTCTCCAAGCTCCTCCCCCGCGTGTACCAGATCATCGACGAGATCAGCCGTCGTTGGCACGAGTCGTTCGACACCACGCAGGAGGGCTGGCAGGAGCGTTTGCGCCAGACCGCCATTCTGTGGGACGGCGAGATTCGCATGGCCAACCTGTCCGTGATCTGCAGCCACAGCGTCAACGGTGTGGCCAAGATCCACTCCGACATCATCAAGAACATCGTGCTCAAGGACTTCTATGCCCTGACGCCCGAGAAGTTCAATAACAAGACCAACGGCATCTCGCACCGTCGCTTCTTTGCCGAGGCCAACCCCACCTATGCAAAGCTCGTGACCGAGGCCATTGGCGACGGCTGGCTGAAGGACGCCTTTGAGCTGGAGAAGCTCAAGGAGTTTAAGGACGACACCGAGTTCCTGAAGGCCGTAGGTGCCTCCAAGCGCGCCAACAAGGAGCGTCTGGCCGCCTACGTCAAGGCCGAGACCGGTCTGGTCATTGACCCCAACACCGTCTTCGATGTCCAGGTAAAGCGCTTCCACGCCTACAAGCGCCAGCTCATGAACATCATGAAGGTGATGGACATCTACAACCGTCGTATCGCCGATCCCAACTTCCACGTGACGCCGACGACCTTCATCTTTAGCGGCAAGGCTGCCTCGAGCTACACCTTTGCCAAGGAGACCATCCGCCTCATTAACTCCGTGGCCGACGTCATCAACAACGACCCTCGCGTCAACGAGGTCATGAAGGTCTGCTTTATCCCCAACTTCCGCGTGAGCAACGCCCAGCTCATCTACCCCGCCGCCGAGATCTCAGAGCAGATCTCCACGGCAGGCAAGGAGGCCTCGGGCACGTCCAACATGAAGCTCATGATGAACGGCGCCATTACGCTGGGTACCCTCGACGGCGCCAACATCGAGATCGCCGACCTGGCCGGCCGCGAGAATGAGGCCATCTTTGGCCTGACCGCCCCCGAGGTCGAGCAGCTCTGGGCATCCAACAGCTACTTTGCGTGGGATACCCTTAACGGCGACCGCGAGCGCCTGGGCCGCGTGATGGACGAGCTCAAGGACAACACCTTTGCCGGTCTTTCGGGCAACTTCGAGAGCATCTACAACGAGCTCATGAACAACAACGACCCAGACTTGGTCATGGCAGACTTCCGCAGCTACGTAGATGCGTGGGAGAAGCTCACCGGCAGCTATGGCGACCAGGAGACTTGGAACCGCAAAGCCCTGCTCAACACCGCCTCGAGCGGCTGGTTCTCGAGCGACCGCACCATTCGCGAGTACCGCGACGAGATCTGGCACGCTTAAAGGCCGCGAGCTCCACTATGCCAGCACGGCATTACTCGACGGGCGCGACCGAGCGCGCGCCCGTCGCTAATGGGTTTAGGAACATCGATGACAGAAGGAGAAATCGATGAGTAAGAAAGAATGCATCGCGATGCTCCTCGCAGGAGGACAGGGCAGCCGATTGGGGGCACTCACCCAAAAGATCGCTAAGCCGGCGGTTAGCTTTGGTGGCAAGTTCCGCATTATCGACTTTTCGCTCTCTAACTGCTCCAACTCGGGCATCGACACGGTGGGCGTTCTGACGCAGTACCGCCCCTACCTGCTGCATGCCTACGTGGGCTCCGGCGAGGCGTGGGATCTGGACAGCCGCGACGGCGGCGTGTCGATCCTGCCGCCGTACGAGACGCAGACCGGCGGCGCCTGGTATGCGGGCACGGCCGACGCCATTACGCAGAACCTCGACTACATCAAGGCCAACGACCCCAAGTACGTCCTGATTCTTTCGGGCGATCACCTGTATCGCATGGACTACCGCAAGATGCTCAAGACGCACATTGAGAACAACGCCGACCTCACGGTGAGCGTTATGCCCGTGCCGTGGGAGGAGGCCAGCCGCTTTGGCATCCTGACCACCGACCCCGAGGACGGCCGCATCACCAAGTTCACCGAGAAGCCCGATAAGCCCGATTCGAACCTCGCGTCCATGGGCATCTACATCTTCTCGGCCGACGTGCTGATCGAGGCGCTCGAGGAGGACGCTCTGGACCAGCGCTCGAGCCACGACTTTGGCAAGGACATCATCCCCAAGCTGCTCGGCGAGGGCAAGCGCCTGTACAGCTACGAGTTCCACGGCTTTTGGAAGGACGTCGGCACCATCGCCAGCTTCCACGAGACCTCGATGGACCTGCTGGGCAACAACCCCGAGTTCGATTTGTTCGACAAGCACTTCCCCATCATGTCCAACATCACCACGCGTCCGCCGCACTACATTGGCCCGGACGGCCGCCTGGACGACTGCCTGGTCTCCAACGGCTGCAAGATCTACGGCACCGCTCGCCACTCGATCATTTCGACCGATGTCATCGTCGAGGAGCGCGCCGTGGTCGAGGACTCCGTGCTGTTGCCGGGTGCGCACGTTAAGAGCGGCGCACACATCTGCCGCGCTATTTTGGGCGAGAACTCCACGGTCGAAGAGGGCGTGAAGCTCGGCTCTGTCGATACCACCAAGGATACGGCCGTCGTTGGAAATGACGTCGTTATCGGGAAGGGGGAATGATCCGATGATCAATCGCAAGGCCATCGGTTATATCACCGCTAACTACTCTTCGACCTACGGCAGCGTCCTGCTCAAGGACCGCCCCATCGCGTCCGTCCCGTTTTTGGGCCGCTACCGCCTGATCGACTTCCCGCTGTCCAACATGATGAATGCCGGCATCAAGACCGTCGGCGTCGTTATGCCGGGAAACTACCGCTCGCTGATCGACCACGTGGGCTCGGGTAAGGACTGGGGCCTGGACCGCAAGAAGGGCGGCCTGTTCATGGTGCCCGGCAACGCGTATGGCACCACCAAGGGCGGCATGCGCTTCTTGCTGCGCGACATCATCTCCAACAAGACGCTGTTCCAGCGCTCGGACAAGCCCTATGTTGTGATGATGGGCACCAACATCATCTTTAACATGGACCTCAACACCATCATCGACGCGCACGAGAACTCCGGTGCCCAGATGACCGTGGTGTACTGCAAGGCCACGCGCAACGTCGATGACGAGACCAAACTCGAAATTAACGAGAACGGTCGCCTGACGGGCGTGAGCGCCGGCGTCGCGTACGGCGACAACGCCTCTATGGACTGCTGCATCGTCAACCGCGAGACGCTGCTCGAGATCATCGACCACTACCAGGCCGCCGACTATCTGGACCTGCTCGAGGCACTCCAGGGCGACTTTGGCAACATCGACGTGTGCAGCTACGAGTACAAGGGCGAGGTCGTGGGCGTGTTTAGCGAGAAGTCGCTGTACCGCCGCAGCATGGACCTGCTCGACCAGACCGTGGCCGATCAGCTCTTTGACCCCGAGCGCCCGATCCTGACCAAGGCTCACGACGTGCCGCCTTCGCGCTATGCGACCGGCAGCCACGCGTGCAACTCGATCATCTCGGCCGGCTGCATCATCAAGGGCACCGTGCGTAACTCGATCCTGTCGCGCGGCGTCGTGGTTGAGGAGGGCGCCTCGGTGACCAACTCGATCATCAACCAGAGCTGCATCATCAAGAGCGGCGCACGCGTCGAGAATGCCATTCTGGACAAGAACAACGTGGTTCCCACCAACACCGAGCTTCGCGGTACGCCCGAGAACATCCTGGTGCTGGGCAAGGCTCCGTTAACTTCCGACACCACCATCGTACGTTAACGTTGGCACCGCAACATCGCTCGTAACATGTAGAATAGCCGCCCGGTTAGCGCCAGGCGGCTATTCTCGAATTACAACATGGGAGACAATATGGCAGATTCCAGCAAAAAGATGCAGATTGTGTTTGCCTCGGCCGAGTGCGCACCGTTTGTAAAGACCGGTGGCCTGGGTGACGTGGCGGGCTCGCTGCCTGCAGCACTCGTGCGCGCCGGCGCCGAGGTTATCGTAATGGTACCCAAGTACGCCACCATCAAGGACGAGTACAAGGCGCAGATGGAGCACTTTGCCGACTTTTACGTGAGCCTTGGCTGGCGCAACGAGTACTGCGGGCTTGAGAAACTCGAGCGCGACGGCGTCACCTATATGTTCGTGGACAACGAGCGCTACTTTGCGCGCGATTATCCGTACGGCTTCTTCGACGACGGCGAGCGCTTCGCGTTCTTCTCCAAGGCCATCACCGAGAGCCTGCAGCACCTGCCGGCCGATTTTGAGTGCGACATCCTGCACTGCAATGACTGGCAAACGGCACTGGCACCCGTGTTCTTGCGCGAGTTCTACCAGGGCCTGCCGCTCTATGACCGCGTCAAGACCGTGTTCTCGATCCACAATGTGGCGTTCCAAGGCCAGTTTAGCGACACCGTGATGGAGGACATCCTGGGTGTGGCGCATATTCCGGCGGCCGCCACGCAGTTGCGCTGCGACGCCTGCAGCATCAACTACATGCTGGGCGCACTGCACTATGCCGACGCCATCACCACGGTGAGCCCCACCTACGCGAGCGAGATCCAGACGCCCGAGTTTGGCGAGGGCCTGGACGGCGTACTGCACGAGCGTTCCTACGCGCTGCAGGGCATCCTCAACGGCATTGACGTGGCGGCCTTTGACCCGGCAACCGACAAGCGCATTGCCGCCAACTACACGGTTGACGACCGTTCCGGCAAGGCCGTGTGCAAGGCCAAGCTGCAGGAGGAACTGGGGCTCGAGGTGCGCGACGACCGCCCGCTTATGGTGATGGTCACGCGCCTGACGCGCCAGAAGGGCATGGACCTGGTCATGTACGCGCTCGACCGCATCCTGTCCGGCGGCGTTCAGGTGGCCGTGCTGGGCACCGGCGACCGCGACTACGAGGACGGTCTGCGCTACTTCCAGGACAAGTACCCCGGCACCATGGCCGCGCGCATCGAGTTTGACCCGGCGCTGTCGCAGCGCATGTACGCTGCCGCCGACATGTTCCTGATGCCTTCGAAGTTTGAGCCCTGCGGCCTGTCGCAGATCATCGCCATGCGCTACGGCACCCTGCCCATCGTGCGCGAGACCGGTGGCCTGAAGGACACCGTGCAGCCGTACAACGAGTTTACCGGCGAGGGCACGGGCTTCTCGTTTACCAACTTTAACGGCGACGAGATGGGCGACGCGGTGTTCCGCGCAGCACGCCTGTTCTGGGATAACCGTGAGGCATGGAACCAGCTAGTCACGCAGGCCATGAGCCAGGACTTTAGCTGGACGCGTTCGGCCGACAAGTATCTGGACCTGTACTTCTTTATGCACCCGGAGATTGAGCGCCCGGCGGCTGTGGAGGCTGCCACGGCCATAGAGGGGCCGGTTGCTGATGAGGCCGAGCCTGCGGCGCCCGTTAAGGAGCCCGCTGCTGCTGAGGAGCCCAAGGTCGAGGAGAAGCCGGTTGAAGCTAAGCCCGTTAAGGCCGATCCTGAGGTGAAGGTCGAGGCTGCTCCCGAGCCCGAGCCTGAGGTGAAGCCCGCTGCGAAGCCTGCCACCAAAAAGACGACGACCCGCAAGGCAACGGCTAAGAAGGCTACGACCACGAAGGCCGCTGCGAGCAAGACCACCGCTGCCAAGGCAACTACTGCCAAGGCATCGACCACGCGCAAGCGCACGACCGCCGCTGCCAAGAAGGCCAACGAGGTCGAGGCTGCTCCCGAGGTAAAGGCCGCCGTCGAGGCTAAGCCTGCGGCAAAGGCTCCGGCCAAGACCGCTGCCAAGAAGACGACCGCGTCCAAGACCACGACCGCCAAGAAGACCACGGCAACGAAGTCGACGACGACCAAGGCTGCTACGACGAAGGCCGCCGCGAAGACGACCGCGAAGGCCGCCGCAAAGTCCGCCGTCAAGGTCGAGGAGGCACCCTCCGAGCCCAAGGCCAAGGCAGCTGTCGAGGCAAAGCCGGCCGCCAAGACCACCACGCGCAAGCGCGCTACGACGACGACCAAGAAGACCACGACCAAGGCTGCTGCTCCCAAGGCAGAGGCTAAGGCCGAGGACAAGCCCGCAGTAAAGGCCGAGCCTGCTCCGAAGGCCGCAGAGGTCAAGACCGCTCCGAAGGCTACGGCAAAGACCAAGCCCGCCAAGGAGGCCCCGGTCTCCCCCGCTGTTCCGGCCGAGGAAAAGGCCCCGACCAAGAAGACCTCCGTCCGTAAGGCAACGGCCACCCGCAAGCGCCACTAATCCGGACGATTAAAACTTAATCCTCAAAGCAAAAGAGGGCGTCCCAACCAGGCGCCCTCTTTTTGGTTGAACTTCTGTATTAAAAAGAGGGCCGGTTTACTACGACAAAATGGCTCAAGCCGACCACGGCGGGTAAACTACGAAATTGGCAACGCCTCTACCTGCGGTTTTAATATCACCAAAATTACCCTGGTTGAGATCATTCAATTCATCGCAGTAAACCGGGTTACTTTTGTTTGGCTACAAATAGTATCGGTAAAGGCACATTTGAATATCGCGATAATTTGGATGGTAAAACGATTTTCTAGGACAACCGTTCGCCGATGGTAAACGGATGTTGTTTATACAGCCTGTGTACAAAAGATATACTTACATCCTGTGCGTAAAGCCCATGGCCCGCAGGCCGTGATTCTATTGAACTGGACCGAATTATGAGATTGATTCACAACAGCCGTCTGCCGCAGTTTCGTACTCCGTTTGGCGCTGTGACCACTGGAACTTCCGTTTCGCTATCGGTGATTTTGGAGGATGCCGACCCCAACCAGGCAACGCTCACCCTGCGCACCTGGGTCGATGAAATCGGTGAGTCTCTGTATCCCATGACGCACGAGGGCGACGGCATATTTACCGTAGAGCTTGAGTGCACTGAGCCCTGTCTTATCTGGTACAGCTTTATCTGCAGCATCGAGGGCCAGCCCGAGGTACGCCTGGGTGCACCGCAGGGTCGCACCGGTGGCGAGGGTGTGACCTACAACTACGCCGAGGTTCCGTCCTTCCAGATTACCGTCTACAAGCACCGAGAGAACCGTCCCACTTGGTACGAGCGCGGTATGGTCTACCAGATCTTCCCCGACCGCTATGCACGCGACGAAAACTGGCGCGAACGCACGCTTGCCGAAGTTGAAAAACCGCGCAAAGGAACCCAGCGCCGCATGGTCGAGGACTGGAACGAACCGCCCGAGTACGAGCGTGCCGAAGACGGCTCCATCAAGACCTGGGATTTTTACGGCGGCTCGCTCAAGGGTATCCAAAATGACCTGCCCCGCATTGCCGAGCTAGGCTTTACGGCCATCTACCTCAACCCCATCTTTGAGGCCGCGAGCAACCACCGCTACGACACGGCCGACTATACCAAGATCGACCCGATTCTGGGCACCGAGCAGGACTTTACGGAGCTGTGCAAGGCGGCCGAGAAGCTCGGCATTTCTATCATCCTGGACGGCGTCTTCAACCACACGGGCGACGATTCGATCTACTTTAACCGCTACGGCAACTATCCCGGTGTCGGTGCGTGGCAGAGCGAGGACTCGCCGTGGCGCGATGCGTTTTACTTCCATGAAGACGGTTCGTATGACTGCTGGTGGGGCGTGGGCAACATGCCCGCCATCAACGAGAGCTCCGAACTGGTGCGCGAGCGGCTCCTGGGCAAGGACGGCGTGATCCGCAAATGGCTGCGCGCCGGTGCCCATGGTTGGCGCCTGGACGTGGCCGATGAGCTTTCCGACGACTTCCTGGCCGAGATCAAAAAAGCCGTGCTCGCCGAGAAACCCGATGCGCTGCTGCTCGGCGAAGTCTGGGAGGACGCCTCCAACAAGATCAGTTACGGCCATCTGCGCCGCTACCTGCAGGGCTCCGAGCTCGACTCTGCTATGGACTACCCCTTCCGCGACATGGTCATCGGCTTTTTAATGGGCTACAAGAACGCCTATCAGGCTGCCGAGGACATCGAGACCCTGCGCGAGAACTACCCGCGCGAGGCACTGGCCTGCGCGCTCAATCTGCTTTCGAGCCACGACCGCCCGCGCATTATCTCGGTGCTCGGCGGCGGCCCCGACGAGTCGCAGCTGCCCGAGAGCGAGCGCAGCAAATGGCGCCTGGACGACAACTCCATGGGCCTGGCCAAGAGCCGCTTTTGGTTGGCAACGCTCATGCAGATGACCTTCCCAGGCGTGCCCTCGATCTATTATGGCGACGAGTACGGCTTGGAGGGCCTCACCGATCCGGGCAACCGCCGCACCCTGCCGACCAAGGACCAACTCCACGACTTCGATACGCTGGCCATCCTTAAAAACGCATCTGCCGTGCGCCGCGCTCTGCCCTTTATGGTCGATGGCGAGATCAAGGCCTTCGCTCTCAACGACGACGTCTTGGCCTACACCCGCACGGGCAAAGACGGCGAGGCCGCGACGGTTATCATAAACCGCAGCCTGCGCAATTCGCACTGCGTGACGATCCCGGCGCTCGGCGAATGTGCGAGCGACGTGATTAGCGGCCACGAGTGCGAGATCCACAACGGTACTGTCACGCTCGATCTGTATCCGCTGGGCTCGTCGATCATCTATCACCATGCCGAGCAGCGCCTGCAGGAGCCGCTCGATCACGGTGCGGGTGTTGTGTGCCACATCACCTCGGTGCCGACCGATGATGGCAAGCCCGGCACAATCGGTGCGCCCACGCGTCGTTTTATCGACCATCTGGCCGCCATGGGCATGCGCTACTGGCAGGTCCTGCCCGTCAATCCAACGGACTTCTTCCGCTCCCCCTACGCCGGTCCTTCGGCCTTTGCAGGCAATATCGACCTGCTGCCCGAGAGCCACGAGGAGCTGGCTGCCGACTTCGTCACCTGGAAGACCCGCGGCGGCGAGGATGCCGACCCGCTGTACACGGCGTTTAAACATCGCAACGCCGACTGGCTCGAGAAGTACTGCGTCTACATGGCGGTAAAGAAGCACTTTGAGGGACTGTCGCGCCACGATTGGCCGGCGGGTGTCGCGCGTTACAACGAGCACCTGATCGATGACAAGCGCTTCCACGACGAGGCCGAGCTGCAGGCGTACATGCAGTATCGTTTTGACCTGGCCTGGTGCGAGCTTATGAACTATGCACACAAGAAGGGTATCGAGGTCATCGGCGATATCCCGATGTATGTCTCGGACGATTCGGCCGACGCATGGAGCGAGCCCGAAAACTTCTGGCTGTCCGACACCGGAAAGGCGATTGAAATTTCGGGCGCGCCGCCCGACAACTTTGCGCCCGAGGGGCAAGTGTGGGGAAACCCCACCTTCCGCTGGGATCACATGAAGGAAAACGGCTATAGCTGGTGGATGGATCGCCTGCGTCGTGCGTTCGCGCTCTACGACCGTGTGCGCCTGGACCACTTCCTGGGCTTCCATAGCTACTTTAGTATCCCCGCGGGCAAGGCCTGTGCCGACGGCCGCTGGCTGGCTGGCCCGGGCAAAGACCTGTTCCAGACGGCCTACGACGAGCTGGGTCCGCTCAACTTTATTGCAGAGGATCTGGGCTATCTGACGCCCGGTGTTCGCGCGATGGCTTCGACCTGCGGCTTCCCCGGCATGGACGTACTGGAGTTTAGCGACTACGACGTTCGTTGCGGAATTCACCCCACACCGGGCAAGATCCTGTATACCTCGACGCACGACACCTCGACGCTCGCCGGCTGGTGCACGCATTCCTTTGCGGGCGGCGACGAGCCGAGCGGCATTGCATTGGCAGGGGGGCTCATGGGCAACGCCTTGGCCAGCGATGCTCCGCTCGTTATGATGCCGCTGCAGGACGTGCTGGGGCTGGGCGACGATGCACGTATGAACGTGCCGGGCGTGGCCACGGGCAATTGGACATGGCAGGCACAGGAGGCCGACATTGCGGCGGCCGAGGAGAAAACTGCGAAGCTCCTGCGCAGCACCCATAGATTCTGGGGCGAAGCGTGATAAAACCCCCGATATGGGGTACAGTTACAGCTGTTTGAATTTTTGCGGGCAGAGCGATCTGCCCGCTTTGTGCTGAAAAGGAAGTATTATGGCGCGCTACGATTACAAGTGCACGAGCTGCGGCAACGTGTTTGAGGTTGAACACCCCATGTCCGAGACGCCCGAGGTCGTATGCCCCAGCTGCGGTGCCCCGGCATCCAAGACGTTCTCGGCCAGCGGCATTAAGTTCGAAGGCAGCGGTTTCTACAACACCGACCAGCGAAGCGGCGGCTCCAGCACCAGCGCCACCAGCGGCTGCTGCGCCAACTGCCCGCATAGCCACTAATAACAACGTGGCCCCGCGATCAACTCCGATCACGGGTCCGCTTCTTTGCGCTATGGGTCGATAATTATTTTTAAAAATTAGTATATTTTAAAATCCGCCCATACCGGCAGCATAAGGATCATCACAAGTACCATCGCTATACCAATGAGTAGATCCGATATAGTTACCAGCTGCATCATATTGATCTAATTGACGAATGACATACTTACCACCACTATTATTGGAAGAAGAAATACTGCTAGAAGATCCACCAGAATTATTATTAGAATAGTTACTACCGCTAGAATAACTATTCTGCTGAGAAGTCTGCTGTTGAGCTTGTGCTGTTACTTCCTCTTGAGCCTTCGCTTCAGCTTCAGCTTTTGCCTTGTTTAAATCATCAATACGAGATTGATAACGACTGATCTGTTCATTGATTTGATCGATGAATTTTTTAGAATCCTTTTTGGCATCTTCAAAAATAAGCTTCTGATTATCTTTATTAGAAATATCATTAAGAAGACCATTGAGGCTATTAATATGCTGTTGGAGAGAGTCAGTATCTTCAGTAGAATTTACATCAAAATTAACATGGTCAGTTACAGAAGTATTCCACTCATCATTTTGAGCATTACGACAGTCTTTAATAATGGAATCGTATTTATTGAGCAACTTCGTCCAATCAGGGGAAGTGCCATCCGCATACTTAAAACTGTCATTAGAGATTTCTTTATTCAAAATCTCTTTATTATTTTGAGCATTTTTAATGGTATCAAGACGTTGCTCAAAAGTTAGTAACCCAGGATCAGCCTTAAAGGCAGCAACATTATCGCTAGCCTTTGAATACAAAACTTCAACCTGCTGATTATGTTCACTACATGCTTGCTTGTAATTGTAACCAGCATAACCACCGACACAACCAGCAATAAGCAGAGCAACAATACCGGCACCAATAATTACCCGCTTTTTAATCGAAGAATTCTCAACCTCTTCATTTTCCTGAGTATTATCTTCAGGATTGTCAATCTTGTCACTATTAAGATCGATCATTTTAACCCCTCAATATCAAATCTGCGAGCGGTTCATGCATCCAGAAACTTACCAAACCCAACCGCTTACTTTCATATCCGATTTATTAATCCCAGTCCCAGAAAAATCATCCTTATGAGTTGCGGTGAAATAAGAACTGTTTGGCGGGTAGAAGCCGCTTTTCAATCCCTATTTCACCGCAACTTAGTTGTTACCTGTGGACCAGGCGGGCGCAGAAGTGGCCGTCGTAGGAATCCGCGTTTAAGGGGACGCTTTGGAAGAGGCCTCGAGCGTTCTGGCGGACGGAGACGAGTTTCTTAGCCTGGGCAAACTCGGGCAGCTGCAGGATTTGCGCCTCGGAGAGCGGCGCCACGCTAAAGCCGGCACCCTCGGGAGAAGCCAGGAAGGCATCCACGACCTGAGTGTTCTCCTCAGCAAAAACCGAGCAGGTGGCATAGATAAGCTCACCGCCGGCAGCCACGCGCGCGGCGGCTTCCTTGAGCATCGTCAGCTGCAGTTTAGGAAGCTCAACCGTCACGTCCTTTTCGGTCAAGCGCCACGGAATCTCAGGATGACGGCGCATGGTGCCGGTACCCGAGCACGGGGCATCGATAAACACCGTATCGAACAGAACGGGTTTACCAAGCATCGCATCGAACGACGTGAGGACCGTATCGAGCTCGCACGCATCACCCGAGACGGTACGAACGCCCTTGATACCAGCCTTATGCAGGCGCGCAAGATTCTGATCACACTTGCGATCGTGCAAATCGAGTGCAGTGTGCTGACGGTCGTAGCCGGCACGCTTAGCCTGGCACATCATCACATACGTCTTGGTACCACGACCGGCGCCAATCTCTAGGCAGCGCCCGGGACGAGTAGCCGCAGTAGCGATGAGCTGAGCGTTAAGGTCCGAGGCCACGGCCGCCGCGCGTTCAAACACACCCGACGCAACCGTAGCCTGCGAATCGACCGGCGCATGGCAGCCCGGGAACACCGGCGCCACAAGCTGCGATAGGTACGGATCAGGCTTGGTTGCAAAGGCGTTCTCGTGCAAAGCGAGCGGCGCGGGCGCCAGATTTCCGGCAAAGTTGAGCGCGCCCTCGGGCGTATCGAACGACGCCATAATGCGAGCACACAGCCAGCGCGGCATACCCATCAGGCGAGATAGGCGAACCAAACGGCGCTCGGACTCATCGGCACCCGCGGCGGCGGCAAAGTCCTCGACGTTGTCCGCGACCTTATGCAGCACGGCGTTCGCCAGACCGGCGGCCGACTTAGCGCCGCTACGAACCAGCTCAACACCTTGACTCACGGCAACGCGACCCGGGGTATGCAGGTAGAGCATCTCAAAGGCCGAGATACGAAGCGCCATACGAACGCGCGGCGCGACCTTTTTGGGCTTATCGAGAAACTGGTCAAGCAGTTCGTCCAAAATGCCCTGCGTCGCGGCAACACCCAGCGCCAAGCGAGCCGCAAACGCGGAATCGCGCTGGTCAATGGCCTTGGCCGTAGCACGGGCAGAGAGCACGTCACGCGCATACATGCCGCGACGGTCGGCCTCCATCAGCACATCGAGCGCGAGCTTACGCGCGGGGGAAAGCTTGCTCATGACAAAGCACCCCACGTCAGATTGGCACCCTGCAGGCCGGCAGCCCAGGCAGAAGCAACCATAGCACGCTTGCCATCGGGCTTAACCTCAAGCAGCTCGACCGCACCATCGGAAAGTCCCAGGTAGACACGCTTGCTCTTAACGGCAACAGCGCCCTCGCCAAGCGACACATCCGCCAGCGCAGCATCGAGCGCGCGAACCGACTTACCGGCAATCACGCAGCGAGCGGGTGCAGTGTCGGACGAAGCCAACACGTGACGCACGCAATCGAGCGCCGCCATCTGCGGATCCAGACGCATCTCCTGCTTGGAAATCTTGGCAGCATGCGTGACGAGCGACTCATCCTGCTCGGTCCACACCGCTGTGTCATCGGCAAGCGAGGGCAGTGTATCGGTCAGCAGCTTACCGCCCAGCTCGCCAAGCTCCATCGTCAGTGCCTCGGCATGCTTGCCGGCGACAGATGTCGAGGCCTGCGCACAATAAGCGCCGGTATCCACGCCATGCCCAATACGCATAATGGAAACGCCGGCAACCTCATCACCAGCAAGAATCGCACGCTGAATGGGAGCGGCGCCACGCCAACGCGGCAACAGCGAAGCATGAACATTCACAATACCAAGCGGCGCCATATGCAGCACCTCATCGGGCAAAATGCAGCCATAGGCAGCCACGCAGAATATATCAGCCTGCGCAGCCTGAAGCGACTCGACAACCTCGGGCGTCATACGATTGGCCTCAACAACCGGCAACCCCAGCTCAAGCGCCTTGGCCTTAACAGGAGAAGGCTCAAGCTTCTTACCACGCCCACGAACAGCATCGGGACGAGTAATGACAAGCGCAATCTCATTCCCAGCCTCAACAAGCGAAGTCAGCGAAGGCACAGCAAAATCAGGCGTACCCATAAACACAATACGCATAAAGAACGTCTCCCCTCAACCAAAGCCGAGACAGCTACAAATAACGGCGGAAAGCCAAGTACACGGCCCATCCGCAATAACAATTCAACAAGAAATTATATATGTCTTTTTGACTATCTTTTTATATCTTCTTAAATGTCCGCAAAG
>UQMK01000006.1 GCA_900542085.1 uncultured Collinsella sp.
ACCGCAGGAAGCTTGGATACGCCTAGGCGCGGTCCAAGAAATCGTCCGCACCCCCAACAGTCCCTATTTCACCGCAACCTATGGGAGGGACAGAAAAAGGCGGAGGCCCTGAAGAGGGTCTCCGCCTTTTATACAGGGGCGAAGTTATTCGCGCGTTGCGGGATTAGACCAGGCGGGCGTTGATCGTCTTGGCGATCTCGGCGGCGTCGGTGGAACCCTTGACAGTGGCACGGAAACCCTCGTCCATGAGCGCCTCGGCGACCTTGGACAGGATCTTGAGGTGCGTGGTGCCGGCCTGGGCACCGGGGATGAGCAGGGCGATAGCCACGTTGACGGGAGCGCCGTCCATGGTGTCCCACCCGGTCACGCCAGAGTCGTCCTTGACGACGATAACGGCGGCCTCGGTAATGGCATCGGACTTGGCATGCGGAATGGCGAAGCCCTCCATCATACCCGTGGTGCCCTCGGCCTCGCGAGCCAGGAAGGCGTTCATCACGGCATCGGCGTCGCCAGCGACACCGGCCTTGACGGCCTGGTTGGAGACAAAGCTCAGGGCCTCGTCACGAGAAGCGAAGTTCTCGGCAACAAAAACGTTCTCGACCTTCACGAAGTCGGCAGCCTCGGCCTTGGGGGCCTCGACGGCAGCGGCCTTGGGAGCCTCGACCGGCTTAGCGGGAGCGGCAGGAGCGGCCTTCTGGTTCTTCTCGAAGTCATACTTCTTGAAAGCGACGAACAGGATGCCACCGACCACGGCGCCGATGAGGATCGCGAGGACCCACAGCGGACCGTTCTCGACAACGGGCAGGACCAGGAAGCCACCGTGGGGCGCCGGATCGTGGACGTTGAACATAATGGTCAGGATCGAGGCGATGGAGGAACCGAGCATCATGATGGGCATGACGGGCCAGATGTTCTTGGTCATGAACGGAATGGCGCCCTCGGTGATGTGGGTGCAGCCAAGGATGAGGTTGACGACACCGGCGTCATGATCCTCCTGGCTGAAGTACTTCTTGCCGACGATGACGGCAAAGGTGGTGATCAGCGGCGGAACGATGCAGGCAGCAGAGACGGCAGCCATGAAGTTGGTGCCGAAGTTGTAGGTGTCGGTGCCGACACCGGCAGCCAGGGCCTCGGTGAGCATGGCGGTACCGGTGACGTAAGCAGCCTTGTTGACCGGGCCGCCCATGTCAAAGGCGCACATGCAGCCGATAGCAAGACCCAGGACAACAGCGCCAGAGGCAGACAAACCCTTGAGGAAGTCCATCATGGCGGTGTTGATGGCAGCCATGGGGCCGGAGATGCCGAGCATCACGAGACCGACGATGGCAGTCGAGAACAGCGGGTACAGGAAGATAGCCTTGAGGCCGTCCAGGTTCTTGGGAAGCTTGGCAAAGACCTTCTCGAGCAGCAAGATGACATAACCAGCGAGGAAGCCGCCGACGATGCCGCCCAGGAAGCCGAAGCCCACGCCGGTGCCGCCAGCGTCAATGAGCGTGGTACCGTTGGGCCCCTCGACGACAGGCAGACCCTGGATGGCAATCATACCGGCGACGAAGCCGGGGACGAGTGCCGGGCGCTTGCCGATGGACTCGGCGATGTAGGCAGAAAGCACGGGAACCATGAGGTTCATGGCAATGCCGCCGATGATCTTGAGCATAGCGGCGAAGCTGTTGTAGTCGGCAGCCGTCGAATCGAAGGACGTGATGCCCCACAGGAACGAAACGGCGGTCAGGACGCCACCGGCGACGACGAAGACCAGCATGTGGCTAACGCCGTTCATGAGGTGCTTATAGATGATGTGGCCGATGGACTCCTTCTCCTCGACCTCATCCTCGACATCGGCAGCAGCAGCAACCGTGTCGTCGCCCTTGGCGGCGAGTGCGCGGTCGATCAGCTTACCTGCAGCCTCGACGGACAGGGCCTTGGAAACACCAACGGAAACCATGGGCTTACCGGCGAAACGCTCCGCCTGGACATCCTTGTCGGCTGCGACGACGACGGCCTTGGCACCAGCGATCTCACTCTTAGTGAGCTCGTTCTCGACACCGACCTGGCCATGGGTCTCGACCTTAATGGTCAGACCGCGCTCGGCAGCTGCCTTCTCCAGCGCCTCCTTCGCCATGAAGGTGTGCGCAATGCCGGTCGGGCAACCGGTGGCGGCGATGATGTCAAACTTAGCCATGTGTCCCTCCTTCTTGAGTACAGCGCCCGCGGGCGCTCCCCTACACGCGCTTCGATACGCGTTTTTCCACACCTGAAAGATACCAACCCACCGCTTATATGAGAAGCAATACAGCTCATTTCTCCGGTGAAAGGTTCTTTCATTACCGTAAACGGTCGATGAAAGTTTACCATCAACTATTGAAACGGCAAGGTGTATCTTGTAATTGAAAATGTCCGTATACTACGACATTACAAAACAAGTCCGATTTTCATGCCAGCCAGGAGCCATCCCATGTCCGATAGCAGCAAGAGCGCACTCTCCCTTATTAGTATGCACAGGGGGTACAGCGAGTCCGAGCAGCGCATTGTCGACTATATCCTAGAGCACCAGTCCGAGGCCCCGCGTCTGACAGCCGCTCAGCTTTCGCGCGCCGCTGCAACCTCCGAAGCAACCGTCTCGCGCTTCTGCCGCAAACTGGGTTTTGGCAGTTTTCGCAGTTTCCAGTTTTCACTAGCGCGCGATCTGGAAAGCCAGCGCAATGAAGGCCTCACCGACGAGGTCTCGCTCGACAATATGGAGCAGAGCCTCAAGAATATTCTCGCTGCCAAGGTCAGCGAACTCAATGCGACTATCGATGGCATTGACCACGACACGCTGACAGCCGTCGTGCACGCGTTTAAGAACGCAGGGGCTATCGAGTTTGCTGCCGTAGGCAACACCAACGCCGTCGCGCTCGACGCGACGTTTAAGTTTTCGCAGCTGGGCCTTCGCTGCATGGCAAGCACCATCAGCGAGACCTCGATTGGTTTTGCGCTTACGCTGCGCCCCGGAGATGTCATCGTGCTGATCTCGAACTCCGGCAAGTCTCGTCGACTGAATCGCATGGCAAAAGCGGCTCGCAGCTGTGGCGCCACCGTTGTCGTCATCAGCAGCGACAGCAAGTCCCCGCTTGCTCGCCTGGCCGACTACACCTTTAATACTGTGAACCACGAGGCACTGCTCACCACGGGCGACTTTGCGTTCTCCAAGATGAGTGCCACGATGATCATCGAGGTTATCTACAACTTCCTGCTGCCCGAGATTGAAGACGCCCGCGAGCATATCAGCTTCTACGAGGAGCTCATCCAGCCGGATAAGGTCGTGGAGTAGGTTTTATCAGGGGACGTTATGTACCGTTCCGATAAAACTATGCCGGTTTACTACGATGAAATCGGAATATGCGACCACATCGTGTTTTAAAAGAAAACCGCAGGGGTTCTACCTGCGGTTTTCTTTTTACAATTTTAGCTGTGCTCGAGCTACGCCGATTCATCGTAGTAAACCGGCATAGTTTTTGACGGTCGGGCCAGGCAAGCAAGTGGCGGTGCAACAATTGCTGATATTTTGTCCCCGCCAACACTGTCGGCTCGTTCTAGCCTCGAGCCTCTTCCAGCATCTGCTTGGCGTGTGCCAGGCTTGCCTCCGATTGATCGCCGCTCAGCATGCGGGCGATCTCTGCGATGCGGGCGTCCCCGGCCACCTCATCCAGATGCGTCTGGGGAACGTCGCCGGGCTCTTTACTTACCACGTAGTGCTTATCGGCCATGACGGCGACCTGCGCCAGGTGGGTTACGACAATCACCTGATGCGTAGCGGCGAGATCTGCCAGCACGCTCGCGAGGGCACGTGCGGTAGAGCCGCCGACACCTGCATCGACCTCGTCGAACACCAGCGTATCCACGCCATCTGCGTTGCCGAGGACGGCCTTGCTCGCCAGCATGACGCGGCTCAGCTCGCCGCCCGACGCAATGCGGCGCAGGGGGCGCGGCGTCAATCCGGCACCACTGCGATACAAAAGCTCATAGCTCGAAGGCCCCGCCAGCGTCCATTCGGCACGCGGAAGATCGCGCGACTCCCAAACGAGCTCGGCGTCGCCCATCTCCAGGCGCGCCATCTGACGGCCAACCTCGTGACAAAAGCGAGGGGCTGCGGTATTCCGCACGCGTTTAAGCGCCTTGGCGGCGGCGAACAATTCGCGCTCTGCCGCGCCAAGCGCCTCGCGCGCCTTCTTGATCTGCGCATCACCATCGTCTACAAGCGACAACAGCTCTTGTGAGCGGTCGCGCATGACAAAGACATCGTCCATGGTGGGCCCCCACTGACGCAGCAGGACCTTAAGATCGGAATAACGCTCGCGCATACGAGCCAGCTCGCGAGGATCGAAGGCGACCCCATCTCGATAGGCGCGCAGCTCGTTGGCACAATCCTCAAGCGAGATGCAGGCATCCGAAAGCGCATCGGCGATGTCGCCCAGCTTACGATCGACGGTAGCCATACGGGAAAGTTCCGCCACGGCACTGTTCACGGCATCGAGCGCTCCCCCTTCAGCTGCAAGCGATGCATGGGCATCATTGGCCGTGGCCACCAGCACCTCGGCATGCTCGGAGCGCGGCAGCAGCTCCTCGAGCTCCTCATACTCACCCGGTTTGGGGTCGACCTCAGCGATGCGCTCCAAGGCGAAGCGCGCCTCCTCGACGCGACTCCCCTGCGCACGCGAGGCCTCCTCGACGCGACGGACCTCCTTAGCAGCCACGCGCGAGGCTTTAAAGCAAGCACGGTAGTGCTCGAGCGCCTCGAGTGCCGGGCGCCCCGCCCACGCATCGACCATGGCAACATGATGCGCCGGGTCGAGGAGGCGCTGGTGCTCGTGCTGGCCGCAAAGATCCATCATCACGCCGACGCGCTCCGAAAGTTCGCGCACGCTGGCGATGCGGCCGTCAATTTTTACGCGGCTGCGACCCTCGGCAGAAAGGGTGCGCTGCACGGTGAAGCCCTCCGTGTCGTGCGGGCCGTGAAACAAGCGCGCCTCAACGCTGGCAAGCGCCTCACCCTCACGCACCGTCGACGAATCTGCACGCTCACCCAAAATGAGCTTGAGCGCCGAGAGCAGCGCGGTCTTACCGGCGCCGGTTTCTCCGGTCAGAACCGTTAGGCCCGCGCTCGGAACCAACGTCGCCTCGCGAATGAGTGCAATGTTGGAAACCTGCAGCTCATCGATCATGACGCACTCCGTAGAACACGCGGCTCACCGAGTTATAGAAGCTCTCGGGACCGTAATCCAGCAGCAGCACATCGCCGGGACCACGGCGCACAGCCACGCTCTCGACCGTGCCATCGCAGGTAATAAACTGTCCATCGATGGCAATCGCAGGCACGCTCGGGCGATCATCGGACATAAAGATCTCGACGACATCGCTCGGCGAGGTCAAAAAGGCGCGAGCCTGAATGGTATGCGGAGCGATGGGCACACAGACCATGCCCGTGTAATCGGGACTGACGATGGGGCCGCCGGCGGAAAGCGCGTAACCGGTGGAGCCGGTCGCCGTCGATACAACCACGCCGTCACCGCGCAGGCGGTCAATATGATGGCCGGACACCGTGATGTCGAATTCGACCATATCGGACAGGGGCCCGCGCGTAAGCGCCATATCGTTAAGGGCAAACGTGCGCACGACATCCTTCGTGCCGTCTTCGCGCACCGAGACGATATCGGCGGCGATGGTGGCGCGGCGGCTCACATGGAGCTCACCGGACAGGGCATCGCTCACGACCTGTAAAATGTCGCGCTCCTCGGGGCTCGCAGCCGTCAAAAAACCCAAATGACCATAGGAAAGACCCAAAATGGGAATCTCACGGTAGTTGAGAATGCGGGCGGCACGCAGCAGCGTACCGTCACCACCGAGCGTAATGACCAGGTCGGCATCGTCGACATCGGGCGCACTCTGCATCTTGGAGCGCTGATCGGCAGCCCATACGACCTCGTAGCCCTGGCGCGAAAGCCAAAGCTCGAGCATCAAGCCGCTTTCGACCGCTTCTTGCTTGTAGAAATTGGGAACCAGAAAGACCTTCATAGCGTTGCAGCTTTCTCGCTCAAAACCGATACCTGGGAATGAAGCTCATCGTCGGTGCGTTCGCCGGGGGCAAACCTCGTGCCGTACAGGAAAAACTCAACGTTTCCTTTGGCGCCATGGATGGGCGACACGCACACGTCGCGCGGGAACAGACCCTTGGCGGCAAAGAGCTCAATCGCCGCCACGAGCGTATCGCGGCGGACGGCGGGGTCGGTCACGATGCCGCCCTCGCCCACCAGCGCAGCCGGCGCCTCAAACTGCGGCTTTACGAGCGTGCAGAACGAACCCGAAGGCTTCAGGCACGCCAGCACGGCGTCGATGATATTCGCGATACTCGTAAACGACACATCGCACACGGCCAGGTCGACAGCGCCGCCGTAGCCGAGCTCGGGCAACTGCGTCACGTTGGTGCGTTCATGGAGCGTCACGCGATCGTCTTGACGCAGCGACCAATCAAACTGGGCGCGACCCACATCGACCGAAACGACCGTGGCGGCGCCACGCTTGAGCAGGCAATCGGTAAAGCCGCCCGTGGAGCAGCCCACATCGAGGCAAGCAAGGTCCGTCGGATCAATCCCAAACGCATCGAGCGCGCCCTCGAGCTTGAGCCCGCCGCGCCCCACGTAGGGAATACGACCCTTCACGTGCAACGGCAGGCCGGGCGTCACCTTAAGACCCGGCGAGGTCAAACGCTCGCCGCCGCTCGAGACCAAGCCGGCCATAAGAGTGCGAAGGGCATCCGCGCGATCGGCGCAGATGCCCTGTGAAATCAGTTCGTCATCAAGACGCACACGTTTCATGAATGCCATCAACCATTCGTATCCGGAGACGCGGCCTGGCTATCCTTGGATTCGTTTGCCGCATCCTCATCGTATTCCTGCTCGAGCTTATCGGCCTCACGAGGCGTCAGCTCAAACTTATCGACCATGTCGACCGCACGGGAGCCCAGCTCGATCGCCTCGTCGAACAGATCGAGCGAACGCTCCAGGGACGTATCCTTGGAGCGAACGGACGCGATGATCTGGTCCAAGCGGTCCGAGATCTCGTCGAAGTTGCGGACGGAACCCTCTGGCATGGCTACTCCTCGACGGTACCGGTCTCGGCCTCGGCGACCTCGGCGCCCTCATCGAGAACGCCGGCCGCAGCCTGGGCAGCGGCAACCTTGGCAGCAGCCTCGGCGGCCTGGGCCTCCTCGCGGGCACGGTCCTCGGCCAGCAGCTCCTGATACAGGTCCTCGCCCGGCAGCCCCTCGCTACGAGCGATCTTGCCCAACACGCCGTTGACAAACGACGCGGACTGGTCGGTGCCATAGGCCTTGGCAAGCTCGACGGCCTCGTTGATCACGATGGCGTCCGAGACCTCCTCGTCGGTGAGGAAGCGCATCTCGTAGACGGCGATACGCAAAAGATTGCGGTCAGCGCCGGGCATGCGCATAAGATCCCAGTTCTTGGCGACGGAACGCAGAGCGCAGTCGATGCGATCGATGTGCTCGTAGGCACCGCGGCACAACTCCAGCGCGTACGGGTCGAGGGGACCCTTCGAGATCAGGAAATCGCCCTCGAGGACGCGCTCGAGCGGGCTGTCCGTGGCCTCGGCCTGAAACAGCAGCTGCAGCGCCTGACTGCGGGCAAGCGTACGCCCGCGATAAACCTTAAGGCTCAAAGGTTACTCCTTGGGGAAAACGAGGCCGTCGATGCAAACGTCAACGCGCTCGACCTCGACGCCCACCTGGGCGTCGATGGCAGCGACCACGGCGGCGCGAACGGCCTCGGCGAGTTTCTTGAACGGATAGCCAAAGAACACCACAACGCGCACGGTGAGCGCGAGCTTGTCGCCGATGACCTCGGCCTCGACCGCCGGCTCGGAAGCCGGGGCCTTGGACGAAAGCATCATGGAGACAAGGTTGGTGGCAAGGTCCTTGACGCCCACGGAGGCGATGCCCTCGACATCCGTGACGGCGCGCGAGACGATGGCGGTCAGAACATCGGGCGAAATGCCGATGCCGTCAATCTTGATTTCCTGGGGCATGAGTCCTCCTAGAAGAGTTGGTTGCTAGACGCGGGAGACGAACTTGCCGTCGCGGGTGTCAACCTTGATGACCTCGCCCTCGTTGAGGTACATGGGGACCTGGATGACGGCGCCGGTGTCGATGGTGGCCGGCTTAGTGGAACCCTGGACGGTGTCGCCCTTGAAGCCCGGGTCGGTCTGGACGATGGTGGTCTCGATGAACATCGGCGGGGTCACGCCCATGAGCTCGTCGTCGGCGAAGAGCAACTGGCAGGTGTCGTTCTCGCGCAGCCACTTGGCGTTCTCGCCCACCATGTCCTCGGGAACGGGAACCTGCTCGTAAGACTCGTTGTCCATGAAGATGTAGTCAGCGCCGTCGTTGTAGAGGTACTGGAACTCACGGGTGGTGAGCATGACGCTCTCGAACTTGGTGCCGGCGTTGCAGGTGTTCTCGACGACGCGGCCGCTCTTGATATCGCGGGTCTTGTAGCGCACGAAAGCGCCGCCCTTGCCAGGCTTGACGTGCTGGAACTCGACGATGGTGTAGACCTTGTCCTTAATGCGGAGACCGAGGCCGTTCTTGAAGTCGGCAGTAGAAATGGTAGGCATAGCGACCTTTCTTCTTATGGGCAGAACGCACAGGCGTCCAAATTACATACGAGCGAAATTATACACTTGCAGGCGGCGCCTACGGCGTGCGCATAAAAAGAGAACGCGGGACGCCCGAATCATTCCGAACGCCCCGCCTCCAAAGTTGATTATTGGGGCAAGCCCTAAAAT
Organism: uncultured Collinsella sp.; assembly: GCA_900542085.1. Classification (GTDB taxonomy): domain Bacteria; phylum Actinomycetota; class Coriobacteriia; order Coriobacteriales; family Coriobacteriaceae; genus Collinsella. Next base: position 8,842 of record UQMK01000006.1, read on the forward strand.
CTATCGGAGTAGATTAGCAATCGATGACGTGCAGGTCATGCGGGGTCTTGGTGAAGGGCTCATAGCCATTCTCGGTGACGACGCCGTAGTCCTCCAGGCGCACGCCGCCCACGCCGGGCAGGTACACGCCGGGCTCCATGGTGATAACCGAGCCGACCTCGATGATATTCTTGCTGCGGTTGAAGTTGGGCAGCTCGTGGATATCGATACCCACGCCGTGGCCCAGACCATGGTTGTAGTAATCGCCATAGCCGGCATCGCCGATGATCTTCTTGGAAAGCTTGAAAATGTCGTTGCCCTCGACGCCCGGATGAATGGCGGCAACGCACTCCTCGTGGGTGCGGCGCACGAGCGCGTACAGGTCGAGCTGCTCCTGGGTGGGCTCGCCCATCACGACGGTACGAGTCATGTCGGAGCGGTAGTCGCAATAGCCCGCACCGTAATCCATGAGGACGAAGTCGCCCTTCTCGATCACACGATCGCTCGGGACGGCATGAGGGTTGGCGGTGTTGGGACCGCTCGCGACGATGGAGCCAAAGGCCAGGCTGTCGGCACCGTTGGCGAACATAAAGTTCTCGAGCTCGTTGCGGACCTGCTTCTCGGTCATACCGGGCTTAATAAAACCGAGCATGTGCTGAAAGGCGGCATCGGTGATCGACTGCGCATGGCGCATGAGCTCGATCTCCTCGGCATCCTTGATGGCGCGCATCTTGCGGATGTCATCATGCATCAGCGGCAGCATGCAGGCGACGGAGCGGTCCTCCAGACCACGCTGAATACCCTGGTAGAAGTTAATCTGCATGTCATCCTCAACGGCGCAGACGCGGCACTTGTTGGCCGCGATCTTGCCGGCGACCCAGCCGGGAATGGTGCCCTCGTCCATGTCGTAGACCCAGGGACTGCCGGCGGGCGTGTTCTCCTCAAAGCTGTTGAGATAGCGCGAGTCGGTGTGGAACAGGCACTGGTCGGCCGTAATAAACGCGGCGTGCGGGAACTCGAAGGTGTAGTCGAAGACGCCCTTCACGCCCGTGAGCCAACGGAGGTTGGCCTCGTCGCGCACGACGATGGCGTCGTAGCCGCGCTCGACCATCAGGGCACGGACACGCTCGATACGACCGGCAGGGCCGGCAGCAAACTCTGACATGCAGATTCCTTTCTTGTTGTCCTCATAAAAGCGGGACGGGCCTCGATCGGAAGACAGATTCGCACGCGATCCGCAACCGATTGAAAACCCGTCCCTCAAAATGATACGAAAGACGATGGATGTCAATAAAGTTAGAGAAGTTCCTTGCGAGAAGCCAAATACGCCTGCGCATGGCGCTCGAGCACATCGTCGTCCACGGCGTTAAGACGAATGGCGCCAAGTGCCGCGGGCAGCGGCAACATCGTGCGATTGGAGCGTGCGAACTGCTGCCTGCGGAACTCCGCAATAAAGGCCGCCGGTTCAAGGTCGAAGGCAAGCTCCTCGATGTCAAAGTCCTCCAGGCAGTCATCGACCTCAAACACGTAGTCGATATCGAAGTCGCAGGCATCATGTGCTAGGCGCGCTTCAAAGCGCATGCCCTCGGAAAGGAGCTGGTATGCGGGGACGTGTGCCGCAGCATCGCCCAGGCAGGCGCGAAGGGTGCGCTCCCCCGTCTTGCCAAAATCGAGCGAATGGCGAGCACTGGGGTTCGTGGCCATGAGCACGTCTTTGCGCGCGGTCTGGGACCACTGCACAGCATTGACGAGCGCGACCTCCTCGCCGGAAAGAATCTCGGGGACAGTCTCAGTAAACTGATTCCAGCGCGATTTGCTGCTGGAAAGCATGGTACCCACGAGCACCGCATAGCCAAGCTTAAGGTCCTCGGAGCTGGCCTCGCGGACAAGGTCCAGATTGCACACGACCAGACCGGGCTCGGGGCGCACCGCGATGGCGGGCAGCGCGTGGTCGCCCGAAGCGACGAGGGGCTCCATCGTCGTAGCGACCATGAGCATGGCGTCGAAGGTCGTCGGCAGCAGTGCGCACTCGGTACGACCGCACCACTGGTCGGCACACCAGCAAACAACCGAGCAGGTTGCGGCATCGCCAACGGCAACAACCAGGTCATCGCAGGTAATACCGTTAGCCGACAGCGCACCAAAGACAGCATCGGCGTCAGCCAAGCTCGCACCGGCGGGCGAAACCTCGAGCGACAGCTGCGAGACGGCAAAGCCCGCATCGACCAGCGCATGCTCAACGATCTCGCCAAGGCGATCGGACACAGCGCTGTTCCAGACAATCATCGCGCGCTTGGGCTTGCCCACGGCCGAGGCAAACATGCGCGACAGCTCGCTAAACGCGTCAAAGCCGACGCGAACATCGACGCTGCGGTTTTGGAAGTTGATGAGTTGACGGCGAATCATAGCAGTCCACGCTCCAAAAGCATCTCGGCACAAACATAGGAAACGTCCTCAAAGGACTTATTGCGAATATCGAGGGTAATATCGGCCGCTTGGCGATACAGCGGACGTCGATGCTCGAACAAGCGCGCCGCATGCTCTGGCGAGCGAAAATCGGGGCGCGTATCGGAGCGACGGATCTGCCGCATCGAATCCTCAAAGTCACCCTCGAGGTACACACAGGTACCCATCTGGTGCATGAGCTCGATATTGACCGGCGTCTCGACAATGCCACCACCGCACGAAACCAGCAGGCTGCGCTCGCTTTGGAGCGAACGGAGCGCCGAGGTCTCGAGCTCGCGAAAACGCTCCTCGCCCTCGGTCTCAAAAATCTCGGTAACCGATTTGCCGCAACGGCGCACGACCAGTCGGTCGGTGTCGATAAACCGACGCTTGAACATGGTGCCCACGTTGCGCGCGAGCGTCGATTTACCCGCACCCAAAAACCCGATAAAGAAGATATGGTCGCAGCCGTGCTTGGTGTGCTGGGACATGGCGAAACCTATTCCTCGCAGGGAAGGTCGCGCAGGGCCCGGCGCTCAAAGATACGGAAGATCTGCGTATACCACAGGTCCTGCGTGGCCTGCGGCTTTACCAGGATCGTATCGACGCCGGCAAAGTTGCCGCTCCACACGTCCGTGTACAGTTGGTCACCGATCAGCACGGCCTCATCGGCCGTGGCACCTAGGCGCTTAAGTCCAGCCTTAAGAGCAAACGGCGCGGGCTTCATGGCATGGCTGATGGCCTCGAGACCCAGCTCGCGTGCAGAGCTCATAACCTGGTCGCGATGCCAGTTGTTGGACACCATGCATAGCTTAAAGCCCTTGGCATGGGCGGCCTCGAGCCAAGCGGAGACCGCAGCGGGAACCTGCTCGGTATCACGCGGCACCAGGGTGTTATCGCGATCGAGCAAAATGGCGCGCTTGCCGTCGGCCCACAGGGTATCGAGGTCGATGCGATCGACCGAGGCAACATATCGTTTGGGGCTGAAAATCCTCATGTTTAATTCCAAGACTGTTGATGCTCTTCGTAGGTCTGAGAGAAATACTCCTCATCCTGCGTAATGTAGAAATACAGGTCATCGGAGTCGGTTGGCTCAAGGGTTGCCTTGAGCGCCTCGAGCGACGGAGAGCAGATGGGCGTGGGCGGCAGCCCTTCATGCTTATAGGTGTTGTACGGACTATCGCTCTGCAGGTCGTCGGCGGTAACCTCGCCGCCGGTGACATACATCATGGTCGCATCGCTATTGAGGTAGCGAAGACCGTCGAGCTTGCCGGCAAGTCGGTTGTAGAACACCGAGGCGACATGCGCGCGTTGCTCGGCGTTGAGGCCCTCGCGCTCAACGATGGAAGCGAGATTGATGATGTCATAATCGGCCATCTCCACGCCGTAGCGCTCTTTGATCTTGGCCTCGCAACCGGCAAAATCGAGCGAATTGTACTCGGTGTTGAATTGATCGAGCATGGCGCGAATGACGTCATCGGCGCTCGGTTTCTTGCCTAGCGAATAGGTCTTGGGGAACAGAAAACCCTCGAGCGAATCGTTCACAGCGCCTTTGAGGAACGGATAGTCGTTCACATAATTGCTGGCCTTCGCCTGGTTGAGGAAGTCCTCTTTGGAGATGCTGTCGTAGGCCTGGGCCACGCGATCGGCAACCTGGTCGACCGTCAGGCCCTCGGGGATCGTCAACGCATCGGAGCCAGCATTGGGTCCCTCAATAAGCTGCTGGACGACCTTGGTCGCATCCATAAGCGTCGTGAACGAGTACGTGCCGGGTTGAAGCGACATGTCCGCGTTGAGCTTTTTGACCGCCGCGTAGTAATCCTTGGGATTCTCGACAATATGGTTCTCGGAGAGAATCGAGGCGATCGTGTCGCCCGAGGCGCCATCGGGAATCGTAACGGTAACCTGCTGGCCAGCCGTGACGCTTGCGTCCTCCCCGCCAAGCAAGCCCTTGACGGCCGGTACGGCGAAGACGGCGATGGCAGCGAGAACGACCACCGCAACCACAGTGCCGATAATCATAGGCACCGGCGAGCTTTTCTTTTGGGCGCCGCGCCGAGCATGCGTGTTATAGCTCGAACGCGCGGCCGGAGCCACGCCATGCGTGCCGTGAGCGTGATGCGCGTGCGATTGAGGGGCCTGCGCGCGCTGGGTGGGTGCCTGCTGCTTAAAGCGGACGCCGCCTGCGGGCTGGGCCGCGCGAGCGGCGGACTGCTGGGCAGGACGACTAGCAGGCTGCTGGCCCGGACGCTGCGCGGGACGGGAGGAGGGCTGCGCCGGACGTGCGACAGGTTGGGCCGCGCGCGGGGTCAGCTGCACCGGACGCTGGCCGGACGGCACAGGGCGCGACGCAGGCTGTCGTGTACGATTCGGCTGACGCGGATCGGAAGCGCTAGACATGCGAAACCTCCTCGTTTTTGCGATCGAGCCATGTCTGCAAGAACAGGCTGGCGGCAATCATGTCAATCTTGCCCCTCATCTGCTTTTCGTTGAGTCCCTGCTCACGCAGGATACGCTTGGCCTCTTGCGAGGACAGACGCTCATCCTCAAACTCGAGCGGAAGATCGAGCTCATCGGCGATCTTTTGCGCCACGGCGGCAACGCGCTCGGCCTGGGGGCCGGGCTCTCCGGCCATGGTCAGGGGACGTCCGCTTACCAGGATGTCGGGCTCATAGTCCTCGACCAGGTAACGGAACGTCTTGGCCATACCGGTGACCTCGGCGGCCGGGAGCACCTTGACGGGCATCGCCATCTTGCCATCACGGCTCGAGACGGCGATGCCGATCCTGGTCTCCCCTATGTCCAGCGCGAGCGCGACCACAGCGACTACTTAGGCGCCGAGCGCGGTCTTGGCGGCCGCGAGGGCATCGGCGATGCCGGCAGCATTCTTGCCACCGGCCTGAGCCATGTTAGGACGGCCACCACCGCGACCGTCGACCAGACCTGCGATCTGCTTGATCACGTTGCCGGCGTGGAAACCGGCCTTCACGGCGTCATCGGAGCCGGCAGCAAGCAGCGCCGGGGTGCCCTTCTCGGTCACGCTGGCAACGACGCAGGCGACGGGGCCGGCGACCTTCTGGTGCACGGTATCCCAGACGTTGCGCAGGTCAGCAGCCTCAAGACCCTGGAGCTCAGCGACGACGAGCTTGTAGCCATCGAGCTCGACGGCGCCCTCAATAGCACTGGAGATAACGTCGGAGGAGCCACCGGTCAGCGCCTTCTTGAGCTTGTTAGACGTCTCGCGCAGCTCGGCCTGCAGGCTCTCCACACGGGCGGGAACCTCGTCGACACGGCACTTGAGCGCAGCGGCAGCGGCGTCAACAAGTGCCAGGCGGTCGGCCATGTAGTCGAGGGCGCCCTTAGAGGTCACGGCCTCGATACGGCGGACGTTCGAGCCCGTGGAGGACTCGGAGATAATCTTGAACAGGCCGATCTCGGCAGTGTTGGCAGCATGCGTACCACCGCAGAGCTCGCGGGAGAACGGCTGGTCCTCGGCGCCTACGGAAACGACACGGACGACGTCGCCGTACTTCTCGCCAAAGAGGGCGACAGCACCGGCAGCCTTAGCCTCATCGATGCCCATAACGCGGGTCACAACCGGCTTGGAAGCAAAGATCTGCTGGTTGACCAGGTTCTCGACGGCCTTGAGCTGCTCGGAGGACAGAGCCTCAAAGTGCGTGAAGTCAAAGCGCAGGTGCTCGGGCGTCACCAGCGAACCGGCCTGGGAGACATGCTCGCCCAGGACGTGCTTAAGGGCGGCGTCGAGCAGGTGCGTGGCGGTGTGGTTGCGGCGCAGGAAGCCACGGCGCTCGGCGTCGAGCGCGGCGGTCACGGTAGCACCGACAGTCAGCGTGCCCTCGGCGACGTGCGCGACGTGGGCATACAGGCCGTTGTGATTCTTGGTATCGGCAACGGTCAGCGAAACGCCCTCGGCGGAAAGCTCACCGGCGTCGCCCTGCTGGCCACCCATCTCGGCGTAGAACGGAGTGCGGTCGAGCACGACCTCGACATCCTCGCCCGCGGCAGCGGACTCGACGGACTCGCCGTTGCGTACGATGGCAACGACCTTGGCGCCCTCGATCACATCGTTATCATAGCCGTCGAAATCGGTCGCAGCGACCTTGTCCGAAAGCTCGACCCACACGTCGTTGAAGCTGCCCCAAGCATCGCCCTTGGCGTTGGCGCGAGCGCGGGCCTTCTGGTCCTCCATGCAGGAGGTGAAGCCGTCCATGTCGACGTCGTGACCAGCGGTGCCGGCGATCTCGACAGTCAGGTCGATGGGGAAACCAAAGGTGTCGTGCAGCTTAAAGGCAACATCGCCCGGAAGGACAGCGCCGTCGGCGAGCGCGGCCAGGGCCTCGTCCAGGTAAACGCGGCCGTTGTCGAGCGTCGTGGAGAAACGTTCCTCCTCGGAGGCGACGATACCCTTAACGAGCGCGACGTTCTTAAGCAGCTCGGGATAGGCCTCGCCCATCTGAGCGTTGACCTCGTCGATAAACTTGGTCAGGAAGGCGCCCTCGATGCCCAGAAGGCGGCCGTGGAACACGGCACGGCGGAGCAGGCGGCGAAGGACGTACTCGCGACCCTCGTTACCGGGAAGGATGCCGTCCGAGATCATAAAGTCGACAGCACGGGAGTGATCGGCGATGATACGCAGCGAGCGGCTGGCGCCTGAGTAGTCATCGGCGTCATAGGTCTTGCCGCTGATCTTCTCGCCCAGCTTGATGAGATGCTGCATCAGGTCGCCGTCATAGTTGGCGGTCTTGTGTTGCATGATGGCGGCCATGCGCTCCAGGCCCATGCCCGTATCGAGGTTACGGTGCGGCAGCTCCGGCATGGAGCCGTCCTCCTGGCGGTCGTACTGGGTAAAGACGAGGTTCCAGAACTCCAGGAAGCGGTCACAGTCGCAGCCGGGCTTGCAGTCGGGGCTACCGCAGCCGACCTCCTCACCCATGTCAAAGTAGATCTCGGAGCACGGACCGCAGGGGCCGGTGGGGCCGGCGGCCCAGAAGTTGTCGTCCTCGCCCAGGCGGGAGATATGGTCCTCGGCAACGCCCAGAGAGCGCCACACGTCGTGGGTCTCGTCGTCCTCGGTAAAGACAGTAAAGTACAGGCGGTCGAGCGGCAGCTTGAACTCCTTGGTGATGAGCTCAAAGGCCCAGGCGCAAGCCTGCTCCTTGGAGACGCCGCCAAAGGAAAAGTCGCCGAGCATCTCGAAGAACGAGAGGTGACGGCCGTCCTCGCCGATGCAGTCGATGTCGTTGGTGCGGACGCACTTCTGGCAGGAGATCGCGCCGATCTCCTTCATGGTCTTCTTGCCCTGGTAGTACTCCTTAAACTGGTTCATGCCGGCGTTGGCAAGCAGCAGCGAGGGATCGTCGGGAACAAGGGACGAAGAAGGATAGAGCTTAAGACCGCGCTCCTCAAAGAAGTTGAGGAACTTGGAGCGGATCTCGGCCGTAGTCATTGACGGGTAATCAGCACTCATAGAGGGAATCTCCTCGGTTTCACATCGAAACAGTTCAAACGTAACGATATTACCATCCCACCGCGCCTGTGCAAAAAAGAGGGTCGCCAAACAACGACCCTCCAGCGAAAGTGCACGTTATTTAGTACTGCGCGATCCTTTGAAAAAGAATTGCTGTAGAATTACATATAAGATTCACCCGGAAGGAGCGATCGATGAAAAGCAAACGATTTGTCCTGAATGCACTTCTGGTTGTAGCACTTTTAGCGCTCTTGGCCTTCTCATGCTGGTACGCAAACCAACCAGCATTTGGCTACGTATTGTATGCAGTAATGTCCGGCGATAAGGCTTATTACGCTCTACGCGCAATTGACGTTCTCTTTTTCTATGTAGCCGGCCCCTTATCAATCGCTTTGCTCGCGTTTCTTGTCATTTACAATTTCAAGAAACGTTAATAGGACCTATTTAGAATCCGAATCGTCCATGGAGCCGTCGATGCCGGTTTTGGTATCGTCGTCCGAGTTGGAGACATCGTCCTTGGCGAAGGGGTTCTTGAAGAATCCCGTAGCATCGGGCTGAAGGCCCGAGAGCTTCATCCAGGGATTATCGAGCTCGGGTTTGGGCATGGCCTGGGCCTCGGGCGCAGTCTCGTTACCGATGAGCTCGGACTCATAGATGAACGTATCGTCTCCAAGCGCGTCATAGGCGGCAACCGGGTTGCCCTCGGTATCGCGATAGGGCGTGCCCTTAAACACGGCGCCGTCGTATGCCACGAGCTGGCGGCCGGTCTCGTTCTCAAAGTAGTAGACGAAAATGCCCTTGAGGGCCGCGCACAGCGGAATGGCGATAACCATGCCGATGGCGCCCATAAGCGCCGAACCGATAACGAGTGCCGTCAGGCTCATGACGGGATGCACCTGGACCGAGCTCTGCATGACCTTAGGCGAAATGACGTTGTCGGTAACGTTTTGGGCCACCATCGTCACGATCAAGGTCCACAACGCCAGCATCGGGCTGAACATAAAGCCGAGTACCGTGGCAATCGCAGCGCTCACCCAGGGACCGACAACCGGGACCAAGTGCATGATGCCGGTAAAGATGGCCATGAGCGCCGCATACGGATGCCCGACGATCGCAAAGCCGATAAAGGCGAGGATGCCACCGCAGATGGACGTCACGACCATGCCACGCATATAACCGCCGACCGATCGCGAAAGAATCGCGACCATAAAGCGGTACGAGGTCTCCTTTTCCTGACCAATGATGGTGCAGACCTCGTGGTGCATACGGGGATAGTCGCAAGCCAACCAATAGGCAAGCACCAAGCCAAGGAAGATTACGAACAACTGCGAGGCCGTATTGGTAATGAGCGGGAATACACCGCGACCGAGCTCAGCAGCAACCTGAGACACATACTTCGATGCCACGGTAACGAGCGAAGAAAGATTGTCGTCCAGATACTCTTTGAGCGGCGTGTTGTTGAGCGTCTTGGCATGCGAGAACATCTCGTTGAGGTCGCCACCAGCAACACGAAGCTGCTCGGGCAGGCGGCTCAGGACTTCCATGATCTGACCGAGCAAAATAGGCGACAGGATGCAGACGACACCAACAAGCACGGCAACAACCACAATGAGAGCGATGAGCGAACCGATGCCACGACCGACGCCATGATGCTCGAGCCAGTTGGTAATCGGCGACATCACAAAAGCGATGATGGAACCGACGGCGAGAAACTCGATAACCGGTGCCAGGATACCCATAAGGTTAAAGATGACGGCGGCGATGACAATGCAGCCGACGACAGCCCAAATGCGAAGCGTCAGAATGCGGGTATCGCGCAGCGTGCGATCGGTTTGTTGGGGATGCTCACTCATGAACGAACCATCACTCCGTCGGGGTCGATCTTGTCCTGAATCTTCTTAAGGGTACGGCGCAGCAGGCGCGAGACCTGCACCTGTGAGATACCCAGCTTCTTGGCAATCTCGATCTGAGTCATGCCCTTTACGAAGCGCAGCTCGATAACCTCGCGCTCGCGCGGCGAGAAATCGCGAATGGCTTCCTCGATTACCAAGCGGTCATCGGTAAAATCGAGCTCGTTATCGTCATCGGCATAGCGGTCGAGAATCGAGGGGGCATCATCGGAATCGGACGCGCCGGGAGCCTCGATGGGTACCGAGGTATAGGCCGAGGAAGATTCCATGGCCTCCAGCACCTCGTCGACGGTCACGTCTAGGTACTCAGCGATTTCTTCGACCTTAGGCGAGCGCTGCAACTCATTGGTAAGTTTATCGGTAGCCTGGTTAACCTTGGCAGAAAGCTCCTGTAGACGACGAGGCACGCGCACGCTCCAACCCTTGTCACGGAAGTGACGCTTGATCTCGCCCAGGATGGTGGGCGTGGCAAACGTGGTGAACTCGAGTCCGCGCTCGGGATCAAAGCGGTCGATTGCCTTGAGTAGACCCAGGTATCCGACCTGCATCAGGTCGTCGAGCGGCTCGCCGCGGTTCTTAAATTTGTTGGCAAGAAACCTTACCAGGTTCATGTGGGACATGACGAGCTGCTCGCGTGCGTCCGGATCACCGGTCTCTTTGTAGCGACGAAACAGCTCGCGGGTTTTCTCCTTGTCCCAAGCGGTCTTACCGCTCCGGGAACGATCGGTCATATTAGATATCCGCCTTGAGGTCGAGGGAAAGCGTCAGGGGCGCCGCAGTTTTTTCATAGGAATCGCACACGCTCGCCAAAATGAGCTCGGCATACACGGCAGCCTGGTCATCCTCATCGACAGTCGCCTGGTCGCCAAAGGTAAAGGTCATGCCCACGTGAGATTCGTCGACATCGAATTTGATAGAGATATCGTCGGAATCAACGGCCGTGCAGCCAAAGATAAAGGCTTCCTCGGCAGCCATACGGATGTCCTCGATTCGATCGACGGACATGGAGCACAACGCACCAACGTTGGCGGCCGTCATACGTACGAGACGTGCCAGACGCGGATCCCCGGCAACAGTCAGCGTGATGGGACAGGTTGCATCGCTACTCATCGCAGGACTCCTCGGAGGTCTCGGCAGGCGTGTAGGTGTAATACTGGGCTGCTTTAGCAGCAGGCTTCTGTGCATCATCGTCGCCCGTGCCGGCCTCGTCCCCGGCTTCGCCAATCAGGACGCGCTCGGTCGGCTGATCGGCTTCGGCGGCAGCGGAAAGTGTGCGCTCGACGTCGGCCGCGGGAGCCTTCACCTTATTAAAGAATTTCTGTACGGCACCGGCCGCAGAGTCGGTCACGCTCGACACAACATTGCTGGCATCGGCCATGCTGCCCGAAACCTCGGAAATGTCACGAACCACGGCTTCAACCTCTACGAGGTTGGAGGTCAAGGCGTCGACAGCGGTCTTGCTCGACTTGAGGAGCGGCTCAACCTGCGCCAGTGCGGGGGTGAGCTCATCGACAGCACCATCGAGCTTTGCTACCACGGGCTGAGCCTCGGCGATCGTGTTGTTAAGGTCGCTTACGGTCTTATCGAGCGAATCAACGACGTTGCGGGTCTTGCGCAGGGTGAGCGCGAGCTCGATAACAGCCCACACGCCGGCAACGGCGAGCAGCAGCAGGGCGATTTGAATGGGACTCATACAAGCCTCCCGAAGGAATCGAAATACAGACGTTTTTCATGGTACCCCAAAGAAGGAGAAAGATACCCAAAGGGAATGTGCGTGGTGCCAATGACCTAGTTGGGCGCGTTACCGCTACGGTCGCGTTCGCTTTGCTCCACACGCCACTCTTCCCAGCCGCGGCCCGAAGGCTGCCAGAACGCGCCGCGCTCAAGCCCCTCGGGCAAATAGCGCTGGTCGACCCAACCTTCGGGATAATCGTGCGGGTACTTGTATATACCGTATTCGTCGCTGCCGGGACGGTGACGATCGCGAAGATAGCTGGGCACCTCGCGCAGCCCACTTGAATGAATATCGGCCAGCGCCGCATCGATCGAAGCCTCGCACGCGTTGGATTTTGGCGCCAGGCACACATAGAGCGCAGCCTGAGCCAGGTTAATGCGGCACTCGGGATAGCCAATGACCTCGGCAGACTTGAACGCGGCATGCGCCACCAATAGTGCCTGCGGGTCGGCGTTGCCAACATCCTCAGAAGCCTGAATCATAATGCGGCGAGCGATAAATTTTGGATCCTCCCCCGCATCGATCATGCGCGCGAGCCAATAGATCGTGGCATCGGGGTCGCTGCCGCGCATGGACTTGATGAACGCACTGATGATGTCGTAGTGCATGTCGCCGTTTTTGTCGTACGAAAAGCCACGGCGCGGGTTGGCAATCTTCACGTCGTCAACAGTGATGGGATAGCGCTCCCCCGCCGCCGGCGCCGGCGTTCCCTCGGTATCGGGACGCGTGATGGCGATCTCGCTCGCAAGCTCGAGCGTCGTGAGCGCCGAGCGAGCGTCGCCCGCAGCCAGCGTGCAGATGGTCTTAACCGTATCCTCATCGGCCGAGAACTTGCCGTTCAAACCCTGCGGCGCCTCGAGCGCGCGCTCGATAAGCGTGGCGATATCCTCGTCCTTTAAGTGCTCAAGCTCCACCACGCGACCGCGCGAGAGCAACGCCGAGTTGACCTCGAAGTACGGATTCTCCGTCGTGGCGCCAATCATAATGACGGTACGGTTCTCAACCGCATGCAGCAAGGCATCCTGCTGCGACTTGGAAAAGCGGTGAATCTCGTCGATGAAAAGAATGGTGCGACGGTCGTACGTATTCAGACGCGTCTTGGCCTCGTCAATCACGCGGCGAAGATCCTTTACGGTGCCCGTCACGGCGCTGACTTCGACAAACTCGCTCTTGGTATGGTTGGCGATAATATGTGCCAGCGTCGTCTTGCCCGTACCGGCCGGCCCGTACAGAATCACACTCGACAGCACGTCGTGCTCAATCGCAGCACGCAACCATGAGCCCTTACCGACGGCCTTTTGCTGGCCCACATACTCGTCGAGCGAATTGGGGCGCATGCGCACCGCAAGCGGCGCATTCTGAAAGGAACGCTCGCGCGTCGAAGCAGAAAAAAGGTCGTCCATAGCCATCCCGTGCATCAATCAAAGTCGTCATCTGCTAACAGTATACCGAAAATATACGAACTACCGTTCGTTAATATAGGTACGATGCGGAAACTTCAATCCCGGGAACAGCTTGCTCGTAAGTTCACAGAAATAACCGTCCGTCATGCTCGCAATGTAATCCACGACCGCCTGGTCCTTATCGTCCTGCCAGGCATAGGCTCGATCGTAGTAGGAAAGCTGCCGCTCAATGCGAGAAATGTGGTGCTTAAAGATATACGAGGACTCGTCTCCTTCGTTTATGTCCTGCAGGCAACGGTCGTAGAGCTTTTCGAAGGCCTCGCGCAGCTCCGCTTCGGAGTCGCCCTCGATACCGCCCTTGCTATAGATCTTCTCGTAGTTTTCACGCTTGGCCCGGCGGATCTCCTCAAACAGGTCCTCGCTCATCTCGATGCGCGGCTTGCCATAGCTGTGCTCGACGATATCGATAGAGGCATGCGTAAGGATCCAGCTGTTGTATGCGCCGCCCAGGTCATCGTCAAAGGCGTCGGGTGACAGCAGGCCTGCCGCAATGGCGTCTTGGCGATCGCGCCCCACATAGGCAAGGATGTCCGAGATGCGAACCACGCAGCCCTCGAGCGTCATGGGGCGCAGGTGCTCAATTGCGCTGTAACCTGTGGCAATGCAATCCTCAACCGTCTGATCGAACTGGTCAAAGGACCCCATGTCCGAGAGCTCAAACACGCGTTGCTCATACTCGCCGTTGTGGCACAATACGCCGTCAAGCGTCTGGAGCGACACGTTGCGGCCGTACAGCGCGTCGAGCACGCGGACCGACTGCACGTTATGGAAAAAATAACGACCCGTGCGCTTGTGATAGATATCATTGAGGAATCGCTCACCGGCATGGCCAAAAGGCGTGTGGCCCAAGTCGTGGCCCAAGCCAATCGCCTCGATCAGATCGCAGTTGAGCCCCAGGGCACGTCCGATATCGCGAGCGATGCGCGAGACAAGCTGCACGTGCAAGCCGCGACGCGACAGGTCGTCGTTGCTGCGAAAACTGAAGACCTGCGTTTTGCCTGCATAACGGGTGTATGCGGGCAGATGCAGAATCTTTTCGGTATCGCGCATGAAGGCCGGACGCATGAGCGTGCCCTCGTCTGCAGCCCGATCGACACGTCGGATGACCTGGTCGTCACCGCATCGATAGAGATTAACGACACCCGAGGCGCGGTCGGCGGCGATACGCTCGACCAGCTCGGGCGACAACGCCGCGGGAATGCGATCCATACGTGCCTTGATGGCGGCTGTCTGTTGATTGATTGCCATGGCATGCTCCTTAAAAGGGCGCGCAAACGATTACAGCGTACTACCCACGACCTCGATTATGGCAAATATCGGCACTAAAAACGGCAGCAAAGGCAGAGAGCGTGATTTTGCAATGAGACAGGCGGCGGCAAGGGTCAGAAGCGCAACCGCAAACGCGACGACACCACCCAAGGGATCGAGGGTACAAAGGGCAAAGAGCGCCTTGGCATCCCCCATGCCAATGCCGGGAGCGTGGCGAACACGACGCCAGAGCGACTCAGTAAGCACAAGGGCAAGGTAAACGATAACCGCAAGACCGGCGTGGTCAAGCGCCGTGTTAACACCCCTGTCGAGCCAAACGCCCGCAAACGCCGCCACCGCACACGCACCGGCAAGCTCGTTGGGAAACCGCCGCTCACGGGCATCAATCGCCGCGCCAACAAAGATGCAAATCCAAAACGGAAAATAGACCATCGAACACCTCCTTGGGCAGCAGCTCAAACGAAAAAACCACCACAAAGGTGCTGTCCCTTTGTGGTGGTTTAGATCGTGGTTATTTGGCGCCTTGCATGACCTCGTCGAGGGTAACGCTTACGGCGTGTTGCGTCGGCACCCAGTCAACCTTCAGGAACAGAGCAGCCACCGTGATGGGGATATAGCTGAACATAAAGATCGGGAAGGTAAACAGGTTGGTCACCAGACGCCACTTTTGCGCGCAGTGAATATGCTTGTACTCAAAGATGGTCGTGAGTAGCGCCAGGATAAAGAAGGTCTGGTACATCATCGCGAAGGTCATAATGAGCGAGGCGGCACAAGCCTGCATCTCGACCTCGGTGGCCAAGAAGCCGTGCGAAAGCCCGCCCACGATGAGGAAGGTGGCATTGGCGAGCATCAAGATCAGCGATAGCAGCATACCCGGGGCGATCGTCATGAACATGTCGTAGGCGGCAAAGCGATGGTAGCGGAAGGTCGACTTGACCAAGTGCTTACCATACGTAAAGAACACCTGGTAGAAGCCCTTAGTCCAACGCATGCGCTGTTTCCAGGACGCCTTAAACGTCACGGGCTGTTCGTCAAAGAACTCCGCCGGCGCATAGCCAATGCGAATGCCATGGATAGCGCAGAACGTGGTGAACTGAATGTCCTCAGTCAGCGTGTGGAACTGCCAACCGTGCATGCCCTCGATAACACTGGCGGAGATGAGGTAGCCCGAACCCGAGACGGCACAAGACGTCTTGCAGATGTTGCGTGCGTTGTTGAGAAAGCGCGCCTCTCGTAGATACCAGGTGGCATTAGCCGCCGAGATCCACGAGCTGCCGAAATTCTTGGAGTTGCGATAGCTCGTGACCACATGGAAGCCCTGGTCAAAGGCATCGTTCATCTTGGACACATAATCGCGGGCGATGACGTTATCGGCATCGAAGATAAAGTAGCCTTCAAACGTATCGGGATACTCGTTAAGGATGCGGTCGAAACCAAAGTCCATGACCCAGCTCTTACCCTTGCGGGCCAGGTCGTTGCGTTCATAGACGACGGCGCCCGCCTCGCGCGCGAGCTGAGCCGTGTTGTCGGTGCAGGCATCGGCGACCACGAAGACCTCGATAAGCTCAGACGGATAATCCTGGTCCTTGATAGAGCGAACGAGGTTGGCGATCACAGCCTCCTCGTTATGCGCCGCGATAAAGAAGGCATAGCGGTGAAGTTTTTTGGCCTTGGGAGGCGCGACCTCGCCACGAAGAGCACCAATGACAAAGAAGACCACCTGGTACAGAAAGCAGACCGTGAGCAGCGTGACGACAATCTGATTGAAGATCACGATGGGTGTGTTGGTTTGTAAAAAGGCGAGCATGCAGGCTCCCAGCAACGCGTTACGTAAACAACCGTATATCTTACCGCAGGCTTACCGAGTTCAAGAAACCACCTAATACTGGCTAGGCTTCGAGCAGACCGAGCTGCGGGACGATTTCGTCACCGGCGGCAGTGCGGCCGAGCGAACGAGGGGCCAGATCATCCAGAACCGCCGCGAGGTCCCACGGCAGCTCGTCACGGCACTCAATGCGCTCCCCCGTCACGGGATGATCGAATGCCACGCGCCAGGAATGGAGGAACTGCCTGGTCAGACCCTGATCGGCGCGTGCATTGCACTTACCGTAGAGTGGATCGCCCACACAGGCATGGTTGATATGGCGCATGTGCACACGAATCTGATGCGTGCGACCGGTAAACAGGTGGCACTCGACGAGCGTGTAACCGTCGTCGAAACGCGTGGAATCAAAGCGCTCAAGCACCTTGAAGGTCGTGATGGCCTGGCGCGCAAAGGGGTCATCGGAAACCGCCATCTTCACGCGGTCGCGCGTCGATCGGGCAATACCGGTGTTGATAGTGCCCTCGTCCATGGCGATGTGACCGTGAACGAGCGTGATATAGCGACGGTCGAGTGTGCGTGTGCGGATAAGATTTTGAAGCGCGCGCTGGGTGTCGTCGTCTTTTGCCGCGAGCATAAGGCCCGAGGTATCGCGATCCAGGCGATGCACGATGCCGGGGCGGTCCTCACCCTGCACGGTACCCAGATGATCGATGCCGCAGTGGTAGACCAGGGCGTTCGCAAGGGTGCCGCTCTCGTGGCCGTGGGCGGGATGGCACACCAGGCCGCGCTGTTTGGAGAGCACGATGAGGTAGTCGTCCTCGTAACGAATGTCGAGAGGGATGGCCTCGGGAATCACATCGGTGGGATCATGCGGCTCGGGCAAGTCGACTGAGATACGGTCGCCGGAGCGCACAGCATATTTTTTTGATAGGCAGGTCTCGCCGTTGACCGCAACGGCACCGCCCTCGATCAAGTGCGCGCAGGCAGAACGCGTGGGACAGCCATCGTTGGCGCCCAGATAGGCATCGAGGCGCTGACCAGCGGAATCGTCGGCAACAAGAATATGGATGTCGGCCATTAACGCTCATTCCTTTCGCGAATCTTGCGGGCACGCTCCCCACGCTGTTTGGCTTTGCGCTTGGCGCGGGCCTCGTCACGGGCGTTGAGCTCGGCGGTCGCATCGACCTCGCGAGCGGCGGGGCTCAAGAACATATAACCGATGAGCGCCAGCACAACGCCGACCGTAATGCCGATATCGGCCACGTTAAAGACAGGAAAGTCGATGAAGGTGGTGGCGATAAAATCGGTCACGAAACCAAAAACAAGGCGATCGATCGCATTGCCGATGGCACCGCCCGCAACCATGGCCATGCCCACAACCTCTAGGCGTGCGAGCTGAGGCGCGCGGACCAGGTACACGGCAATGGCGACAATGACCGCAAGCGCCAGCAAAGCAAACGCGACGCCATGCCCCTCGCCCATGCTAAAGGCGGCTCCGATGTTGCGGACAAACAGAAAATCGATCACGCCGGGGATAACGGTCGCATGCAGAGCATCGCCCACGGCACGAACCGCGAGCTTGGTCAGCTGGTCAACAAGCAACACAACGAGCGCCACGCCACCAGCAACACCCAACCGCCAACGCAAAGACGGCGTCATATCCGCACCACGACTCAAAGAAATCCCATACCCTCAAAACAATCGAATTCCGTTTAACGTAAATCAATATCTTATATTGACCAGCAACGAAATAGCCGATGATTCATTACCGACAGCGAAAACCCGCCAGAGCGAGCAAGGTGCCTTGAAACGAGGCGGCATTGACCTTTTGGTCATGCCGCCGAAGCTGAAAGGCAGATTGCCGCTCTGGCGGGTTTGCAGCGTCGAGCCGTTACGCGGTTTGGTAAAACCGCGTAACTACAAGGCTTCGGCGCAACGTTTGCAAATATGCGCGTGGCCGTTGTACTCGCCGACGGTGGTGCGGTAATTCCAGCAACGGTCGCAGCACTCGCCCTCGGCAGCCTCAATGGCAACGGAGAGCTCCTCGCCCTGGGTCAGCTCAACATCGGAGACGATGTAGAACTCGGCCAGGTCGACGGCCTTGTCGCCGGTCAGCAGCGCATACATCTCGGCGGGAACGACCGCCTTGACGCGGACCTGCTGACTCTTGGTGAAGGTGCCGGCGGAGCGGGCATCCTCAAGGGACTTGGTCACGGCGCTACGGAGCTCGAGCGAGGCCTCGAGCACGCCCTCGAACTCATTGGCCTCGTCGACCGTGATGGGCGACTTGTACCAATCGAGCATCGCGGCGTACTTCTGGTGGTCGACGCAGCCGGCGGGCGCATAGGCCATGGCCTCGTCGACGGTGTAGGACAGGATCGGCTGCAGGTCGCGCATGAGCATCGAGAAGAGCTCGGCGAGCACGGTCTGGGCGCTGCGGCGCTCGAGCGAGCCGGGCTTGTCGCAGTACAGACGGTCCTTCAGGGCGTCGAGGTACACGTTGGAAAGCTCGGTAACAACAAAGTCGTAGAGCGCACGGTAGGCGCGCGGGAACTCGTAGCAAGAGTAAGCGTCGTCGACCTCGGCCTGGACCTGGGTCAGGCGGGCAACCATGAGCTTGTCGAGCGGCAGCAGGTCGGCAAAGGCAACGCCGTCGGTCTCGGGCTCAAACTGACCCTCGAGCTCGGAGAGCAGGAAGCGCAGCGTGTTACGGAAGCGACGGTAGGCATCGGACGTACGAGCAAGGATCTCGTGGTCGATGGAAACGTCGGAGCTGGTATCGACGGATGCAACCCACAGACGGATGATATCGGCGCCCATCTCGTCGCAGACCTTGTTGGGGTCGATGACGTTGCCGAGCGACTTGGACATCTTGCGGCCCTGGCCATCGAGTGTGAAGCCCTGAGAGACGACCGCCTTGTACGGAGCATGGCCGTTGGCACCCACCGAGGTGAGCAGCGAGCTCTGGAACCAACCGCGGTGCTGGTCGGATCCCTCGAGATACACGTCCGCCGGGTACTCAAGCTCGGGGCGATACTCGCAGACGGCCTTCCAGGAAACGCCGGAGTCCCACCACACATCGAGGATGTCCTTATCGGCCTTGAGGTGATGGCCGCCGCACTTGGGGCAGACGCAAGCCTCGCCCAGGTAGCTCTCGGGAGCGTCAGTAAACCAGGCGTCGGAGCCCTTCTCGTGGAAGAGCTTGATGACGGCGTCGAGCGTGGCGTCGTTCATGACCTTCTCGCCGCAGTCGGCGCAGGTGTAGCTGGGGATAGGCACGCCCCAGTTGCGCTGGCGGCTGATGCACCAGTCGGGACGCTGCTCGACCATGGCGCCAATGCGGTTGGCGGCATGGGCCGGATACCACTTGACGTTCTCGCGGACCTCCTTGCCGGCCTGCTCACGCAAACCGGTCTTGTCCATCGAGACAAACCACTGGTCGGTAGCACGGAAGAGCACCGGGTGCTTGCAGCGCCAGCAGTGCGGATAGCTGTGCGTGATCTTCTTCTCGAGGATCAGGGTGCCGCGCTCGCGCAGGAACTCGATGATATGCGGGTTGGCCTCGTCGGTATCCATGCCGCTGAAGGGGCCGCCGGTACCAAACTCCTCGCCGGTGTAGAACTTGCCGTCGTCATCAACCGGCATGCAGATGTCGGTGATGCCTTCCTTGAGGCAGGCGAAGTAGTCGTCGACGCCGTGGCCGGGCGAGTTGTGGACGATACCGGTACCGTCATCGACACCGACGTAGTCGGCCAGGAGCGCCACGCCCTCAACACCGTCAAAGATCGGCTGCTTGTAGTGGATGTGGTGGAAGGTCTCGGCGGGAACCACATAGGGCTTACCGTCGACCACAACCGGGGTGTACTCCCAGCCAAACTCCTCGCAGCACTTGGGAGCCAGGTCCTCGAGCATGACCTCGGCGCGGCCGTCGTGCTCAACGGCGACGTAGGCGGCGCCGGGCTTGAGAGAAACGGCCTGGTCGGAGGGGATGGTCCACGGCGTGGTCGTCCAGATGATAAAGTCAACCGGGCCGTCGAAGTTCTCGAGGCCGGCGGGCTTGGAGGTCATCTCAAAGCGCACGAAGATGGACGGGCTCGTCTCGTCGGAGTACTCAATCTCGGCCTCAGCAAGTGCGGTATGGCAGTGCTTGCACCAGTGGACGGGCTTGTGGCCGCGATAGATCATGCCCTTGTCGAACATGGCCTTGAAAACCTCGATGTCGGCGGCGTCATGCTGGTGATAGAGCGTCAGATAGGGGTTGTCCCAATCGCCGAGCACGCCCAGGCGACGGAAGCCAGCCTTCTGCAGCTCGATGTTCTCGACAGCGAACTTGTTGCAAAGCTCGCGGATCTTAGCCGTGGAGGTCTGGTTGAACTTCTCGGTGCCGAGCTTCTCCTCGACCTTATGCTCGATCGGCTGGCCATGGCAGTCCCAACCGGGGACATAGGGAACCTCATAGCCCTGCATCATCCAGTAACGGTTGATCATGTCCTTGGAGATCTTGTTCATGGCGTGGCCGATGTGGATCGGGCCGTTGGCGTACGGAGGGCCGTCGTGCAGCACGAACTTCTTGTGACCCTCGTTCTTCTTCAGAACCTGCTCGTAGACCTTGTTGTCCTGCCAGTCCTTGAGTCGCTTGGGCTCGGACTTGGAAAGACCGGCACGCATGGGAAAACCGGTCTTGGGCAGATTCATCGTCTGCTTGTACTCGTTTGCCACGGTACCCCTTTCATGTCGTGGGCGCGCACGCCCGTTGGGCACCAAAAAAGCGCCCGTCCCTACAAGCTGGGACGAAGCGCCACAAAACGGACTGTACGCCCGCAAAAGCTCTTCGTTTAACCACCCAGCTTAGATGCCCTCGCCCGCGTATTCGCGCGCTCGCATCCGTTACTCGGCTGGCCTGTATCGACGACCATCTCGGCGATATCTACTAAGACGAGCCTGTGCGACGCGTCCGTTGGGACCGCAGCTCCGGGGTGATTTTCATCGGTCGCATGCACGGGTTCTCAGCGCTCCCCGCTCTCTGTAACATGCGGACGGCCGACTACTCGTCCCCATCAACGCTTACGCGGAGTATGCTAGCACGTTCCGCGCCGGCGAAAAACCCTCAACACTGGTTTTATACGTTCGAAATTTCTCGCGGCTGTGGACCTTCTCTTGGAGCAAAATACCTGAAAGCACTTTATCGAACGAAAGAAGGTTGCTATGCGAACCATTGGAATGAGTGATTATACCGTCGGCGAAGACTGCTTTGACGAGCTGCCCGGCGCGCTGGCCGAGTACGGAGCGACCAAGGTCGCCATCATCGGTGGCAAGCGAGCCCTGGCTGCAGCGCTACCAGGGCTCGAGGCGGCACTTGAAGATACCGATGTCGAGGTCCTGGAGACGCGCGTCTACGGTACCAACAGTACGCGTGCCAATATCGCCAAGGTCGTAAACTCCCCCGCCTGCCAGGAAGCCGACGTGCTCATTGCTTGCGGCGGCGGCAAGGCGCTCGATACCGTCAAGACGGCGGCCATCGAGCTCAAGAAGATCGTCTTTACCGTGCCGACGATCTGCTCCAACTGCTCCGCCGCGACCGCCATTGCCGTTGTCTACAACGACGACGGCTCGCTCGAGGGCTATTCGTACCCCAACCGCCCCGCGCACATCTTCATCAACCCCAAGATCATCGCCGAGGCACCGGCAGAGTACTTCTGGGCCGGCGTGGGCGATGCCCTGTCTAAGCAGCCCGAGGTCGAGTACGCCACGAGCGCCGGTAATTTGGAGCACACCGCCGGTCTTGGCCTGGCACTCGCCCACACCTGCTCCGAGCCGCTGTTTACCTATGGCGTCCAGGGTCTTGAGGACGTGCGCCAGGACCTGTCGACCGAGGCCGTCAAGCAGATCGCGCTCGACATCGTGGTCAACACGGGCTATGTCTCGAACCTGACCAACCAGAACGATTACTACTACAACTCGAGCGTGGCGCACGCGTTCTACAACGCCACCTGCAGCATTCCACGTGAGGGCACCTACCTGCACGGCGAAGTCGTAAGCCTGGGCGTGCTCGTCCTGTTTGCCTATACGGGCGATACCGAGAACCTTGTGCGCTACGCCGCCTTTAACAAGCAGATGGGCCTGCCCGTGACGCTTGAGCAGGTCGGGCTTTCCGAGGCCGACATCCCTGCCCTGTGCGAATACGCGCACGCCACCAACGAGTGGAAGCAGGGCAACCCTGAGCCCTTCACTGACGAAAAGTTCGCCGCCGCCATCAAGGCCGCCAACGCCTACGGCCACTCTATCCTGGCCTAACCGGCCAAAACCGCCACAAAGGGGACAGTTCCTTTGTGGCGGTTTTTTATTGCTGTAACATGCTCGAGTCGAATTCGCTTGCCGGGATCACGCGGTAGCCGTGGCGCAGGAGCAGGTCAACGAAGACACCGTTACCCGTTGTGAGCGTGCCGCTGAAGGATCCGTCGTAGATATGGCCCACGCCGCACGACGGACTACGATCCTGCAAAATGCACGCGGAAATCTCGGACGGCCCACCCGCCTGCTCACACATATCGAGCGCACGTTGAGCGCCCAGGCGGAATTCCCGGTCAACGGACACGCCCTCGCAGGTACGAACCTCGCCGTTCACAATCTCGGACGGCTTGCGCGGCGTGGGCAGGCCCCCAAAGACCTCAGGGCACACCAAGAGGACCTCGGTCCCCGTACGCTCGCAGGCCTCGACCAGCTCGCGATGGTAGTTGTCGAGCCCGTTATACTTGCAGCTCTCGCCCATCAAACAGGCACTCACCACGATCTTCATATGCATCCCTCTCAAGCAAAACGCCCCATTTGAGATAGGCACTCAAATGGGGCGTCGATATTTACTGTCCCGAACGCAACGCTATTGCTGCTTAGGCATCAGCGGATTTTCGCGCGTGAGGAGGTTCATAAACTCCTCGCCGGTGATCGTCTCCTTCTTGTACAGATAACGAGCCAGCTCGTGGAGCTTGAACTTGTTCTCCTTCAGGATCTGCAGGGCGCGGTCGTGCGCATCCTCGATCAGCTTGGCGACAATCGCGTCCACGCGCTCGGCCGTACCGGGGGCGCAGGTGAGCGACGTGTCCTGGTTGAGGTACGCGTTCTGGACGGTACCGAGTGCCATCATGCCAAACTCATCGGACATACCAAAGCGCGTCACCATGTTGCGGGCGAGCTTGGTTGCCTGCTCGATATCGTTGGCGGCGCCGGTCGTCATCTCGCCAAAGATGAGCTCCTCGGCTGCACGGCCACCGCAGTAGACCGCAAGCTTGTCCAGGACCTCCTGGCGCGTGGTCAGGAAGCGCTCGTCCTCCTCGACCTGCATGGTGTAGCCCAGAGCGCCGCTCGTGCGCGGCACGATGGTGATCTTGGTAACCGGCGCGGAACCCTTTTGGCGGGCAGCGACGATGGCATGACCGATCTCGTGGTAGGAAACGACCTGCTTCTCGTGGTCGGAAAGCACCGTGGACTTACGCTGCTGGCCGGCAATGACGACCTCCACCGACTCCTCGAAGTCGTCCTGGGTCGCGCGCTTGCGGCCTTCGCGAACAGCGCGCAGGGCACCCTCGTTGATGATATTGGCAAGGTCGGCGCCCGAGGCACCGGGCGTGGCGCGGGCAATAGCGGTCAGGTCGATCGGCGGCTGCGTCTTCACGCTCTTGGCATGCAGCTCGAGGATGTTCTTGCGGCCAGTCAGGTCGGGCAGCTCAACGGGAATGCGGCGGTCAAAACGACCGGGGCGCAGCAGGGCGGGATCGAGGCTGTCGGGACGGTTGGTCGCAGCGAGGACGACGATGCCCTTGTGGTTATCGAAGCCGTCCATCTCGGTCAGCAGCTGGTTGAGCGTCTGCTCGCGCTCGTCGTTGCCACTAAAGCCGCCGCCATCGCGCTTCTTGCCGATGGTATCGATCTCATCGATAAAGACGATACACGGGGCCTTTTCCTTGGCCTGCTTAAACAGGTCACGAACCTTGGCGGCACCGCGGCCGACGAACATCTCGACGAACTCAGAACCCGAAATGCTAAAGAACGGAACGCCCGCCTCACCGGCAACGGCCTTGGCGAGCAGGGTTTTACCGGTACCCGGAGGGCCGACAAGGAGGGCACCGCGCGGCAGCTTGGCGCCAATTTCCTCGTAGCGCTGCGGCTTCTCCAGAAAGTCGACGACCTCCTTAAGGGATTCCTTGGCCTCTTCCTGGCCTGCAACATCCTTAAAGGTCACGCCCACATCTTTGGAGGCGATAACGCGAGCGCCGGACTTACCCAGTCCGCCGCCGCCAAAGCCACCACCGCCAAAGTTCATCGACGGACCGTCTTCGCCCATGGCCTTCTTCATACGGCGGTTGAGCCACCAGCCGATGAGGAAGAAAATCGCCATGGGAAGAATGAGGGTGAGCAGGTAGTAGGTCATCAGACCCGAGTTCTTATCGGGAACGACCGACTCAAGCGAGGCACCAGATTCAAGCACGCGATCGGTAAAGCCCGCATCATTCGGCACACCGGTCGTCTTGTAGGCGATGTTCTCGTCCTCGCCCTTCTTGGTGTAATAAATCGTGTAATCGTCCGTGTTGTACTCAACCTTGTCAACGCTCTTCTTATCGAGCGCTTTGACAAACGTCGAGTAATCGGTCTTCGTAATCTGCTGCGTGTGACCGATGTTGGGGAACAGAACGGTCGAGAGCACGAGGTAGACGACGAAGGCGATGAGCACGTAGAGGATCATATTCCGTCTACGTTTGTTGTCATCCATCTCCATCTGCTTGAACTCCATCTACTGGGGTTGATAATGCTAACTAGAATACCCAACCCGGACGGCGATAAACCGACGCCGGGCACGAAAGGACAGAGATGGCATCACTTGAAGTCGGCAAGGTTCAGATCTATACGGGCGACGGCAAGGGCAAAACCACGGCTGCGCTGGGATTGGCGATGCGCGCCAAAGGTTATGGGCTCGACGTACTCATGCTGCAGTTTGCCAAGAAGCTGCACTGCGCCGAGCACGACACCGCGCCGCGCCTGGGACTGCGCATTGTACAGGCCGATCGCGACACACCCGAGGCCTGCGCCGAGCAGATCATGGAGCTCGCACGCGAGCAGATATCACAGGTCGACGTTCTGATTTTGGACGAACTCGGCGAAGCGATGCGCCGCGGATTCGTGACGCGCGAGGATGTGGAGGGACTGATCGCGCTGAAGCCTGCCACCACGGAGCTCGTGCTCACCGGCCGCGGGCTGCTGCCTCTCGCGGACCTCGCCGACCTAGTCACCGAAATGCGCCCCGTCAAACACTACTTCGACGAAGGCCTCCTAGCCCGTCAAGGCATCGAATACTAATTGATCCAAAGGGGACGGAGGAAAACGGACCATCGACATCAAGACGGAGAGAAATGATCCGTTTTCCTCCGTCTCATACGGATCATTAGGCGGTGGCGCGGCCGAGCCAGTTGCCGCTATGGTGGTAGATGGTGAACATCGTGGCGGTGATGAGCCAGGTTACAGGGTAGACCAGCAGCAGGTGCTCAAGCGACGGATCGAACGGCATAATCGCAAACACCCAGATCACCCTGAGCACGACGGTGCCAAAAATCGTGAGCAGCATGGGCTGCAAGCTCACGCCGGCACCACGAATGGAGCCCGACGCGTTCTCGATAATCGAGAAAATCGCGTAGAACGGCGCAATGAAATGAAGAATCGTCGTGGTATACGCCGAAATCGAAGCATCGTCGACAAACAGACGCGACAACGGACCCGAGAATACCAGCAGCACGGCAGACAGGCCGCCAATGAGCATAAACGACAGCACGAGCGACGTATGGTAGCCCTTGCGCATGCGCTCGTAGTTGCGCGCGCCAAAGTTCTGTGCCGAGAACGTGGTGATCGACACGCCAAGCGCCTCGGTAACCATCCAGACGATGCCATCCAAGCGGCCCGAAAGACCCCACGCCGTGGTGACATCGGCACCAAACGAATTGACCGACACCTGAATCAAAACGTTGGAAATCGAATACGCAGCAGACTGAAAGCCAAGCGGCAGACCACACGAGATCATGCTCTTGCAAATGCCAGGATCAATGCCGAGTTTGGACAGTGAAAGCCGCCACGCACCCGGTGCGTGCATCATACGAATCACGATCATCGTGGCGTTAGAGCAAATGGTCAGTGCCACCGCGATACCGCAGCCCAGAGCCTCCATATGAAGCACGGCAACGAAGATGACATCCAGCACCGCATTAACAAGGCAGCCGGAAGCGATAATCACAGCAGGCCCGCGCGTGTCGCCCACGGCGCGCAGCAGTGCCGTTCCCATATTGAGCAGCAGCGCCGCAACCATGGCGGCAAAATAGCAACGAGCATATGCCACGCCCTCGGCCAATAGTTCATGCGGCGTGTTCATAAGCACCAGCATGGGCTCAACGAACACTATGCCAAGAATCGAGAAAACGATACCGCCCACCAACGCGAGCGTCATGGCCGTATGGACCGAACGACTCAGCCGCTCATCATCGTGCTGGCCAAAATACTGACCGGTAATGACCGCGCAGCCGGCGCCAACACCAACGCAAAAGCCAATGCAGAGCTCGGTAAGCACCATCGTGGCTTGAATGCCACCCAGTGCGAGTTTGCCGCCAAACTGGCCGACGATATACGTACCGATGAGCGTGTAGGCCTGCTGAAAAAACGAACTAAAAAAGATGGGAACGCACAGCGAAAGCAGCTGCTGCCAAATAACACCCTGCGTTACATCGATAGCCGTAGATTTCTTAGCCACACGCCCTCCCCAAAAGCGCACGTCATACAACAAAACATCAATTGAACGGCAAAGCCATTATCAGCTTAACACCAACCGAAGACAGCAGAAACGCCCTTGGCGGCAAAGCTCGAGAGCACCCCGCTAGTGATACAGCCCCGGCTGGTAGTGGTACTCGTTGCTCACATGCGGGCACAGCTGCCAAAAGGCGACAGCACTTGCCGCGGCCACGTTGAGCGAATCGACCCCATGCGCCATCGGAATGCGCACGGCCCGGTCACAACCCGCGATGGTCTTGGCGCCCAGGCCGGCACCCTCGGTGCCCATAAAGATTGCCAGGCGATCAATCTCCTGTAGCGCGGGATCGTCCAACGACACCGAATCGTCCGTCAACGCCATGGCGGCACAGGAAAAACCGGCATCGTGCAGCGCCGCCAGGCCGTCATGCGGCCACACGCGCGCCTCACTGCCAATGCGCGTCCACGGCACTTGAAACACCGTGCCCATGCTAACGCGGGCCGAGCGACGGTACAGCGGGTCACAGCACGTAGGGCTCACCAGAATGCCGTCGACATTGAGCGCGGCGGCCGAGCGGAAAATCGCGCCGACGTTGGTGTGGTCGACAATGCCCTCGAGCACGCATACGCGCACCGGGCGCTCACCCGCCGCCTCGACGACGCCGCCCAAGAACTCATCAACCGGAATCTGGCGCGGGCGACGGAACGCCGCGAGCGCACCGCGCGTCACGTTAAAGCCCGTCAACTGCTCCATGAGCTCCATGGAGGCCACGAACACAGGAACCGGACCTGCGCCCTCGCGCGCAACCAGGCGCTCAAACAGCGGCATCATCTGATCGAGCCAGCGCTCACCCAAAAGAAAGCTCACCGGCTCGTATCCGGCACGCACCGCGCGCTCGATAACCTTGGCACTCTCGGCGATAAAGATGCCCTTTTGCGGCTCCAGCACGCAGCGCAGCTCGCGCTCGGTCAGTCGCACGTAGGCGTCGAGCCGCTCATCCGTAAGCGAATCGATTCGCAGTACCTCAACGGCATCAGTCATAGCAGCCAGCCCGCACCCTTCTTTACAGCACATCTATACCAAACGAGGCGACGCGAAGCGCCGCCCCATGCATTCAATCAACCCGATGATACCGTTCACGCCAGACGATTTACGCCTTAACGCGACGATACGTCACGAACTCATAATCGACACCCTCGTCGCCCTCGCCCGAGGCAATCGTGGCAACCCCTTCGCGCCGCGCAACTTCCCACGTAGGATAGGCATCCAAATTGGGAAAATACGTATCCACGGGATGGACGCAGTGGTTGTGCGTGACCTCGGCCTCGGCGCAATACGGCAAAAACTGCCGATAGACATCGCCGCCGCCGATCACCCACGCAACGGGCTCATCGGCAACCGCAGCGAGCGCCTCGTCGATGCTATGCACCACGTCGACGCCCTCGGGGGCAAAGCTCTCGTCGCGGGTAAGCACGATATTGCGACGGTTCTTGAGCGGACGCCCACCGGGAAAACTCAGCAGCGTCTTGCGCCCCATGATGACCGGGCAACCCTTGGTGCAGGCCACAAAATGGCGCATGTCGGCGCGATTGGACACCACCATGTCGCCCTCGCACCCAATGCCCCAATCGTCACACACGGCGACAATGGCAGAAAGCTTACACGTCATGAGCGCCACCTACACCGCAATGGGAATGTTCTTGACCTGCGGGCCGTGCTCATAGCCCTCGACGATCAGGTCGTCGGTCGTAAACGCATAGAAATCGTGCACATCGGGGTTAAGTGTTACCTTAGGCGCCGCAAACTGCGGACGCTCGATAAGTTCACGGACGATATCGACATGACGGTCGTAAATGTGGGCATCGGCAATCACATGCAGCAGCTCGCCGGGAATCATATCGACCGACTGCGCGACCATCATCAGCAAAATGGCGTACTGGCACACATTCCAGTTGTTGGCGGCCAAAATATCTTGGCTACGCTGGTTGAGAATCATGTTGAGTGTGGGCTTATCGTCCTGCGGGCGCTGCGTCACGTTATAGGTCACGCTGTAAGCGCACGGATACAGGTGCATCTCGGACAGGTCGCTAAACACGTAGGTGTTGGTCATAATGCGGCGGCTGTACGGCGTGTTCTTAAGGTCGTACAGCACGCGGTCCATCTGGTCAAAGTCACCCTCGGCATAATGGCTTTTCTGCCCAATCTGGTACCCGTAGGCCTTGCCGATGGAGCCAGTCTCGTCGGCCCACTCGTCCCAAATATGGCTGTTAAGGTCATGGACGTTATTTGACTTCTTTTGATAGATCCACAAGATCTCGTCCATGGCAGACTTAAGCGCCGTGCGACGCAGTGTGAGCGCGGGGAACTCCTCACGCAGGTCGTAGCGAGCCGTAACGCCAAAGTTTTTAATGGTATAGGCAGGGGTGCCGTCCTCCCACACCGGTCGGACCTTTTGGCCCTCGGTGGTGGTGCCATGGTCCAAGATATCGCGGCACATGGTTACAAACTGTTGATCAGCCTTGCTCATTGACCCTCCTGTCAGTCGCCTATAAGCGAAATTCATTGTAGCCCAGGCGCACGCGACCCCACAGCCCAAACATAAGCCCTCATTTTCTGACATATGCCAGAAATTCCTTGCGCATATCCGCACGTTCGATATTCTATTGTTGACATATGTCAGATTAGGAGAGTGAATGGCAGGAAGACGAGAAAAATTACGCCGCGTTGGGATCATCCCCGAATATCGCGGTTTTACCCCCGACGGCCTTGCCAGCGGAGATGCCATCGACATGACGGTCGACGAACTCGAGGTCCTGCGCCTATGCGACCTGGAAGGCCTCAATCAGGAGAAAGTCGCCCAGTACATGGCCATTGCCCGCGCCACGGTGGCGTCAATCTGCAGCCGCGCGCATCGCAAGGTGGCAAACGCGCTGGTCAACGGACGGGCGCTCAGTATCGAGGGCGGCAATATCGCATACTCCCCCATCACCACGACGACGGCCGCATGGCCAGCAAAGGAGGTCGGCACCATGAGGGTGGCAACGACGTACGACAACGGCAACATCTTTATGCACTTTGGCCGCAGCGAACAGTTCAAGATCTACGACGTCCAGGATGGCAAGGTGCTCAACGAGCAGGTCGTGGGCACCGGTGGCACCGGCCACGGCGCCTTGGCGGGCCTGCTCGCCAACGGTGGCGTTGACACGCTCATCTGCGGCGGCATCGGCGGCGGTGCCATCAACGCGCTCACCCAGGCCGGCATCACGGTCTATGCGGGCGCCCAGGGCAGCTGCGACGCCTGCGTCGAGGCCCTCATTGCAGGCACGCTCGCTCAGACCGGCGAGGCCACCTGCGACTGCCATGGCCACGACCACGAGCACGCCCATGAGCACGGCGAGTCCTGCGGCTGCCACGGCCATCACGACCACGACAGGCACGAGAGCTGCGGCTGCCACTAGCGGCACGTGCCCTGGCGCAAGCACGCTTCCACGTGTGTGACAACCTGCGAACAAACGGCGAAGGCCGCCTGGAGTACCATCCAGGCGGCCTTCGCCATACACGACTCAACCAGTCGCTATTTCTTATTGCGCATCTGAGCTTCCATCTGGCGCAGCAGGTCCATATCCGACTTAGGACCGCCCGTTCCCAGGCCGCCCATGCCGCCCAGACCCATGGCATCCAGACCGGGAATATTGGGCATGCGCATCTTTTTGCCCTTCTTACCCTTTTTGCCCTTCTTGCCACCGGCCTGCGCCTGATTGGCCATCGTGCGCATGCGGCCCATCATCTTGTTCATCTCGCCCCACTGCTTCATAAGGCTATTCACCTCGGTGGGGGTCACGCCGGCGCCCTTGGCGATACGGGCGCGACGCTGGCCGTTAATGATAGAGGGACGAAGGCGTTCCTCCTTGGTCATAGACATGATGATGGCCTCGTTCTTGTCGAAGATGCCCTCATCCAGGTTGCCGCCCATCTGGTTGAGCGCGCGCTGACCACCGGGGAGCATGCCCAGAATGCCCTTCATGCCGCCCATCTTCTTAACGGCCTTCATCTGGTCGAGCATGTCGTTCATGGTAAAGCCCTCGCGCAGCATACGCTCGGCAGCCTCGAGCTGCTCGGCGTCGGCCGCCTCCTGGGCCTTCTCGATAATACCGACGACGTCGCCCATGCCTAAAATGCGCTTGGCCATGCGGTCGGGGTAGAACGGCTCCAGCGAATCGGGCTTCTCGCCCATGCTCACGAACTTAATGGGCTTGCCGGTCACCTGGCGCACGGAAAGCGCGCCGCCGCCACGGGCGTCGCCATCGAGCTTGGAGATGATCACGCCGTCAAAATCGGTACGCTCGGCGAAGGTCGAGACGACGTTGACGATATCCTGACCGGTCATGGCATCGACGACCATCAGCACCTGATCGGGCTTGACGGCCTTCTTGATGTCCACGGCCTCCTGCATCATCTGCTCGTCGATCTGCAGACGACCGGCGGTATCGACGATGACCACGTCGCGCAGGTGGTCGACGGCCTCCTGGATGGCGCCCTTGGCGATGTCGACCGGATGCTCGCCGTCACCGCGGAAGACCGGCACGCCGATCTCTCCGCCGAGCG
Organism: uncultured Collinsella sp.; assembly: GCA_900542085.1. Taxonomy (GTDB): domain Bacteria; phylum Actinomycetota; class Coriobacteriia; order Coriobacteriales; family Coriobacteriaceae; genus Collinsella. Next base: position 40,341 of record UQMK01000006.1, read on the forward strand.
TGGCCAGCTGGTCGGCAGCGGCGGGACGGTAGACATCGCACGCGGCGAGCAGCGGCGAGCGGCCCTGCTTCTTGAGCAGGTAGGCCAGCTTTACGGCAGCCGTGGTCTTACCGGAGCCCTGCAGGCCGACGAGCATGATGACATTGGGAATGCGGTTGCTAAAGACGAGCTTGCTCTCAGTGGAACCGAGCATCTCGGTGAGCTCGTCGAGCACGATCTTGACGACGTTTTGCGCCGGCGACAGCGACTCCATGACCTCAGCGGTCATGCAGCGCTCCTTGGTCTTAGCGACGAACTCCTTGACGACCTTGAAGTTGACGTCGGCCTCGAGCAGCGCCATGCGAATGTCTCGCATGGCCGAGGTAATATCGGCCTCGGTCAATTTACCCTTGCCGCGCAGGCGGTCAAATGTGTCGTTGAGGCGATCGCTCAGAGAATCAAACACTAGTCACTCCTTAATTGGACTCGCCCACCAGGGCGCGGCAGAAATCTTTGGCATTGAACTCTTGCAGGTCATCGACCTGCTCGCCCACGCCGATGCGCAGGATTGGGAGCTTGAGCTTCTCGGCCACGGCCATGGCGATGCCACCCTTAGCCGTGCCGTCCAACTTTGTCATGATAATACCGTCCAGACCCAACGCCTCGTTAAACTCAAGCGCCTGGTTCAGACCGTTTTGGCCTGTCGCGGCATCGATTACGAGTACGACCGAGACGGGCATGGGGCCGGCGGCCATATTGGCGGCGCGCTTACGCGTCACATTGACCACCTTGGCAAGCTCGCGCATGAGCTCGGGGCTCGTGTGCAGACGACCGGCGGTGTCGATAAGCACCAGGTCGCTGCCGCGCTTGTCGGCCTCGTCGAGCACGTCGTAGCAAACGCTTGCCGGGTCGGAGCCGCGGTCGCGCTTGATGACGGGGACACCGGCGCGCTGGCCCCACACATCGAGTTGCTCGATGGCGGCGGCGCGGAAGGTATCGGCCGAGCCAATCACGACATTCTTGCCGCGGGCAGCCATGGCGCTCGCAATCTTGCCGACCGTGGTGGTCTTGCCGGCACCGTTAATGCCCACAAACAGCACGCAGCTCGGCGTGTCGGCGAACGGATCTCGCTCGGCGGGCACAAAATGTTGCTCGAGCTGCTCGGCCAGGGCGCGACGGAGTTGCGAGGCGGTCTTGAGGTTCTTCTTGGCCGCGGCATCGCGCAGGTCATCGGACACCTTAATCGCGACCTCGGCACCCATGTCACCCATGACGAGAGTGTCCTCTAGGTCCTCCCAAAAACCCTCGTCGACCTCGCCGCCAAAATAAAAGACCTCGTTGAGGGCCTCGCGGCTGCGCTCAAGTCCGCGCGAGAGAGCATCGAAGAATCCCATTATGCATTCACGACCTTTCCGGTTTCGCGATCGAGTTTTTGCGAGACGACGCGGCTGACGCCGTCGGCTTGCATCGAGACGCCGTAGAGGACGTCAGCGTCCTCCATAGTACGGCGCTGGTGCGAGATAACCAAGAGCTGCGTATCGGAACGCAACACGTCGAGCGCGCCGATGAGCTTGGACAGGTTGGCGTCGTCGAGTGCCGCCTCGACCTCGTCCAGCACATAGAACGGCACCGTACGCGTGCGATACACGGCAAAGAGCAGGGCGAGCGCCGTCAGGCTCTTCTCGCCGCCCGACATGAGCATCATCTTGGTGATGCGCTTGCCACGCGGCTGCGCCACGACCTCGATGCCCGTCTCGGCCGGATGCTCAGGGTCGGTCATCTCCAGATGTGCCTGGCCACCCGGGAACAGCATGGCAAAGATCTCGCGGAAGTTCGCATCGACCTTCTCGAAGGTCACCAGGAAGGCCTTACGCATCTTGCGGTCGATGGCCACGGTGATCTTGGTGAGCGCCTTGCGCGCGCTCTCCAGATCGGCCAGCTGCTCCTCGATGTAATCGGCGCGGCGCTTGAGCTGCTCGTACTCCTCCATGGCAACCTGGTTCACAGGGCCCAGGTTGTTGATCTGGCGCACGAGCTGGTTGAGCTCGCGCTCGGCGGCGTCGCGGTCGGTAGGCGCAGGAAGCATGAGCGCTTCCTCGAGCACCGTGGTGCCATCGGCGGTAATGGCCTTGATGGCCGCCTCCACCTGCACCTCGAGCTTGCCGCGGGAGACCTTGAACTCATTTTGCGTCGCCGTGGCGGCATCAACCCGCTCCTTGGCACGAGCGACCTCAGCCTTGGCGTCTTCGATGGTCTTCTTAAGCGAGGCCGAGTCCGCCTCCTCGAGCGAAGCCTGGTCACGCAGACGCGCGGCCCAATCCGACGCGCGCTCCAGCAGGGCCGAATAGCGCTCGTGCATGGGGTCGACGCGCAGACGCAGCAACTCGAGCGAGCGCGAAGCCTGGCGTGTTCCGCGGATACGGCGGTCGATGCCCTCCAGACGATGCTCCAGGTCGGGCACGCGGCCCTTCAGCGAACGCAGACGCTCGCTCGTCTGAGCCAGGCGGACCTTGGCATCGGCGAGCTTGCCGGCTGCCTCGGAATCGTCACGACGCACGCGATCGAGCTCGTCGTTGGCTTCGGCAATCTGGAGACCCAGGTCGCTTGCCTGCGCGCGGGCCTCGTCACGCGAACGGGTGAGCTCGTCAACGCGCGGGCGCGCAGCGCGAACGGCCTCGGCGGCCTGCTCGCGGCGCTTGGAGATGCGCACGCGCTCGACCTCGGCGTTGTTGGCGCTTTGCTCCAAGCGGCCGATCTCGGAAAGCAGCGAGCGGCGCTCTCCCTCAAGACGGGCGATCTCGCCGGCGGCATCGCCCTCGGCGGCACGCGCCTCCTCGACGGCCGCATTAGCCTCGACGACCTGATCCGACACATGCTCAAACACGGCAGCCAAATCGGGCTCAAGGCCCTCCAGCTCGCGAATGCGACGCTTGCGCTCCAGGGCACCCGAAGCCTCGCCGGCATCGAGTCCCACGCGCACCAGGCCGCCACAGCTCACGCGGGCGCCATCGGGCGTCACATAGGTCACACCGTCAACGACTGGTGCTGCCAGCGCGGCAGCCAAGTCATCGACCACGTAATAGCCGCCGAGCAGGGCCTCGACAACCGGGCCATACCCGGAACGCACGGACAGACGGTCGACCAAACGAGAACCGGCAGCGCCCTTGGCAGCAGCAGAGCCGCTCACGCCGCGACCCACCAGCAGCGCCTCGCCCGAGGCCTTCTTTTGGTCCAGAGCCGCACGACCGGCACGCTCAAGCGTGGCGGCGTCATCAAACAGCAAGGCATCGATATCGCCAGCAAGCAGCTGCTCGACCAGGCCCTCGAGCTCACGAGGAGCCTCGAGCACGTCGCCCAGACGACCCGAGACATCATCGCCCATCGCACCCATCAGACGGCTCACCAGCGGCGAGCTGTCGGCCATGCGGGCATCGAGCTTCTTTTGGCTGGCAAGCTCCGAGCGCACCTCGGAAAGTTTGTTGCGCGCCTCACTCTCACGATTACGCAAGTCCTTCAACGCCGCACGGGCGACCTCGGTGGCCTCGCGAGCATCAATCTGGGCCTGGCGAGCCTGATCGAGCGCACCGTCAAGTTCCTCAGCGCGGTCGCGACGGCTCTCGAGCGAGGCCGTGACCTCCTCGAGCTGCTCGTCGATCTGCTCCAGGCGCGAGGCGTACATGTTGTCCTCGACCTCGGCGTTGCTCAGCGAGTCCTTCACCTTGGCGAGCTCGAGCGCGGCGTTATCGGCCACACGCTGCACATCGCGCTGCTCGCGAGTGAGCTGCGAAATCTGATTGTCGAGCGCCACGCGACGCTCGTGGAGCTGGGCGGCGGCAGGACCGGCGGCATCAACGTCGTCCTGGGCCTGCATGTGCGCACCGGTCACTTCCTCAAGCTGGGCACGCGCATCCTCGAGCTCCTCGACCACGCGACGACGCTGATGCTCGGAGCTCGAGATCTGGCCGCGCATGTCGGACAGGCGCGACACCATGTTGTGGCCCTTTTCCTCGAGTAGGCGCATGTCGGAGTTGATGCGGCCGACCACGTCTTGCATATGACGGCGCTGCTCGCCCAGATCACCCACAAACAGGCCCTTTTCCTCGAGCATGACTTGGAGCTTCTCGAGCTCGCGCTCTTTTTCGCCCAAGCGGTATTGCGCAAGCTCAAGCTCGGCAGCGCCCTCCTTGGAGCGGCTCTCCAGGTCGTTCCACTGCGACTGCAGCGAACGAAGCTCGTCGACGGCCAGCATCTGCGTAAGCTCGTTCGCACGCGAGGACAGCTCTTTGTACTTGCGCGCGCGATCGACCTGACGCTCCAGCGGCCGCAGCTGGCGGGCGATCTCCTTATTGATGTCGCGGGCACGGGTCAGGTGCTCGTCCATCGATTTAATCTTTTTGAGCGCACGCTCCTTGCGGCGCTTGTGCTTGGAGATGCCGGCAGCCTCCTCAATAAGGGCGCGGCGCTCCTCGGGGCGGCTCTGCAAAATGGCATCGAGCTTGCCCTGGCTGATGATGGAATGCGTATCCTTGCCCAGGCCCGAATCGTGCAGGATGTCCTGAATGTCCATCAGGCGGCACGGGCTCGAGTTGATGAGGTACTCGCTTTCGCCCGAGCGGTACATGCGACGGGTAATGGCGACCTCGTCAAAGTCGACGGGCAGCATATGGTCCGAGTTATCGAGCACCAGCGTGACCTCGGCGACACCCACCGGCTTGCGCGCCGACGAGCCCGAGAAGATGACGTCCTCCATGGCCTGGCCGCGCAGCTGCTTGGCACTCTGCTCGCCCAGGACCCACAGAATCGAGTCGGAGATGTTCGATTTTCCCGAGCCGTTGGGACCGACGATGACGGTCAGGCCCGGCTCAAATGACATATGGGCGCGGTCGGCAAACGACTTGAACCCTTTGAGCGTGAGGGACTTGAGATACACGGTTCCTCGCTTAAACAGGCTTCTTGTTAAGAATCACGCCGTTGGTGGTGTAGCCCATGCGGTCGAGCGCCTCGAGTGCAGCGGCCCCCTCGGCCTCCTTCTTGGAGGAACCGGTGCCGCGGCCCTGGCGAATACCGTCGATGAGCACCACAGCGGTAAAGGTGGGCGCATGTGCGGGGCCCTCGGAGCCGACCAGCTTATACGCGGGAGGCTCGTGGCCGTCTGCCTGCACGCACTCCTGCAAGAACGACTTGGGGTTCGCGGGGTGCTCGGCACGCTCGGTGGCCAGGTGCGGCTTAAGCGTACGGTGGATGAACTCCGCCGCCGCATCCCAACCGGCATCCAGATACAACGCGCCCACGAGCGACTCGTAAACGTTCTCAAGCGCCGAGTGCAGGCCGCGCGCGCCGGTACCGGTCTCGGAGGCGCCAAAGATGATGATGTCGTCGATACCCAGCTCGTGCGACACCTCGGACAGCGTGGCGCCCGAAACAAGGGACACCTTCAGGCGTGTGAGCTTGCCCTCGTCAAACTCGGGATAGGACTCAAAGAGCGAACGGGCCACCACGGCGCCCAAAATGGAATCGCCCAAAAATTCAAGGCGCTCATAGCTGGCAGAGACCGGCAGGCCCTCGACGGCCGAGGGATGCGTGAGCGCCGCGCGCAGCAGCACCTTGTTATTGAACTCATGGCCCAGGATCTCCTGGGCACGCGTGAGTCGTTCAGACAAAGCCAAGACTTAGGCCTCCTTGGCGTTTTCGATCGCGTCGACGGCGTCGGCGACAGAGTTGAGCGACAGCAGGGTCTCGTCATCGATTTCGAGGTCGAACTCGTCCTCGATGGCCGTCACCAACTGCAGACGCTCGAGCGAATCGGCATCGAGATCGTCAAAAGTGGTCTCGTCGCTAATGTCGGCGACATCGACGCCCAGCACGTCAGCGGCAATTTCGGCGATCTTATCGAAGATTTCGGAGCGGTCCATAGCGCTTCCTCTCGTATGTCATGGAACACAACACAACACGGCAATCGGAGCCGCGTTGCAATACGGCTCCGATTCTACCCCACACGGTACAAGTTGAGCCACGTAACGGGGCTCTTACAAAACGATACCGTCCATGGAATTGGCAACGTCCTGGACAAGCCCGGCACGTACGGCCTGGGCCGCGGCAAGCGTACCGTTCTTGACGGCCTCGACCGACGTGGCACCGTGGCCGATCAACACGACACCGCGCAGGCCCAGCAGGATCGCGCCGCCCTTGGCGTCGCCCGAAAGTTTGGCTTTGATCTCGCGCATCTGCTTTTTGATGAGCAGTGCGGCGATCTTGGTGCCGAGCGAGGACATAAAGGCACCCTTGAGCTCCTGCAACAAAAACTTGGCAGCGCCTTCGGTGGCCTTGAGCGCGATGTTGCCCGACATGCCATCGGCGACCACGACGTCAAAATTACCCGACGTAAGATCGGTGCCCTCGCAGTTGCCCACAAAGCCGGGAACAGCGGCCTTCATGGCCGGGAAGCACGACTTGGTAAAGTTGGAGCCCTTCTCGTCCTCGGTGCCGTTGGCAAGCAGGCCCACGCGAGGATGCTCGATGCCCAAAACCACGCGGGCATAGGCAGCACCCATCTGGGCGAAGCGCACCATATCGTCCACCGTGACATCGGGATTGGCGCCCATATCGCACAGCACCGTCAGGCCACCGGCACGATTGGGCAGTGCGTTGGTCAAGCACGGACGGACCGGCTGCTTCTTGCCCTCTGCCAAATACCTAAACGGCGTGACGTAGGCCGTGGCGGCAGCGGTCATGGCGCCGGTGGAGCCGGCAGAGAAAAACGCGTCCGCATTGCCCTTCTTAATGGCACGGCATGCAAGCACGATCGAGGACTTGCGCTTAGTCATCACGGCACGGATGGGATCGTCCTCCATGCTGATGACGTCGGGGGCCTCCAGAGCCTCCACGCGGGCATGCGCTGCGGCAAAGGGGTTGACGATTTCGGCGGGACCGACGGCCAAGACCTCGATCTCGGGATCTGCCGCAAGCGCAGCCTCGATACCGTCGAGGACAACCTGGGGCTTCTCGTCTCCGCCCACAACGTCTACACAAACGCGAACGTTACTCATTTCATATGCTCCTTATACAAAAATGGCCGACTCATTGAGCCGGCCATTGTGGTTCCAGTTGGAACGGCATCGTATCCAGAGTATACAGTTACTCGGTAACGATAACCTCGCGGTCCTTGTAGAAACCGCAGCTGGGGCACACGTGGTGCGGGAGCTTAACAGCGCCGCAACGGGGGCACGTGGACTGAGCCGCAGCCGAGATCTTCATGTTGGCGGAACGACGGGTATGGGTGCGGATACGACCCTGCTTTTGTTTAGGTACGGGCATAGTGACCTTCCTTATGAACTATCCAGTGTGGCGATTACGCGCAAGTAGCGATACTACCACAGTTTTACTCGTCAAGCTTGAGATTCTTCAATGCTGCAAATGGATTTTCCGTGGCAGCGGCCCATTCGGCCTCCGCCTTGGCGGCGCAATCACATTGCTCGACGTTGAGATTGATGCCGCAGGTGGGGCAAAGGCCGCGGCAATCGGGCTTGCACAGGACAACGAACGGCGTGTCCATGACGACCGCGTCGTTGATGGGCTCGCCCAGATCGACAATGCGATCCTCGCCCAGCAACTCATAGCCGTCTTCGTAGGCCTCGGGGTCCTCGGGCTCGTTAAAGAGGTAGAACTCCTCGATCTCGCCTGCGATATCAAACGATGCGGGCTCCAGGCAGCGATCGCACTCGCCGGTGGCGTGAGCGCGGACCATGCCCGAAAGCAGAACACCGGTACCGGCGTTGGTAAAGACCACGTCGTAGGAAATGCCGTCCTGCAGCAGGTACTCCTTCTCGCCCACCGTGTAGGTGGCGACATCGACCTTGCCGGTCAGCGGATAAGAGTCTCCGGGAAACTCGAGCTGCTCGGAAAGATCGACGGTTACGCTCGGGAACTCAGCCATTACCACTGACCGTTCTGCTGGGCGGCGCCCTCGTTGAGCTGCTGACGGCAACGAGTGACGGTGCCGGTCAGACTCTTAAGGTTCTCCTCGAGGTGCGTAAAGACCTGCTCGGCGTAATCCTCGGCGGCATAACGCGTCTCGCGCTCGTACTGCTGGGCACGGTCGCGGATGTCGTCGGCCTGCTGCTGGGCTAAGCGGACGATCTCCTGCTCACCGGCAATGGTGAGCGCCTGCTGCTGAGCATCGGCAATGATGGAATCGGCCTGTGCGGCGGCGGAAGCCATAAGCTCCTCGCGCTCTTTGAGGATACGGCGGGACTTCTGCCACTCCTCGGGATAGCTCATGCGGATCTCATCGAGGATGTTAAAGAAGACGTCGGCGTCGATAACCTTCATCTGGGCGTTCTTGCCGAACGGCGTCTTAGCCTCTTCGATGAGCCCCTCGAGCTCGTCGACAAGACTCACGATCCTGTCGCCAGGAAAATTCTCGCCCGGCATCCGGTCTCCTTTCATAGGTAACATATCATCGTGTTAGTTTACCACATGCCACCAGGCAATAAAAAACGTCACGAAAAGCGATGTTTGAGCGCTTCGACCACGTTGGGCGGCACAAACGTCGACACGTCGCTGCCAAGCGACGCGATCTGGCGCACCACCGAACTCGAGATATAGCCGTACTGCGGAGCACTCATGACAAAGATGGACTCCAACTCGCTATCCAGGCGATAGTTGAGGTCGGCCTGCTGCAACTCGTACTCAAAGTCGGTCATGGCGCGCAGGCCCTTAACGACGGCACCTGCCCCCTGTTCACGTGCAAAGTCGACCAGCAGACCGGTGAAAGGCAGTACCTCGATGCCGTCCAAATCGCCGAGGGCCTCGCGGGCCAGCGCCACGCGCTCGTCGAGCATAAAGGTGGTGCCCACGCCGTTTTTACCCTGTGATTCGGCCACGGCGACAATCACGCTGGGAAAGATGCGGCGGGCTCGGCGAATCACGTCAATGTGGCCAAAAGTGATGGGATCGAAGGTGCCCGGGACGATTACGCGGTTGATGGTGTCATTCATGGGTGTCCTCCGAAGGCACATCCTCGTCATTTTCGTTCTCGTCAGCATGGTCGTTCTCGTCCTCGACCACCCAGCGCAGCAAGTCAACCGAGGTAATGCCGTAGCGCTTCTCTCGCACGGTCTTAAAACAAGCCGGATGAGCACCTACATCGGCTGCGGCATGCTCAAAAAGGGCAAAGGCCCCGGGCGCCAGCAGTCCCTGCTGGGAAAGATTTTGCAGCAGCTCCTCGACCGGCTCGGCGCCAAAGGCATAGGGCGGGTCGAGCAAGATCAGGTCAAAGGGACCACCCGGCACACGGCCGCGCGAAGCGCTCGCCAGCACATCGCCGGTAACGACACGCCAACGCGAGCGGTCGCGGCACAGCGACTCAATATTCTTGGTGATCAGACGGGCGGCATTGCGATCGATCTCGAACGTGGTGAGCGAGCGGGCGCCACGCGAGAGCATCTCGATTCCCAGGGCGCCGGAGCCGCCAAAGGCGTCCAGCACGCGGACCTCGTCCAGATCGAAGTCGAACGCCGACATGACCATGGACGCGCATGCCTCGCGCACGCGATCGGTCGTGGGACGGGTGACATCGCGCCCACGCGGCTCTTCGATCTTGCGGCCACGCCATTCACCGCCGATGATTCTCATCCTCCGCTGACCTCCTTAAAGATATGTCGATAACGCATGGCGACCGCGTCGCGCAAGGGGCGCGTCGCCACGGAGTCAAGGTTGCAAGCATACCGCAAGAGCTCGACCGCGTCCAAATGGGCCCATTCGATAAGATCCTCGTCGGCGTCCAGGTCCACAAAGCGCAGGGTCACGCCGCCGTGCTGGCGGTAGCCCAGGATCTCGCCCTCGTGGCGCAGGCGCAGGTCCATCTGGGCGAGCGCAAAGCCGTCAGAGGTCTTTTCGAGCGACTGGAGACGGTCTTGTGCCGCCGACGCGCCACCGTTGCCCTTGGAGTGCGTCATGACCAGGCAGGTGCCCGACACGCTGCCACGGCCCACGCGACCGCGCAGCTGGTGCAGGGCCGCCAATCCAAAGCGCTCGCCGTTCTCGATGACCATGACGGTGGCGTTGGGCACGTCGACGCCTACCTCGACCACCGTGGTCGATACGAGCACATCGATCTCACCTCGCTTGAAGGCGTCGATCACACGGTCCTTCTCCCCCGCCGGCATGCGGCCGTGAAGGCGCTCGATGGTAAGTCCCGGCAACGCCAGGCGAAGGCGGTCGAACTCGGTTGCCGTATCGTGCAGCGGCACGGGTACGGTCACGTGGCCCTCGTCGTCGCGGGCGATACCAGGGACATCCTCAAGCTCATCAGCCGAGTCGCTCGGCTCCACAAGCGGGCAGATCACATATGCCTGCTGACCTTTTGCATGCGCCTCGCGAATGGCGCCGTAGGCAAGGTCGCGGCTCGACTCGGTGAGCACGCGTGTCGTAACGCCCGCTCCCGGAACAGGTCGATGGCGGATGATGCTCGTGTCCAGGTCGCCGTAGACCGAGAGCGCCAGCGTACGCGGGATGGGCGTCGCCGTCATGACGAGCAGGTCGGCACCCGGCCCCTTGGCACGCAGGGCATTGCGCTGGCCCACACCAAAGCGGTGCTGCTCGTCGATGACGACAAGCGACAGATGCTTAAACGCCACATTGTCCGATAGGACCGCATGGGTGCCAAAGAGCACGTCGAGCTCGCCCGATTCCAGCTGCGCATGGATCTGCACGCGCTCGGCCGCCGGCGTGGCGCCCGTCAGGAGCGCCCAGGACATGCCAGCCTGCGAGAGCAAGGGGCCGGTCTTATCGGCATATTGACGCGCCAGCACGCCCGTAGGCGCCATAACGCAGGACTGAGTGCCCGAATCGGCCGCGACAGCCAGCGCGCAGGCGGCGACGGCCGTCTTGCCGGTACCAACGTCGCCCAGAAGCAGGCGGTTCATCACGCGCCCGCCATCGCACATGTCGTGCAGGATGTCTTGGAACGCGGCCTCCTGCTCGTCGCTCAGCGAAAACGGCAGGGCTTCCTTGAGCGCCGCCAGGTGCTCGCCCGCGGCGTGGGCGTAGGGAGCGACTTCGACCAAGCCGCCGTCGTTGCGCAAGCGCAGCGCCAGCTGCAGGTAGAGGCACTCCTCATAGGCAAGGCGGCGGCGCGCGATATCGCGCTCGGCCATACTCGAGGGAAAGTGAATTGAGCGCAGCGCACGGGCATTGCTCATCAGGCGGCGCTTTACGCGCAAGCGTGCGGGAATCGGATCGAAGGGATTGCCGACAACCTCGAGCGCGCCGCTAACGATGCGGCGCATCCACGCCTGGCTCACGCCATCACTCACGTAATGGACCGGCAGAATGGTACCCACGGCACGCCCGCCCTCGAGCTTTTCGAAATGCGGCGAGGCCATCTGCTTAAAGCCGTAGGCAAACTCGACCTTGCCCATCACAGCCAGACGGTCGCCCTGCTTAAACTGCTGGGCAATCCAGGGCTGACGGAAAAAGGCCACTTGCAGCACGCCAGTCTCGTCCACCAGCGAGACCTCGGTCACCTGCATACGCGGGCGGGGCTGCTTTTGGACGACACGATCGACCGTGGCGACAATCGTGCACACGGTCCCGATGGGAGCCATCTCGATGGACCAGGAGCGCGTAAAGTCGAGATATCGATGAGGGATATGGAGAAGGAGGTCCCCCACCGTCCGAATTCCCAGACGGCGAAGGGCCTCCTCACGTTTACCCGAAACATATTTGAGTCGCGCGATATCCTCGTCGAGCGCATTGCTCTGGGCAAAGCGCTCCGAGACGCGCGGCACGGAGCACAGCTCGGACATGGGCAGATGCCTACTCGATCGAGAAGATCACGGGATAGAGCGACTGCTCGCCACGATGGGCGTCGATCTCCAGGTCGGGCTGAGCCTCCTCGATGGCGTCGACGATCTCCTGGAAGGCCTCATCGGACAGCTCCTCGCCGGCCAGAATCGTCAGCGCGTCGCCCTCCTCTTCCTCCTGCATGCGGTTAATGCAGTCGAGCGTGACCTGCTTCACATCGGAGCCGACCACGTCGATAGAACCGGCAATGATGCCCATGACGTCACCGGAGTGAATCGGAGAGCCGTCAGAGGCGCTGGAATCGCGCACGGCACGGGTAACCTCGCCATCGCGAACCTCGCTGATGGCGTCGACCATGGCAGCGACGGCGTCCTCAAGCTCGGAATCGGGCAGGACCGCGAACAGCGCGGAGAACGCCTGCGGGACGGTCTTGGTGGGAACGACGGCGACCTTCTTGTCGGTGCAGGCAGAGGCGGCGGCCTCAGCAGCCATGCGGATGTTGCCGTTATTGGGCAGGATAATGACCGAAGTCGCGTTGACCTGGTCCACCGCGCCGAGCAGGTCGGCGGTCGAGGGGTTCATGGTCTGGCCACCCGAGACGATCACGTCGACGCCGAGGGACTTGAGGATATCGGCCTCGCCGGAGCCGGCGGCAACGGCGACAAAACCCAGCGCCTTGGCGGGCTCGGCGGCCTTTTCCTGGTCCTCGTGAATCTTGGCCGTACGGTCGTGGGCCTCCATCTCCATGTTGTGGATAAAGACCTCATAGATCTGACCAAGCTGAAGCATGTGCTCGAGCACCAGGTTGGGGGTGTTGGAGTGCACGTGGATCTTGTAGTCGGGATAGGCACCAACGAGCAGCTCACAGTCGCCCATAGAGCCCAGAAACTTCAGGCACTCATCCTCGTCAAAGGGAGCATCGGCCTTAAAGAGGAACTCGTTGCAGTAACGGAACTCCGAGCCCTCCCAGTCGTCGTTGGCCTCGATCTCAACGCGATCAAGGGCGGCGTCGCGGGCAGAGCCGGCGGAATCAAACGTGGCGGAGAAATCCTCGACCACGGTGCTGCGGCCAAGAGCGGCGGCAACAAAGTTCTCAAGGAAGATGGCAAAGCCAAAGGCGCCGGAGTCTACCACTCCGTTCTCCTTCAGAACGGGCAGCAGGTCGGGCGTGCGGGCGACGGACTGGTAGGCCTCGACGACGATAGCATCGAGCGCGTCCTCGGCCGAAAACTTCTTCTTTTCGCATTCGTCGGCCTTGGTCGAGACATCACGCAGCACCGTGAGAATCGTGCCCTCGATGGGCTTGCGGACGGCCTGGAAGGCGACCTTGACGGCGCGACGGAAGGCGAAGGCGATGTTGGCAGACGTGATGGGCTCATCGGCAGAGACGAGACCCTCGGCCACGCCGCGCAGGATCTGTGAGGTGATGACGCCGGAGTTGCCGCGGGCACCCATCAGGGATCCGTGGGTGATGGCGCCGGCGATGGCCTCCATATCGGCATCGGCGGGAAGGGCGGAAAGCTCCTTGGTCACCGAGGCAAGCGTGAGCGACATGTTGGTGCCGGTGTCGCCGTCGGGTACGGGGAAGACGTTGAGCTTGTTGATCTCCTCGGCCTTGTCGGAAACGGCAGCCGCAGCGATCGGAAAACAGGTGCGAATGGTCTTTGCAATCATGGGTATTTGAATCTCCGTTTTCGGATGCTAGTTCAGACGGCTCTTGAGCGCGTCGATGTGGATGCCGATCTTAAGGCTGGCGGGATCGATCTGGGCGATCTCCTGCAGGGTAAAGGCAACGGAGCTCGAAAGATTGTGGCAGACGGACTTCATGTTGACGCCGTTCTCGAGCACGACGTGAAGATCGACCGTAAGGCCGTTCTCGTCGGCGGAGACAAGCACGCCCTTGCGGAGGCGCTGACCGGCAAGCAGGCGCACGCTCTCGGCGCCCTGGAGCTGTTCGGCCATACCGACGACGCCATAGCACGTCATCGCGGCATAACCGGCAATATCGGCAATAACGTCGTTCGAGACGCTCAGACTGCCGTTAATGGTCTCAGACACAAGAATCTCCTTATCTGGTGCTCGCGGCACCATGTCGTGGGAGCAATCATCGTAATATTCTACAACGAGCGCGCCATGTTGAGGTGGTGGGTCACGGGATTACATCCTCGACACGAAATGTTGATATGGCAACGTTCGCGCCAGTCTATCGCGGCAAGAAAAAACCCGCCGCATAAGCGACGGGTTTTACAACCTGGCTCCCCGGGTAGGACTCGAACCTACAACAGCGCGGTTAACAGCCGCGTGCTCTACCATTGAGCTACCGAGGAATTTAAAAGCCCAACGGAAAGGGCTGAAAATTCTGGCTCCCCGGGTAGGACTCGAACCTACAACAGCGCGGTTAACAGCCGCGTGCTCTACCATTGAGCTACCGAGGAATAGGTGCGTGCTCTCAAGCAACGAAGTTTATTATACGGACGAATCAGCTTAGGGCAAGAACTTTTTTGAGAATTTTTCCGACCTAGTCGTTTAAGAACGTCCCCAACGACTACATGAAAGCGCCCTCAAGCGGATGTGCTTGAGGGCGCTTCTTGCTTGACTAGCTTTCGATATAGTCTTTGAGTTTGCTGGAGCGGCTGGGGTGGCGGAGCTTGGCCAGGGTCTTGGACTCGATCTGGCGGATGCGCTCACGCGTGACGCCAAACTCGCGGCCGACTTCCTCGAGCGTACGGGGATGTCCGTCGACAAGGCCAAAGCGCAGCTCGATAACCTTGCGCTCACGATCGGCAAGCGAGTCGAGCACCTGGGTGAGCTGTTCTTGCAGCATGGAGAAGCTGGCGGCATCGGGCGGAACGATAGCCTGGGAGTCCTCGATGAAGTCGCCCAGCTGGGAATCTTCTTCCTCGCCGATGGGGGTCTCGAGCGACACGGGCTCCTGCGAGATCTTCTGGATCTCGCGGACGCGGTCGGCGCTCATGTCCATCTCGGCACCGATCTCCTCGGGAGTCGGGTCGCGACCCAGGTCCTGAAGGAGCTGGCGCTGCACGCGGACGAGCTTGTTGATGGTCTCGACCATGTGCACGGGAATACGGATGGTACGGGCCTGGTCGGCGATAGCACGCGTGATGGCCTGACGGATCCACCACGTGGCGTACGTGGAGAACTTAAAGCCCTTCTGGTAGTCGAACTTCTCGACGGCGCGAATCAGGCCGAGGTTGCCCTCCTGGATCAGGTCCAGGAACAGCATGCCGCGACCGACGTAGCGCTTGGCGATGGAGACGACCAGACGCAGGTTGGCGCTGATGAGCGCCTGCTTGGCCTCGAGACCAACGTTCTCGATACGGGTCAGGCGACGCATCTCGGAGCGGGTGAGCTCAATCTCGCCCGCCTCGGCGGCCTCGAGCTTCTCGGTGGCCTCGAGACCGGCCTCGATCTTCATGGCCAGATCGACCTCTTCGGAGGCGGTCAGCAGGTCGACCTTACCGATCTCCTTAAGGTACATACGAACCGGGTCGCCGGTCAGCATCACCGTGGAGGCATCGATGCCACGCACGCGCGAACGCGAACGGGACGTGCGCACGGTGCGCTTCTTCTTGCTCTTGGAAGAACCCATCTCGGCGTCGGCCTGGCGGGCCATCTTAAGCTCGTGATCGTCGAGCGAGCCGGAATCGTGCTCGTCGTCATCGAAATCGTCGGTATCGCTATCGTTATCGTCATCGTCGACGTCCATGGGGGCGTCGTCGTTTCCGCTCGCGGAGATAATCTGGATGCCGCTGTTGCGCAGCGCGGAATACACCGCGTTGAGCTGCTCATCAGTAACATCGATATCCTTCAGGGCGACCTGAATCTCGTCCTCGGTTACCGAAGTCCTGTTTGAGCCGTTGCCCATGAGCTTTGCAACGTAGGATTCCAGCCCAGTACCCGTGCTCTCACTCTTTTTTGGCACAGATTCTCCCTTCATAGTCCACAGGACTCATTACTTTAGCACACACATTGACGTCTATACCCAAAATTCAGACTGGATATAGGCGTAAATACGCTGGTTGACCACAACATCTAGGCCTGGTCGGCGCCCGCCGTCTCCAAACCGATCAAACGGAACGGATCCGCCACGCCACCGATCGACTTTTGGAGCTCGCGCTGGCGCTGAGAATCTTGCATCGCTTGCATCGTCAGCACACGGCGCGCCTCATCGTCGAGCGACCGGTCCTGACGTAGCTTAGCCTGTGCGGCGCGCATGCGGCGCTTGATGGTGTAGAGCTCGAGGGTATCGAGCATAAACACGATGTTCGTCTCGGTGGGGTGCTTGCTCGTCGACGAAATACGCCCGGCGCTGACAAGCGACGCTGCCTCGGGACACACCGCGCGCGCCGCATCCATGCACGCCGTGGGGTCGGTGCCCGGCGGCGTCGCAAGCACGGCCCACGCGATGGACTCGTGACGCGGATCCACCCACTCGATCGAGCAGATGCGGTCGGCATACGTGCGGAACAGGTCGGGATAGCTCGTGAGCATCGTCAGCAGCTCGCGCTCCCCCGCCAAAGACTTTCGTTCCAGGTCGGTCAGCACGATCGGCATCGTCGGTGCCGCAGACGCGTCCGTTGCACCGGCAACCGGCGCCGCGCCATCCATGCCAACCGGCACATCGATCGGAGGCATGTCGTCGACGACCTCGACCGGCGCGGCCCCATAGGCCTCGAGCGGCACATAGTCGTACGGCTCTTCCTCGACCGGTGTGGACACCGGCGGCGTCGCACCCGACGCCCAGGTGCCGCGAGACGCCCCCTGCGAACCAGACGCCCGACCGCCTGCGCTGCCTGCGCGCTCGGTCTGCGCCCGCTGGCGCTCGTAGTTCTGCTCGCGACGACGCTCGGCGTCCTCACGCTTGGCAACATCGCGAAACACACGGCCTGAGCTCGAACGCACCGTCTCCAGATCCAAACCCAGCAGGTCGGCAATCTGGATAAAGTACGTATCGATCATGTAGCTATCGCGCAGCGGATAGATGAGTGTCAGTGCGTCCTCGAGCGCTTTGGCACGACCGCCCGGCGTGGTAATGTCGCTCGACTCCTGCAGCGAGCGGTACACAAAGTCCATGAGGGGCTCGGCGGCATCGATGCGCGCCTGCAGCGCCTCGCCGCCATGCGCGGTAATGAACTCCATGGGGTCGTTGCCGTCGGGAAGCACCACGCAGCGCAGGTCCATCGAATCCTGCTCGATAAACTGAATCGCGCGGCGCGCGGCCTTTTGACCGGCGGCGTCGCCATCGAACATATATACAATACGCTTGGCAAAACGGGTGAGCGTCTTTACATGATGTTCCGTCAGCGCCGTGCCCAGCGTGGCGACGACGTTTTTGATCCCCGCCTCCCAGCAGGCGATGCAATCGGTA
This sequence comes from uncultured Collinsella sp., assembly GCA_900542085.1. GTDB lineage: Bacteria > Actinomycetota > Coriobacteriia > Coriobacteriales > Coriobacteriaceae > Collinsella. Next base: position 57,514 of record UQMK01000006.1, read on the forward strand.
TAGCCCTCCACCACAATGGCAGTATCCTGCGCGACGATAAACTCCTTGGCCCAATTAAAGCCGTAGAGGTTTCGCTTTTTATGGAACACGCTCGTCTCGGCGGTGTTGAGGTACTTAGGCTGGCCGTCGCCCATAATGCGCCCGCCAAAGGCGATGTTATGACCTTGCTCATCAAAGATGGGAAACATCACGCGGTCGTAAAAACGGTCGGCAAGCTGCCCGCGCCCACGGCTCACGGCCACGTTGGCGTCAATCATCTCCTGCGGGGTAAAACCCGCCTGCGACAGATGCGACACCAGCGTGTTGCGGCCCGGCGCAAATCCCAAACAGTAGCGGCGGCAGACATCGCCACCCATACCTCGGCTGGCGAAATACTCGCGCGGACGGCTGTCCTTACCACGCATAAGCATGGTGTGATAGAACTGGGCGGTCTCGGCACACAGGTCATAGATGCGGGCGCGCTTGGTGCCGCGCTCACGATGGGAGCCGGTATCGTGCAGCTCAATGCCGGCACGGTCGGCCAGGTAGCGAATCGACTCGGGAAAGCTCAGGTTCTCGCGCTTCATGATGTAGGTGAAGACGTCGCCACCCTCGCCACAGCCAAAGCAGTGCCACACCTGCGTGGCGGGGATAATGTGAAACGACGGGGTCTTTTCGCCATGGAAGGGGCAGCAACCCCAAAACTCATGGCCGCGAGGCTTGAGCTCAACCGTTTCCTGCACGATGGCAACCAGATCGGACGCAGCGCGTACCTGGTCTTTTTCCTCATCGCTAATCACAGATGCTCACCCCCTGCTCACCCAAGTTATGGCGAATATCGTCAATATTACCCTCGACGTTCGCGATAAGCTCGTCCAGCGAATCGAACACGCTCGATGGGCGCAGCCAGCGCGTAAACGCCAGCGACACCGAGGCGCCGTACAGGTCGCCCGCATACCCGATCAAGTTGGCCTCGAGATGCGCCGAGGCGGCATCGTCGGCATACGTCGGCGGCAGGCCCACGTTGACGGCAGCAGGCCACACGGTATCGTCGACCAGCACCAGGCCCTCGTAGACGCCATCGGCAGGCACCTGAATGCCATCGGGCACCTGGATATTTGCCGTGGGAAAACCCATGTCGGAGCCCTGGTGACGACCGCCGGCAACAACACCTCGCAGCATATACGGGCGGCCGAGCAGCTCGGCGGCAAGCTCAACATGACCCTGGCGGAGCTCCTGGCGAATACGGGTAGCGCAGACCGTCTGTCCATCGACGCACAGCAGCTCGTGGCCATAGACGTCAACGTCGCGCTCGGCTCCCCATTCTTTCATCTCGGCAACGCCCGAGGCACCGCCGCGGCCCAGCCTAAAGTCGCTACCCACGCGAATCGAGCGGATATCGACGACGCGCGACAGCAGCTTAAGAAAGCCTACGTGGTCGAGTGCCGCCACCGCAGGAGTAAAGGGAACGGCCACGACCGCATCGACCCCGGTGAGAGCCAGGGCATGCAGACGGTCGGCCGTCGTCATCAGTTTTTGCGCGGGCGTAGGGCTCACCACCACGTCCGGGTCGGGATCGAAGGTGACCACGACCGCCTTGCAGCCGTGGTCACGCGCATCGCGAACGACCGCGTCGATCAGCTCGCGATGCCCCCGATGCACGCCGTCGAACACGCCGATGGCGATCGACGCGGCGCCCAGGCACGCGCAATCATCAAACGCATCGGCGGCAACGATGCAGGCTTCATCCGACTCGCCCGCGAAAAAAATACGCGAGAGCTCGTGGGAGGCCAGCATCATCGAACACCTCCGATCGCCTGCGGAAAGACATGCTCCATAACAAAGCGGCCGCCCTCGATACGGGCAAGCGCCTTGAGCCCGCCATCGAGCACCAGCGCAAACGGCGCCTTCGACGCATCGAAGCTCGCAAGCGCGCGCTCAATAGGAATACGACGTCCGCACAGCAGATCGTCGGCAAGATCACCCGGCAAGTCGACGCGCGTGGCGCCCAGTGCCGCAACGGGATCCAGGGCAAAGCCGGCAGCGGACTCGGCAGAAAGTTCCTCGACCGCATGGCAGGCACCGATGGAAACAACACCGGAGGCCGTACGGCGCAATGCAGAAATATGCGCCGCGTTGTCGCAGGCACGACCCAGATCGCGAGCGAGCGCACGGATATAGGTGCCCTTACTCACCGAAAACGCCACGGTCCAAACGCAAACGTCGTCCTCGCCGCCCACGGCAATCAGGTCGGCTGAGTACACCTCGACCGGACGCGGGGGCAGTGACACGGCATTGCCCTCACGCGCAGCCTTATAGGCGCGCACGCCGTTGACCGAAATGGCCGAAAACGCCGGAGGCACCTGCATCTGCGGGCCCAGCATGGCGGACAGGCGCTCGCGGGCATAGGCCGGATCGCGCAGGTCGGCGGCAATGGGCACTGTGCGGACGGCCTCGCCTTCCGCATCATCGGTATTGGTCTCGACGCCAAACGAGATGTCGGCGACGTAGCTTTTGGTATCGAGCGTGAGCATGCCCAGCAGACGCGTTGCCTGGCCCACGCCCACCACCATGACACCCGATGCCATGGGGTCGAGCGTTCCGGCATGACCGACGCGCCGCTCATGGAGGGCGCGTCGGCATTGCGAAACCACGTCGTGGGACGTGCAGCCCACCGGCTTATCGACGGCGAGCAGCAGATTAAGTTGAGAAGGTGTACGACGAGCCATGTACCATCCAAAAAGTTAGAGCTCGACGGTCACCGAAGCGGGATCCTCCCCTACCAGCTCGGCCAGCATGGGAAGTGCCGCGGTGAGCGTCTCGGAAATCGTTCCGGCGTTGGTAAAGCCGGCAGCAGCGTGGTGCCCACCTCCGCCAAAGTTGGCCGCAATCTCGGAAACATCAAGTTCGCCCTTGGAGCGCAGGTTGCCGCGCACCTTGGTATCGCCCTCGATGCCCTTAAGGAACAGGCAGACCTCGACGCCCATCACCGCGCGCACCACATCGACCAGGCCGTCGCACTCGTCCGAGGTGACGCCGCAGTCCTTAAGGTCGCTCTCGTAGGCGTAACTATACGCCACGCGCCCGTGCGCGACCGTCTTGATGCGACCCATGACGATGGACTTGAGGTGCAAGAACTCGACACGCATGCTCTGGTATACCTCGAGCGCGACGCGCGCCGGATCGGCACCGTGCGCCACCAGACGAGAAGCAGCATGAAATGCTGCGGCATCGGCGTTCTGATACTGAAAACGACCGGTGTCGGTAACCAGGCCGCACAGCAGGCAGGTGGCGATGCTGTCGCTTGCGGTAATACCGCAATCGTCCAAAAAGCGGTCGATGATCATGGCGCAAGCAGCGGCATTGACACACCTGAGGCTGACCTCGGCAAACTCCTCGCGTGCCGGGTGATGATCAAAGCAAGCCACGTGGGCCGAACGACGCAGGACCTCGGCGGAATTATTGAGGCGCTCGACGACCGGCACGTCTACCGAAATGAACAGGTCCGGGTTGCCGGTGTAGGCAGATGCCGGCACCAGAAGATCGGCACCCTCCATAAAACGGTAGATACGCGGAACGGGATCGTCGTCTGCCAACAGCAGGGCGATGTCCTTGTCGGGAAACACCTTCATAAGCGAAAGGCCAAGGCCCAACACGGAGCCCAGGGCATCGCCATCGGGAGAGGTGTGACCCGAGATCGCAATGGAGGACGCATCCTCGATAAGCTCGAGGATGCGTCGTTTAATATCTGCAGACTCGCACGAGGCGAGATCGGCGGAATTAGTCATCTAAAGCTGCCTCCTGGGCGGCATCCACAATTGGGTAGCCGTCCTCGTCCTTTTCGATCGCAAGCGTGGCCGGAACGTTTTCCAGCGCACGCGTTATGCGCTCGGCCTCATCGGTCGAGCGATCGATGCGAAAATCGAGCTCGGGCGTGACGCGCCAATCGAGCGAGCGAGCCAACAGACTGCGGATGCGGCCCTTGGCGCTGGCGAGCGCCTCCATGACCTCATCGTAGCGGCTCGCATCGCACGACACGTACACGCGTGCGAACGAACGGTCCACCGCGACCTCGACCGCGGTCAGGGTGACCAGGTCGAGACGCGGATCGGAAACCTCAAAGAGCAGGATATAACCAAGCTTCTCGCGAAGCTGCTCGCCCAGACGGCGGGTTGCCTGCGTTTGCTTCATAGCGCTACCCCCTACTCGGTACGGGCAACCTGGTCGATGCGGTAACCCTCGATCTGGTCGCCGGGCTTGATGTCCTGGAAGTTCTCCAGGCCAATGCCGCCCTCGGAACCGCTCTTGAGGCTCTTGGCCTCGTCCTTGTAGTGGCGCATCGAGGCGATCTTGCCGTTGAAGACCACGATGCCGTCACGCACCAGGCGCACGGAATCGGTCGCGGCGATCTCACCCTCCTCCACGCGGACACCGGCGGCGATACCGACTTTGGGCACCTTGAAGGTGTCCAGGACGGTCGCGGTACCCGTGGAAACCTCGACCTCGGTGGGCTTGAGCATGCCGATACGGGCAGCATCGAGCTCCTCGAGGCACTTGTAGATAACGTCGTAGCAACGGATCTCGACGCCCTCGCGCTCGGCGGCGGAGCGGGCCTTGCCGTCGGGACGCACGCCAAAGCCGATGATGATGGCGTTGGAGGCATCGGCCAGGACGACGTCGGTCTCGTTGATGGCGCCGACGGCGGAGTGGATCGTGTTGATGCGGACCTCGGACTGATCCATCTTGTCGAGCGAGTCCTGAAGGGCCTCGATGGAACCCTGGACGTCGGCCTTGATGATCAGGTTGAGCTCCTTGACCTCGGCGTCGGCGATGGTCTCGAAGAGGTTCTCGAGCGTGACGTGCTTCACGCGGCTCTGCTCCTCGATACGTGCCTTGAGCGAGCGCTCATCGGCCAGGGCGCGAGCCTCGCGCTCGTCCTCGAAAACGCGGAACTCGTCGCCGGCGTTGGGCACGGACTGAAGGCCCAAGATCTCGACGGCATCGGAGGGGCCGGCCTCGGTGACGGCGTTGCCCTTGGGATCGAGCATGGCGCGGACGCGGCCATAGGTAAGGCCGGCGACCAGCGTATCGCCCACGTGCAGGGTACCGCGGGTCACCAGCACGGTAGCAACCGAGCCGCGGCCCTTGTCGAGCTTAGCCTCGAGGACGTTACCGGAGGCAAAGGTGTCCGGGTTGGCCTTGAGCTCGAGCACGTCGGCCTGGAGCAGCACGGTCTCGAGCAGGTCGTCGATACCGATCTTCTGCTTGGCCGAGATGTTGACGAACATGTTCTGTCCGCCCCACTCCTCGGGGATGATGCCGTACTCGGTGAGCTCCTGGCGCACGCGGTCGGGATTGGCGCCCGGCTTATCAATCTTATTGACGGCGACGACGATGGGTACGCCGGCGGCCTTGGCGTGGTTGATCGACTCGATGGTCTGAGGCATGACGCCGTCGTCGGCAGCCACGATCAGGATGACAATGTCGGTCACCTTGGCGCCGCGGGCACGCATGGCCGTAAAGGTGGCGTGGCCCGGGGTATCGATGAAGGTGATCTTGCGGTCGTTGATCATGACCTGCGAAGCACCGATGGCCTGGGTAATGCCGCCCGCCTCGCCGGCAGCGACGCCGGTGTGACGAATGGCGTCGAGCAGGCTCGTCTTGCCGTGGTCGACGTGACCCATGACGGTGACGACCGGGGCACGGGGCTTAAGGTCGGCGGGATCGTCGTAGAACGAGAAGGTGTTCTCCTCCTCGGGGGTGATGATCTTGATCTGACGGCCCAGGTCGTCGGCAACGAGCTCGACGAGGTCGTCGGACATGGACTGCGTCATGGTGAGCGGCGTGCCCAGCAGGAACAGGCGCTTGATGATGTCGTTGGCCGGAACGTCGAGCGCCTCGGCGAGCTCCTGGACGGTAACGCCCTGGGAGACCTTGATGGCGTCTAGCTCCTCGGGGTTCACGCCCTGGGCCAGCGCCTCCTCAATCTTGCGCTCCTCCTGAGCCTTAGCAGCCTCGCGCTCGCGCTTCTCCTTGCGCTTCTTGCGGCGACCGGTGGACTCGCGAGAGGCCTCCTCGACGGCAGCGCGGGCCTCCTCGAGCACCTTCTCGCGGCTGTACTCCTCGGCCTCGCGAGCCATGCGGCTGTAGTGGTCCTCATCGTTGCCGTGACCGCCCTTGCGCTTCTTGCCCTTGCCCTGCTTATCGGGGTTGGGGAAGTCCATGCCGGCAGCGACGTTGTTGCTGGCGTTGGTGCGATGGCTGTGCGGACGGCTCTCGGAGGCGTTGCGCTCGGAGTTGTTGTCGGAGGCGTTGCGATCGTTACGACGGCCACCGCGACGTTCGTTGTTGCCGCTGCGACGGTTGCCGCGCTCGGCGGCGCGCTCTGCCTTGGCCTTCTCCTCGGCGTCCTTCTTCTCCTTGAGCACGGTCTCCTGTGCGGCGATCTGGTCGAGCAGCGAACGGAAGCGCGAACCGGAGTCGGAAGCGGGGACGGCGCGGCGCTGGGCCTCGCGGGCAGCCTCCTCCTTCTCGCGGGCAAGGCGCTCCTGCTCAGCCTTCTTCTTGGCCTCGGCCTCGGCACGGGCGGCCTCCTCGGCAGCCTGGGCGGCGGCGAACTGGCGGCGCTCCTCCTCGCGTGCCTTCTCGGCGGCGATGCGCTCACGCTCGGCCTCGGCAGCGCGCGCTGCCTCCTCGGCGGCGGCTGCCTCCTCCTCGGCCTGCTTGGCGGCCTCGACTTCCTTGGCGCGGGCCTCGATCACCGAGGCGAGCTGCTTGCGGACCATGGCGACGTAAGCGTCCTCCAGGGCGGAGGAAGCGGACTTAGCGGGAATCTTCATTTCGGCGAGATGACCCATCAGTTCCTTGGAGGTCATGCCGAACTCTTTGGCCAGGGTGGACACACGGACTTTTGCCATATGACTTCACCTACCCTTTCTGGCACCTTGGGTGCCTAGAGACTGAACGAGCGTGGGAGATGCGCCGGGACCTGCCCGGCGCGACCGCGCGCTAGATCAGGTCCTCCGCATCATCGAAGGCGTCGGTGTCGTGGACACCGCAGAAACGGGAGCCCGGACGGGCCTGGTTGCGGCACTGGACGCCGTCCTCGGACACGTACTCGCAGCGACGGACATCGTCGTCCTCCTCGTCACCGATCAGGTCGGCGGCGGGCTCCTCGTGAACGGGGACGTTCTTGAGGATGTCGGCGGCAAGGGTCTCGGACTTGATGTCGATGTGCCAGCCGGTCAGACGAGCGGCGAGGCGGGCGTTCTGGCCCTCCTTGCCGATGGCGAGCGAAAGCTGGTCGTCGGGCACGATGACGCCGGCATAGGCCTTCTCCTCGTCGATGAGGACGCGGGTGACCTTGGCGGGCGACAGTGCGTTGGCGACGTAGACGGCCGGATCGGCATCCCACAGGATGACATCGACGCGCTCGCCGCGGAGCTCGCCCACGACAGCGCGGACACGGCTGCCCTTGGGGCCGACGCAGGCGCCCACGGGATCCAGGCGGTCGTCGAGCGAGTGGACGGCGACCTTGGAGCGCTGGCCGGGCTCGCGGGCGATCGACTTGATCTGGACGGTGCCCTCATAAATCTCGGGCACCTCCTGCTCAAAAAGACGACGCATGAGCTCGGGGTGGGTGCGGGAGATGACGATCGGCGGACGGCTGTGCTCGCCGCGAACCGGCTGCAGGTTGGAATTGGGGTCGCGGACGTCGATGATCACGGCCTTGATGTGCTGGTTGTGCAGATAGCGCTCGCCCATCGGACGCTCGTTGCGCTCGTTCTCGTAACGACGCTGGTCAAAATGCGGCAGCTCGGCCTCGACGCCATCGCGGATCTTGACGATCGTGAAGTCGGGCGTGGACTGCAGCACGGTACCGCTGATGAGGTCACCGATACGGCCGGAGAACTCCTCGTAGATCTGCTCGCGGGCAGAGTTGCGCACGATGGCGTTGATCTCGGCCTTGGCGTGCTGGGCGGCGATGCGGCTCGTGTTCTTAGGGGTGACGTCGATCTCCTCGAACTCGGTGAAGTTGCCCTCCTCGTCCATGGAATCGTCGATCGGCTCCAGACGGTAGACGTAGATCTTGCCGGTGGTGCGATCGATGGTCACCTTGGCGCCCCACTCAAGATGCAGGATCTCGGCGTAGCTCTTGGCGAGCGACTGCTCCAGGCGGTCGATCAGGTAGAGCTGGTCGATGTGCCTCTCCTGGCAAAGCTCCATCAGGGCGGACATCATGTCGGATGCTGCCATCTTACTTTCCTTCCTTCGCGGGCTTGAAGTCATAGGTGGGCTTCAACTTGCACTTTTTAACATCAGAGAAATCGAGGGTGACGGACTCGCCGTCCTCGAGCTCGAGGGTCACGTTCGTCTCGGTCGCGGCGGCAATCTTGCCGGAGTACTTGCGACGGCCCTCGGTGGCGGTGGAGGTGAGCTCGCAGTCCTCACCCACAAAGCGGGCAAAGTCGCGCGGGCGGCGCAGCGGGCGCGCCATACCCGGGCTCGACACCTCGAGCGTGTAGCTCGAAGAAATAGGGTCGAGCTCCTCGATCACGTCGCCGACCCACTTGGTATTGGCCGTGACGTCGTTGAGCGACAGGCTCTGACCCTCGGCACCCTCGATACGCACACGCACGCAGGGAGCCTTGGTGGCGCCCACGAGCTCAACGTCGACAATATCGACATCGTGCTGGGGAGCGACGGCCTCGAGCGCGTCGATGATCGCCTGCTCGGTCTTGGTCTTGACCATTGCGGCACCTCCATCCATACAAAAAAGAAGCGGGGTCGAAACCCCACTTCTTTCAATTACTACTTCATTTGCAAGCAAACTATACCAATACCTGCGAAAACGTGCAAGCGCAATGGAAATTCGCAGGTCAGCGCGCCCACAGCTTCTCCACAAGAATAGGACAATTGACGGCAGGCATCTAGGCGGGCAGATGCAAAACGAGGGACGACCCAACCGGATCGCCCCTCGTCTTTTATGCGTCAGTTATGTTCGCAGTGCTTACTTGACCACCAGGTTGACCAGCTTGCCGGGCACGCAGATGGCCTTGACGACCGTCTTGCCCTCGAGCCACTTGGCGACGGCAGCCTCGGCGGCAGCCTGCATATCCTCATTGGAGGCATCGCGAGCCACGTCGATGCGGCCACGGACCTTGCCGAGCACCTGGACGACGATCTGCACCGTGTCCTCGATGGACTCGGCCAGATCGAACTCGGGCCAGGCGGCGGTGTAGGCGTTGCCCTCGCAGCCGAGCGCCTCGTGCCACAGCTCGTCGGCCCAGAACGGGCAGATGGGCGCCAGGACGCTCACGATGTCCTTGGCCACGCCGTAGCACAGGGCCTTGTCACGCTCAGCGCCCTCGTTGGCGTTGAGGTAGGCGCTCGCCGCGTTGACGAGCTCCATGACGGCCGAGATCGCGGTGTTGAACTGGCCGCGATCGAAGTCCTCGGTACACTTGGCGATCGTGCGGTGGCGCTCGCGGTAGAGCTTCATCGCGGTCTCGTCGAGCACGGACTTGTCGAAGGCCACGTTGGCGTCACCCGACTGGACGAGCTGCCACACGATACGCCAGGCGCGCTTGATAAAGCGGTTGGCGCCCTCGACGGCCTTGGGATCCCAGTCGAAGTCCTTCTCGGGCGGGGCGATAAACAGGATCGCCAGACGCATGGTGTCGGCGCCGTAGGGCTCGATAACCGAGCTCGGGGGCACGACGTTGCCCTTGGACTTGGACATGGTGTCGCCGTTCTCGTCCTTGACCATGCCCTGGCACAGCAGGTTGGTGAAGGGCTCGTCCACGCTCAGCAGGCCCAGGTCACGCAGCGCCTTGGTAAAGAAGCGGCTGTAGAGCAGGTGCAGAATGGCGTGCTCGATGCCACCGATGTAGTTATCGACGGGCATCCAACGGTCTGCCGCCTCGCGGGAGAAGGGCAGCTCGGTGTTGTGCGGGTCGGTGTAACGCAGGTAATACCAGCTGGAGCAGGTGAACGTGTCCATGGTATCGGTCTCGCGCTTGGCCGGGCGGCCGCAGACCGGGCAGGTGGTCTCGTAGAAGTCCTTGCACTCGGCGAGGGTCTCGCCAGCGCCCAGGTCCAGGTTCTCCGGCAGCGTCACCGGCAGCTGATCCTCGGGCACGGGCACAATGCCGCAGTGCTCGCAGTGGATGGCCGGGATGGGGTTGCCCCAATAGCGCTGGCGGCTGATGAGCCAGTCGCGCAAGCGGAACTCGACCTTGCGACGGCCGCAGCCCATGGCCTCGAGGTCGGCCACGATGGCAGCCTCGCCCTCGGAGTGCTTGCCGCCGCGCATGCCGGTGTACTTGCCGGACTGAACGAGCGTGCCCTCGGCAGCGTGGGCGCAATCCCAGTCGACGGTCTCGGCATGGAAGGTATCGATGGTCTCGCCGCTGGCCTCGACGGCAGCGCGATCGTCATCGTCCAGGATGATCGGCACGATCGGCAGGTCGTACTTGCGGGCAAACTCAAAGTCGCGCTGGTCGCCGCAGGGAACGGCCATGACGGCGCCGGTGCCGTAGTCGGCAACGACATAATCGGCAACCCACACGGGGACCTTCTCGCCGTTGACGGGGTTCACAACGTAGCGGCCGGTAAAGGCACCGTGCTTCTCGAGGGTGCCCTGGGCACGCTCGACGGCAGAGATATGCTTGGAGTCCTCGACGATCTTGGTGACGGCCTCCTCGTACTCCGTGCCCTCGACGAGCTCGTGCAGACGAGCGTACTCGGGAGCCAGGACAAAGAAGGACACGCCAAAGAGTGTATCGGCACGTGTGGTAAAGACAGTGATCTTGCCCTCATCGCCCTCGATGGGCTCGCCATCCTGGTCGCACAGGGTAAAGTCGACCTCGGCGCCCTCGGAGCGGCCGATCCAGTTGGCCTGCATCTGCTTGACGCGCTCAGGCCAGCCGGGGAGCTTCTCCAGGTCGTCGAGCAGCTCCTGAGAGTACTCGGTAATCTTGTAGTACCACTGCTCAAGGTCGCGCTTCTCGGGCTCGGTGCCGCAGCGCCAGCACTTGCCCTCGGTAACCTGCTCGTTGGCCAGAACGGTCTTGCATTTGGGGCACCAGTTGACCGGGTTCTTCTTGCGGTATACCAGGCCCTTTTCCCACATCTTCTCAAAGATCCACTGACCCCAGCGGTAGTAGTCGGGGCTGCAGGTCTTGACCATGCGATCCAGATCGTAGGAGAAACCCATGCGCTTCATCGTGGCAAGCGCCTGGTCCATGTTCTTATACGTCCAGGCGGCAGCCTGCGTGTTGTGCTTGATGGCGGCGTTCTCGGCGGGCAGGCCAAAGGCGTCAAAGCCGATGGGGTGCAGCACGTCGTAGCCGCGCATGCGGGCCTGACGGGCCATGGCATCGCCGATGGTATAGTTGCGCGCGTGGCCCATGTGCAGGTCGCCCGACGGATACGGGAACATCTCAAGCACGTACTTCTTGGGCTTGCTGTCGTCGGTGTCGACGGCAAAGAGGTTGGAGTCCTCCCAGGCCTTCATCCACCTGGACTCAATGGCCTGCGCGTCGTAGGCAGGAATCTCGTCCTTATGATCTGTGCAATCGCACATATCAGCTCCTTTAATCTTAGCTGGGATCGGTCGGCTTGGCTTTATTCGCTACTGCGGACAGTCCTGCGCAAGACGAAGAGCACATTAAGTGCTCTTCTTTGCGTGCGGAACTTGTAGCGAACAAAGCCAAGCCGACCGACCCTAAGGTTAACTTGGATGATGATAGCAAATACGACAAGCGAGATGCCTGCGACTTGCAGGCATCTCGCTTTATCTAAATAACGTGGTTGATACTCAACCTATATTTGCAGCTCTTATCCTATCGATAAGACACAGACTGCTGCGAATCTTTGACGACAACGTCGTGGGCGCCGCCTTCGACGATGGAGGTGGAGCTGACCAGCGTTAGGCGTGCCTTTTCCTGGAGCTCGGGGATCGAGAGGGCACCGCAGTTGCACATCGTGGACTTGACCTTGTAGAGCGTGCCGCCCACGCCGTCCTTGAGGGAGCCGGCATAGGGAACGTAGGAGTCGACGCCCTCGACGAAGCTGAGCTTCGCGGCTCCGCCCAGGTCGTAGCGCTGCCAGTTGCGGGCACGCGCAGAACCCTCGCCCCAGTACTCCTTCATGTACTGGCCGTTGACGTTGACGCGCTCGGTCGGGCTCTCGTCGAAGCGAGCGAAGTAGCGGCCCAGCATCATAAAGTCAGCACCCATGGCAAGGGCGAGCGTCATGTGGTAGTCGTAGACGATGCCGCCGTCGGAGCACACGGGCACGTAGACACCGGTCTCCTCGTAGTACTCGTCACGGGCGCGGCAGACGTCGATCAGCGCGGTGGCCTGGCCACGGCCGATACCCTTGGTCTCGCGGGTAATGCAGATGGAGCCACCGCCAATACCGACCTTGATGAAGTCGGCACCGCAGTCGGCCAAAAAGCGGAAGCCCTCGGCGTCGACGACGTTACCGGCACCGACCTTGACGTCCTCGCCGTAGTTAGCGCGGATCCACTCGATGGTGCGCTTCTGCCACTCGCTGAAGCCCTCGGAAGAGTCGATGCACAGGACATCGGCGCCGGCCTCGATGAGCAGCGGCACGCGCTCGGCATAGTCGCGGGTGTTGATACCGGCGCCGACCATGTAGCGCTTGTCGCCGTCGAGCAGCTCGTTGGGGTTGGTCTTGTGGCTGTCATAGTCCTTGCGGAAGACAATGCCCATAAGGTGATCGTTGTCGTCGACGATGGGCAGAGCGTTGAGCTTGTTGTCCCAGATGACGTCGTTGGCAACCTTGAGGCTGATGTTCTTGTCGCCCACGATGAGCTGCTCACGCGGGGTCATGAACTCAGAGACCTTCGTCTGGTGGTCATCGCGACTGGGGCGATAGTCACGGCTGGTGACGATGCCCAGGAGCTTACCCTTGGGAGTGCCGTCGTCGGTGACCGGCATGGTGGAGTGACCGGTCTTCTCCTTGAGCTCGATGACCTGCTCCATGGTCATGTCGGGGGTCAGCGTGGAATCGGACTGAACGAAGCCAGCCTTGTGATCCTTGACGGCCTTGACCATAGCGGCCTCGGACTCGGCGCTCTGGGAACCGTAAATGAAGGACAGGCCACCCTCGGTAGCGAGCGCGACACCCATATCGACGCCCGAGACGGACTGCATGATGGCGGAAACCATGGGGATGTTCAGGGTGATTGCCGGCTTCTCACCGCGCTTGAAGCGGGTCAGCGGCGTCTTAAGAGAGACGTTGTTGGGGATGCACTGCGAGGACGAGTAGCCAGGGACCAGCAGATACTCCGAAAACGTGTGGGACTCACCGGGAAAGAACGTAGCCATGTTTCTCCTTTTTCCATGCGACCGGTCGGCTGCAGGCCTCGTAGGACCCAGCCCAACCTTGGGCGCCCAATACTGGGGAAGTATCTTAACGCACTTTGACTGCTACAATACATGATTTAAGAAGAGCACACGAGGGTTTGACGCAGGCTTTGCGTTTGCCCAGCAAACACTTTAGCGGGGAGACGTGGAGCACATGGAGTACAAGACGACGGCAAAGTTGGTCATTCAAGCGTGCGACAAGGATCTGCCGGGCGTGTTCGGCCACGGCTGCGTCTTGCTGCTGCAAGGTATCGCCCGCGAGCACTCGCTCAACCGTGCCGCCAAGAGCATGGGCATGGCATATTCCAAGGCCTGGCGCATTGTGAACGAAGCCGAAGGCCAGCTGGGATGCAAACTCATCGAGCGCGACGGCGCCCGCGGATCCACCCTCACCCCCGCAGGCGAGCGAGCCATAGCGGCCTACGAGGAGCTGCAGGCAGAGATCAACCAAGTAATTGCAACAAGGGCCAACGATCTCATCGCCAGCATCAAAGAGTAGCTAATTTGCGTAGGGCGTTGTCGAGGGCGGACGCTACAGCCAGGGGGTTGTCGGTGCCGGCGAAGAGGCGGATGGTGCTCCCCTGCTTGCCGCGTGGGGCCGAAAGTCGTGTTGTTGCGCCGCCGGCGGGCGATGTGCGGAACTCCCCCGGCAAAGCATCGAACAGCTCGCGCGCGCCACACTCGATAAGGTCAAATTCAACTGCCGGGCCAAAGCCGTGCTCGAGGATTCCCGTTGCAACCGCATGGTCGGAATGCGAGCTCAGTCCGGGATAGCGAACGTTGCGCACCATCTCGTTGGCCGCCAGATACTCGGCCAGCGCACGGGCGCGGTCGAAATGCGCCTGCATGCGAGCGTTAAGCGAGGAAAGCCCGCGCTCCAGCACATCGGCCTCCTCGGTAGAGAGGTCGAGCGCCGACGTGCCGTACACCTCAAGCAGGGCATGCGCGCACTCGGCAGCAGCATCCACACGATGGCGCTTGAGCTGCGATCGCGCGACCGATACGGCAACCAACTTGCGCGGAGCATCACCGGCACACACGCGATCGAGTGCCTCGAGCGACAGCACAGCTCCCAACCGCAGAGGATCGCAGCCAAAAGCCGACGCCACGGTGTTGTCCACAACTAGCAGCGCGTGGGCCTCACGAGCCGCGCGGCCCAGAGCGCGAAGGTCGGGCACACGAAGACCAAACCCGCCGATAGAGTTGACGAACCACCAAAGATGCGGTCCCTCGGCATCAAACGAAGCATCAAAATCCTCGGACGCGGCAGTAAACGCCGCAACCGACGGCGGGTCCACGAGCACAACATCACAGCCTTCAAAGCCGTGCACAAACGCATCGGCAAAGTCATCCGCAAGGGCCACCAGACGGTCACCGGGACGCACAATACCCAGCAGCGACAGAGCCGCCGGCACATGCGGGGCCACAACAAGACGCGCCTCGCGCGCACTGGACCTCAAAGCCCAGGCCTCTTCTAGCTGCTGTACATCCACACGGCACCGTCCCTTCATAAGCAAAAACCCACGATGCGGGTGTTCCCCGCATCGTGGGCAACGGCTGCAGTATAGCGCCGATATGCGACGAATCGCCTAGATGTTGAGCGCGTGATAGTTCACGCTCGCACCCGGAGCGTCAACGGTCACGCCATAGGCCTCGGGATAGATGCGCGTCGAAAACACGAGCGCGCCATCATTCACAAACACCTCGACCGACGAGACATCGCCGACAATGCGCACATTACGAAACTCGTCGACGGGCTCCCAGCGCACGGTACGACCGCAACCGGCAGAAGCGCGACCTTCATCGGTAAATCGCATCTCAAAGCGCGCGGGCAGATCGCCCTCGGCGGGCACAAACGCCAGCCTTAGCTCGCCATCAACGGTCGCGGTAAACGCGTCGTTGACACCGTCGACAACAACGTCAAAGCAGGTATCGCCGGAAACCTCCAGCGAGCCCTCCCCCACACGCACCGAGGCATAATGGCGCTCGATCTCGCGCGCCGGCTGCTGCAGTACCACGCCGCCGGCGCCGGCCGTAAGCTCGCGCGGCACCGTCATGCAGTGCTGCCAGCCGCGCACCACGGTGGGTGCGTTGCCATAGGTCGGCTCATCGGGCATACCCATCCAGCCAATCAGAATGTGGCGACCGTCCTCGGCCGTGAACTCCTGCGGAGCATAGAAGTCAAAACCGGCGTCCCACAGGCGGAACTCGCCCAGCTCATAGGCACCGTCACCACCGGTAATGTCGCCCGTTACAGGCATGTAGCCAGCAGCGTATACGTTGCCGCGGTCCCAACGACCGCCCTCGAGCCCCTGAGGAGAGAAGGAAAGGAACTTCGCCGGTACACCGCCATCCGTCTCAAGCTCAAGGTATCCCGGGCACTCCCACATAAAGCCAAAACGCTCGGGCGTAGACACGCGGTTCTCGAGCTCCCAACTCAGCATATCGGCCGAGCCATACACCAGGATCTCACCCACATCACGCCCGGCACCCTCGCCGTGCATCGCACAAAAACGGCTCTCGACATGCGGCCCATCCACGCGACGACGAGCACCCAGCACCATGTGATAACGCCCGTCCGCGTCACGCCATACCTTGGGATCGCGCACGTGACAGGTCAAATCCTCGGGATAATCCTCGGAAGCCAGCACCACACGCTTTTGGCTGAACTCCCGACCGGCAAGGCCATCGACGCTCTCGACATAAACAGTATCGGCGCGGCGGCCGGTATTGACGTAGTCGTACGTCCCGTCCGCATCGGAAAGCTTAACGTTCCCCGTATAAAGCACGCGAATGCGACCGTCCTCGGCAAGCGCGGAGCCCGAATACACACCGTGGCAATCGAACGGCTCATCGGGCAGCAGCGGGGCGCCAACGTAGTCCCACGTCATAAGATCGCGACTCGTCGCATGGCCCCAGGTCTTAACGCCACCCTCGACATCAAACGGCGCATATTGAAAATAAGCATGGAACACGCCGCCCGCTTGGCAAAGACCGTTGGGGTCGTTGAGCCAGCCCGCCGGCGGCATAATATGGAAGTGCTGGCCATACGCGCCATGACCGCACTCAGAGGCGGCAGCGTCAACAGCGGCAACCAGCTTTGCAAGATCGCGACCAAGTGCATTAGACATATCAAAGTCCTAACGGATCGAAAGTTACAAGGCGCCAGAGATCGACACCAGATACGGGAAACGCCCGCGAGCATACAACCCGCGGGCATCCCCTCAATCAAAAGCTCTTAGGCCTGCTCGGAAGCCTTGGGCTCGTCCTTGTACAGGACAAACGAGACGGCAAAGGAGACCAGCGCGGCAACCGCAAACATGATCGCGTACTGCACGGGCTGGGCCAGGCACAGCAGGATACCGAAGATACCGGTAACGCCCGTACCGGAGGCAGCCAGCGAAGTGAGCGCGCAGACCAGGGCGCCGCAGCCACCGCCGATGCAACCGGCGATGAAGGGCTTAAAGAAACGCAGGTTCACACCAAAGATAGCAGGCTCGGTAATGCCCATGAAGGCGGACAGGGCCGAAGGAAGCGCCAGACCCTTGATCTTGGCATCGCGGGTCTTAAAGGCAACGGCGAGCGCGGCGCCACCCTGGGCGATGTTGGCGGCACTGGCGATGGGCAGCCAATAGGTCACGCCGTACTGGGCGAGCTGGCCCAGGTCGATGGCGGTGTACATCTGGTGGATACCGGTAACGACCGTGGGGGCATAGAACAGGCCGACGATAAAGGAACCGATGCCGAAGGGCAGGGTCAGCAGGGCCTGGATCAGACCGAGGATGGCGTTCTCGGCCCACACGAAGATGGGGCCGACGGCAACGAGCGTCACGAGCACGGTCACGAACACCGAGACGAGCGGGGTCACAAAGAGGTCGAACATCTCGGGAACGACCTTGTGCAGGCGCTTCTCGAGGAAGGCCAGAATGGCGCAGGCGATAACGATGGGGATCACGTGGCCCTGATAGCCGACCCACTCAAAGCTGTACACGCCGGGGATGACGGTGACCATGGTCTGAACGCCCTCGGAGGCAACCGTGTAGGCGCTCTGCAGCGAGGAGTTGATGAACGCACCGCCGACGACGGCACCCAGGTACGGGTTGGCGCCAAAGGCCTTGGCGGCGGAGTAGCCGATCAGGATCTGCAGAATGCCAAAGGACGTTCCCGAGACCAGGTCGGCAATCTTATAAATAAAGTTATTAGTGTCGAGCGCGATAAAGCCGTTGGAGGCCATAAAGTTGAGGGCGCTCATAATGCCCAGCAGCAGGCCCGAAGCCACGATGGCAGGGATGATGGGGACAAAGACGTCGCCGAGCACCTTAATGGCACGCATAAAGATGTTCTGCTGCTGCGCCGCGGCCTCCTTGACCTCGGCCTTGGTGGCAGCCTCGACGCCACTGAGCGCGATGAACTCCTCGTAGACCTTGTTGACGGTGCCGGTGCCAAAAATAATCTGCAGCTGGCCCTGGGCCTCAAAGACGCCCTTAGCGCCGTCGATATTCTCGAGGGCCTCCTTGTCAACCTTGGCGTTATCGGCAATCACCAGGCGCAGACGCGTGGCGCAGTGTGCGGCCGAAACAACGTTGTCAGCGCCACCGATGTTGTCGAGCACCTCTTGGGCTGATTTGCGGTAGTCCATGACTTCCCTTTCCTCCAACGGGCGCATGTGCACCCGGCCATCTTTGACACTTAAACTGTAATCGTTTTCAGTTTCATATGACTGCAATCGTTTTCATATAACGGTGAACGGTAGGAAAAAGCCGGCGAATGGTAGTTTTGGGACAAAAACGGGGAGGCTCAAAGGTAGGCAGGCACGATCAAGGACTAGACATTCATAAGCTGATGGCCGAGCTTGAGTGTCTTGAGACCGCTCTCCCCCTCCACGCCATCGAGCGTGTTGAGCAACATATTGGTCGCCTCGACGCCACTGGTCAGGTAGCCATAATGCACGGTGGGAATGCCGCCCGTCAGCGCGCGCAAAAACGCGTTGTCGCCAAAACCGCTCACGCGGTGTATGCCCTCGCCCATGCCGCGAACCTCATCGATGGCACGCAGCGCGCCCGCCGCCATGGTGTCGGTCGCGCAGGCGATAAACGAAACATCGGGAGCGACGGAAAGCAGCTCACTCGCCGCACCATAGCCCGAGTCGAGCGTAAACGAGCCCAGGCGAATCAGGCTCGGATCAAGCGCCACGCCCGCGGCGCGCAAGCCGGCCTCAAAACCGCGACGGCGGTCATAGCCGGCCGCGCGGTCCTCTTCGGTAACTCCAATGTAGGCGATCTTGCCGTCCACACGGCCCGCAAGCGCATGGCCCAGCTCAAAGGCGGCCTCGTAATCGTCGTGATAGACGCACGCCGCGCCCTCGACATTCTGGCCGATCAGAACGATGGGCACGCGGCACGACTCAATCGCCCGATGGTGCTCGTCGGTGATCATGGTTGCCACCAGCACAATGCCATCAACTGGGTGGTTTTGGAACAAATCGAGGTATTCGAGCTCGCGATCGGGGGCGTTATCGGTATTGGCAAGCAGCATCTGGTAGCCACGGCGACCGAGCACCTGGCCAATGCCGGCGGTAATGCGGCTCACGGATTCCGAGTTGATCTTGGGCACGATGACGCCGATGAGCTTGGTGGAACCGGTGCGCAGCGCGCGAGCCTGGCTGGACCGCACGTATCCGGTCAGCTCAATCGCCTGCTTAATGCGCTCGGCCTTGTCCGTTGATATGTAGCCACCGTTGAGGTAGCGCGAGACGGCGGCGCTCGAAACGCCCGCCAGCTCGGCCACATCCTTCATCTTTATCACGAGTACCCCTGTCATTGAAATCGCTTTCACCATGATACCTGTGCGAGCGACCGCATGACGTAGTGATTACATGATAGAGAAACGCGTGGAAACTAATGAATCACTTGAGACGTGTCTAGCGATAATCACTTCGCAGCCAGTTTTACCAGACGAGAATCGCCCTAGCTGCATAATCGAAGAATACGCCCATGCAAAGCTTGACCTGAGCAGAGCCTCGCGGACTTTTCCTGGAAGGCCTCGGTGCCGAGCCTCGAAGAGTCGCAATTCACAATCCCGGTCAATCCTCTGCCAAGAACCCGTTGCGAACTTAGACTTACCAACAACACGTCAGCAAAGTTGCATACAAGCAGATAATCGCACGCAATTTCGCCTATTCTCAATTGAGATGTAAGTTTTGACAGGCCGAATCTTACATCCAAACAAAAAAGAGGGCCGACGCATCAACCCTCTTCAGGTGTCGCCCGAAGGCTTCCACCGCAATTGACTTTAATTTAGGCGATATCCCTTGTTTATCTACAGGCTCTGCCGCAAGTTGAAATTATCTTCACTTTTAGGGAGTAGCTCTTAAAAAGCAGCTATGTAACTAAGAAGTACATCCATCTTGTCCCCAACCCCAGTCTTTTTTATCTGATGAAAAGCCGAAGAAGACAGGGAGCCATGCAGATCTTCAGACACGCCAGAGAGGCAGTTGCGGCACCCCCCGGTATGCCGTCATCGCGGTTCCTTAAAAGAGGAAAGGCAGCCATCCCAAGAAGGACAGCCACCTTTCCTCTGGACGCGGGACCCGTAGGTTACCCTCGTCAATACCACTTTTTAGATAGGCTACCGATTATCAATCCGTAAATAAACGCTGTAAATTTGAGTCAAGCGACAATCATCTAAATCAAATCAAGACATGCATGATTTTCAACCAAATCAAACGATGTCTGGCAAGCATATCAGGAATTGTACGAGTAAAAAAGGACAACACTCTCAGTTTGGAAGCGTTGCCCTTAAAGCTCCCGAAGAGCTTTTGTATTACAGGGAGATACTCTACACCATCTTCCCTTGATTGGCAGATCGAAACAGACACCATTGTGATTTCAAGCAGAAAGCGTTATATTAAGTCAGCATTTGCACGTGGTGTTCGCACTATACGCTCAGATGCCATAGTTTACAATGATGGCCTTCTTCATAGACGCTAGGTGGGATTGCTCACTAGTAGCCGATATGTCGAAGGCCTTCTTGTATTTAAGGAAATCATATTCTCTAATTAGCCGTCTCAGTTCGCTATTACCGTGCATTATCTTACGATCGTCCGCGATGAACGCCCTCAGATACTCGAGCAACTCACTTAAATCGAGCTCATCTTCCTCAAATAGCCACCGAAAATTGAGCACAGGGGTCATTTAAAAGTGAGGAGTTTAATCAGGAGGGCCGCACCCCTGGGAGCGGGGCGCAGCGCTCGATCTATTGTTCTCCCGGACGGGCAATTTGGCGAGACCACTCGCAAAGGATGGATGAAGCAGCCGTGCGGTTACACCAACATTTCCGACGCGATCGTAATTGAATCAATGGGTGCCTTGTTCATACTTAATCACCTCATGATGAAAGAGCTCAACGAAGTCGCATATCAGACAATAGATCGCTCCAGGCTGTTTAAACTGTGCGATTCTATGGACGAAACCGAAACATCAATCCACTACGGTAGCAGCGGTTTCCCATTACAATCAATACGTGAGGCACCCCATGCGCGGATATAACAAGGGTCCGAAAGCTGCTCGAGGCCCTTGGATTCGTTGGGCGAATTAACGACGATTCCGAGCTCCACGGATGCCTTGAGGCGTTATGTTATTTACCCCGAAGTCAAGAAACTATCGATTAGATTTCCTGAAAGGAGGCAATATGGACAACCTTCAGTTCAACATCTCGATACCTTCCGATGAAGACAGCTGCGTACTTTTCCAATGTCCGAACTGCGGAGAGCTATTCAAAGTCGCCGTTGATGAGTATGAGAGTGATTCCGTCCTAGATATCCACTGCCCTCTGTGCGGCCTTATCTCGGACAACTTCTTCACACCGGACGTCATCGACCTGGCTTTGTCAAAAACAGCGAATGTGGTCGTGCCGGAGCTAGAAGAATTGCTTAAGAAGGAGCTTGGCGGAAAGGGCAATGATCTCGTCTCTTTCAGTGTGAAATCATACGATGAAAAGGAACCCGAGATTCCCATCCGGCAAGCAATCGAAGCCCTTCAGAAGGTAACCTGCAAGGACTGCAAGCGCATATCAAAGGTGTCCCCTGCACTTGCGATGTCTTTATACACATGCCCCTACTGCGGAATAGGACAATTCAATGGATTCTGAGAAGATTGAGCTGCGAAAACTACTCTTCAAACATAGTGCTGAAGCCAGCAATCTTTTAAGGTCTGACTACAATGGCCTCAACACAGCCCTTACTCGCTACCTCAACTTTATTGACAGACTGTCTGTAACGCGAACGTTCATTGAGGATTGTGTGGCAAACCATTTACCTAGCGGGTTCGACGAAAACGCCGAAATCGATGAAGTGATTTCGGCTCCATATACCACATTTGTCTTCCCGCCTAGCTGCGAGGGCGAAAGCGCCGTAACGTATCTCGTACTCAAAGCCATAGTCGACAGAAACCTATGCCAGTCGTTTCATCTCCTCCTAGGCTACGCACACGGCTCAAATAAATTTGACGATATGGCTGAAGGCTTCCTAAATGACGTAGCAAGACGCCTCGTAAATGGAGTCAATCAGGCCATCACGCTAAAGGGCATCGAACTAGGATTGGATGAATCCGTGACACAGGTAAACAATTTCGGCAACTCGGGAGCCGCCATCGCTTCCCAGACAACGAACGGGTCAAGTACGACCATCAATCAGTCAAACGGCATAGACGTTAACGCGCTCAACGACATAATCGGAAAACTGGAAAGCTCCCTCCACGAGCTTTCCAGTGAGAACAGGACAATTGCTGCGGATGCAATCGCCGCGATGAAAGACGTTCTTGAGACTCCGCAGCCTAAACCGTCAATACTAAAGTCGCTATGGAACACCCTAAAGGGCATCAACGAAGGGGCTACGTTTATTGAGAACGTAACGAAGCTGGGCGTACTCATCGCCCCTATTCTTCCTGGAATTATCGGATAGACTAAGTATGGTCGTCCCTAGCCCCCCATGGCGTTTCTAATCAATTTGAGATGGCATAATCAAGGCGTTGACCGGAATTGAGCATTCCGGTCAACTGCCCACATTCGAAATGTCTCTACACGACAAAAGGAGTGTGAGATGAGCGACTCTGTTTCAAAATTACTAATAGAGAGATACGGAGTGATGGTCTTTCTCGTTGTAATATTCGTTCTTGCAATAATTGCGATCTTGCATTTTGGCATCAAATTCGACATCAATATGTATATTGCAAGCCGCAAAGAACGACACCGAAAGTTAGCACAGAGCTACTGCCCGCATTTGGATTTTATTCCTCGTGATGATAATAGTGTTCAAGTTAGCCCGCTCTTTTACTCGCCACCAGGAACACTGAATTGGTTTTGCTCTCGATGCGGGGCCGTTTTACCTTACGAACCCAATCAAGAGGAAGTCAAAGCTAAGGCGACTTATTATCTCAACCATCCAAAAGCTTACAAAAAAGCAATGAAGAGTTTCGATAAGCATGCGAAAAAATCTCTTTAGATTATTATTAACGTCCATAAGGTGGTATCGGCAGCTGCGAGTGAGTGAGTATTTGCCCGCATGCGCACCGCTAAATATTGCGAATCAACACGGTCAGTATCGGCATGGTCAAGACCAGCATTTGACAACGACATAAGGTCAGCCGCTGACAAAAAACGACAATGGACTATTTGCCGATTCAGGTGCCCAAGCACAATAATGTCGGCACTGTTTCGCAATATTAAATTGTACTCAAGCGCGCAAGAACTAACAAAATTTTCGCCTTAGCATTAGCCAATGACAAACAGGCAGCTAGCTGTTATTTCCGTTGAATCCTTAGGTTCCTCCGATTACTAAGGAGGTAAGCATCTTTATGCTCCTTAGAGATTTCGAAACTAGAAAGAATCTTATTCCGTGATTCAGGCGACCAATAAATATGAAGTCTTTCACGCGCCCTCGTTATTGCCGTATAAAACACACTGTGAGTAATGCGCTCCTCAACGTCCTTCGTAATAATCAGCTTTACGGATGAGTACTCTAGTCCTTGCGCTTTATGAACAGACACCGCATACGCCACCTGAAACGGCACGATACAGTCCTCGCCAACATCCTCGCCGTCTCGATCCTTGGCCTTATTAACTGAAAAGCGAAGATACGTCTCTCCATCACGAAAATCTAAATACTCCAACCCGTCATAATGAAGAACGGAAAGCTCAGAGGTGATAATAGGAACAGCAACCGTAAATTGCATCTCGTCTTTGGAAATTGTTTCCATTCCCACAAGACGCCCTTTTAGATTGTTATATAACAACGGATAAAACCGCTCGGACTCATTGAACAAAATTGGGTCGCCGACTTTATACGTATGATAATTCCAGACAACAGCCTCGTTCTTATTTCCCGACTGCAAGATTTTGTTCATATTATTAATGCCATAAAGGCCATCATAGTTGAGGCATAAGACAATCTCATCATCATTCATTCTGCAAATTACAGAGTCATCAAGATTCGACGTAAAATCGCAAGAAATAAGAATTTCAGCGATATCAGGACTCACATTCCTGACAGCATGCCATAGCTTTAGCAAATCATCATTTTTCGTGCGCCATGGTTTATCAAATTCATGGATGCACTTATCAGGCAAGAAGTCTCGAGCCAATGAAAACCAGTTTCCAAACTTAATGGACTCAATCTGTCTCACATCGCCAACAAGCAATAGCAGTTTAAACCGATTTGAATCAATAATAGATCTCATATCGCTATTGCAGACAGTGCTGCATTCGTCAACGATTAAGATGTCGCAATCTGGCACACGATTCAAATACTTCGCGACAGTCATAAATTCGCAATTCTTATCATTTATTTTTCTTCTAAGACTATCCACGGCAGGATTTGTATTAGCGATAGCAAGTTTGCTTTCATTTTGCAGAAAAGCGCAAACGATGTTGACCATGGTTGTTTTTCCGGTACCAGCCGAACCGTAGATGAACGCGACGCTCGTTTCGGCATACATGGACTTTA
The DNA here is from genome assembly GCA_900542085.1 of uncultured Collinsella sp. Classification (GTDB taxonomy): domain Bacteria; phylum Actinomycetota; class Coriobacteriia; order Coriobacteriales; family Coriobacteriaceae; genus Collinsella. The sequence continues at coordinate 81,889 of UQMK01000006.1, forward strand.
GCGCATCTATTTTTTCTGGATCATCCAACTTGCAGCTTGGATCTTTAAGCCATGATTCGCATAAAGCAGTATAGCCCTTAACCCCATCACCAGACAGTTTTAAAAGCCCGCGTATAATACGAGCGAGTTCGTCTTCGACTCCCTTTATAAATAGATGCCCGTTCTCATGCACGAGATCCCTTGAATGATGTCTAAAATACAAAGCGCTATTATATGAAGCAATAAGTTCATCAACATCCGAGAAGGTTGTAATTTCGTTATCCCTAAGATACAGAGCGTTGGAATCAATTGTCTCTGCGGTCACTCTACGAGCCAGAAAGTTATCTTCATACGGATCCGGATCAATACATTGATACAAATCCTCAACAGCGACTACATGCTTAATAAGACTCGTGCAATACGGCTGCCGATCAAAGGGGGCACAGCCGTTTTTCAAATAGAGGTCACCGAGCAGACCATTCGGACTTGCAGCTAATTGTTCCTCTATAACCCTGTTGCGAGGTTTAGACAAAAGATACTTTAGAACATTAGATCCATCTGAACCAGCATTCAAAAACTCATGTGCAGAGCTAAGCAAGGTATGTACCGGACAAGCATTTCCCGAAGATACTATCTCCCCCATCACAGAAATAAACTCGTCATCAGGAAGCAGCGCAATGTCGCAAAGCGTCATCCCGGTATGGGTCATAAATTTCATAAGTGATCTATAACTAGTGTATTGGCCAGTAAGCCTAGAAGCATCAGGGCCTCTGAGTATCTTCAAAAGATTATTCAACTCACAGGGGCGTACTGAAACCGCATATGCATCAACAATCGTAACAGGAAGAGTAAAGCCAAGACCATCAATGCTCGTGCGCTTAGTCGAAACCACCACCGAACAATTAGTGGGAATTCTGAAAGATGAATACACAAGTATTCGATCAAATTTGCTACAAGAATCGAATGCAGGAACAAGCGTCGTCTCGTAATAGACAGAGTCCCCAACAAAGAAAGGCTTAGCAGCTCTAACGTAAAAACGGTCCTTCTCAATTTCAACAGCATTCGCACTCATGAAATCATTGATTTTATGAGCTATCTCTTCATGGTATTTAGCCAAGCCAGGATCGGTGTCCAGAGGAATCTTACTCAAATTGGCAAGAATTGTAAGGCCGAGTTTATCGAGTGCATAACGTTTCAAGCACAGCAAATTCTCGTAATACTTCAACAAAAGGCGCTCTGCAGAATCTTCACTTGGAACATAGTGCGAAACGACCTTTTGTAAATAATGATGGAACTTAGCAATATACCGAGTCTCGCTGTTCTTGCTCATATCTTTAATAGCAACCGAACATAATTTAAAGTAGTCGCCTTCGATGGACTTGTTGCCATAAGTTGTATACATTGCAATGTGCTCAACAAGATGACGCAGATAACCCACAACGTCTCTTGAAACGGCTGACCTGCCCTCGAATTCAAGTCTATCAATTGAATGCTCTACAGCGTCGTTTGCATTGTAAAGCTCCTTAAGAGGGTTTCTCATAAGCCTCGCTCCTCCATCGTAATTTTCGATCCCGCAATATGGCTTAACGGCCAAGAAATCTTTACATCAATTAAGATGTCCATCCGATGTCCATCAATAATGATAGCCGCACCCAAACAACACTTCCGAGCCAAACGACGAAGCTGGGTAACGCATAATTTCTTTCGCAAATTGACAACCGCATAGCGGAACACGGCCCACGCCCCGTCATATGATTTCTAGCGACTAAACAACAAATCACCGACGAAGGGGGCACGGGCCGTGTCTGCGAACATCATATCAGTCGACGAGGAGTCGCTGCGCAACGACATAGAGAATCTGGTAAGGAAGACCGTCGAGGAGACGCCCGACGCGCTGCTCGACGAGGAGGCGTCCGAGCTCGTCGAGGCCGGGCGCTACGAGGGGGGGCCGGGAGGCCCACCGCAGCAGTCACTACACGAGGAGGCTCGTCACGGGCGCCGGGGAAGTCGAGCTCAGCATGCAGAAGCTCCGCGGGACGGCCGCGAGGACGGTGCGCGACGGGTTCGCCGAGACGCTGGCCTACACGGAATTCCCGCCGGAGCACTGGCGCCGGATCAGGACGAACAACGGGATCGAGCGCATCGACTGCGAGATCAGGAGGAGGACGAGGGCCGTCGGGACCTACCCGGACGGCAACTCGGTCGTCATACTGGTGTCAGCGAGACTGAAGTACATAGTGGAGCACGAATGGGGCAAGAGGAGGTACCTGGACATGTCCAAACTGGAGGAGATGGACGAGCTGAAGGGAAAAGCGGAGGGCTAGAAGAGGACGAGGCCGAGGACGGCCAAATCAATTTACGAAAGTATCTTGACGGTACCCGAAAATGTGACCCAACCCCTCGCTTTGCCGTCGAGTCATTATGATAATTAACAACGTGCAACGATGAGGAGCCCAAGCGGAGCTCAAGTAGACGGGAACAACGTGCAATCAATCGAACCTCTAAAGTCCACGGACGGTCTGGGCGAAGACAAAGGTGGCATTCGCAAGAAGTGGCCCTGGAAAGACCCAGATCACCATGAATTAATGTCTGATCTTATTCTTAAGGTCAACTACAGCATTCAGGACTTCAATGCCACCATCAAAGACGGATTTTCTCCCAACATTAAGGACACTGTATTTCTGGTAGTACTTGCCACCTGGATTAAAGATGCATACTGGCAGATTAATTACGCCTGCTTGAAAGAAGTAATTAGAGCAAAATTTGAGTTCTCAAGACAGAATGAACTCACAGAGGCGCGTAATTACCTTGAGGCGGTTCGCTCAATCGTAATTGCACACCCCTTAAATTCGACGAGGCATGAGGGGTACGGCTTTGGTCCAGAAGGGCGAATTTGTATAGATGTGCGAAGGAAAAGTCTTCTCGACTCATATCCGGGCGCAGTAATCTATCGCATCACAACAAAAGGATTCGAAGAAACCGACAGTGTCAAAGATATCGAAATCGCACTAATGACCTGCCGCCGCACTCAAACAGAAAAAGGCAAGCTACATTTTGAAAGGTGTTGCCTAGATATGCGCGATATCCGCAACTCAACCCAAATCTACATTGACGCCTTGTACGAACTCGATCGGTATCTCGGCCGATAAAAAAGAGAAACTTCGAAAAATGAGTGTGATTTTCTCTAGCGAATTGATCTACGCTCAGCCGTAACTGCATTTTGAACATCTTTTAGATGCTTCTGCGCCTTTCGGCGTATATCTTTTAATTCCTTAACTGGATCAACGTCGACCTCATTAAAAACATGGGTTATATCACCGTCACGATATGCAACAAAGGAAAAGCCGCCTAACTTGCCGACAGCTTTGCCGTGCTGCGATAGCAATTTCTTCATATCTCTGCGAGCGGCAAGTATTCTAGGCTCAGCACAATCCAGAAAATGGCAGAATAATTCAAGTACAAGCTCCTGGTACTTCATGTTTGTATACCTGAAGCAAAGGTACGGGCAGCCGGACGAATCGCGTTCTTTCATTATCGAAATTGACTTGTTTAAAAAAGCGCGCAGCTTTGGCGAGGTATTGTAGTCGCGCATATCGGCAATTTGGTCAAGATCAAATCGGACCCTAATCAAACCGTTTTCCCTAACAAGCGAAACAACGGTTTGACCATGCTGAACGGGATTTCGTATCTCATACATAAAAACATAGAGGCCACCTCGGTCATACCAAGTAGAAGGCAACTTCCAATAGTTTTTATATAGTTCTTTTACAGAACCTCGGTCATAATCCCGCATGACCGCTTGCATTCTATCGACAAGACCACGGGCTGCGGATACATAATTACCAAAGGCGGCGTTAACAACAGTCCTTTCGCCAAAACCACCGCTGGTAAAACCGTCGGGCAAGAAGTCAAACCGATCGCACGGAACCAGGCGCCGCAGTTCACCGTAGTTCCATCGAAACTGTTCATACAGTTGGTTAACCTCCCAAAGTGACCGCACAACACCGTCATACTCTTTCACTTTGGTTGCAGAATCGCCCTCGAGATATTCAATCTTTGAAAGCGCTTCCTGGGCTTCGTCGCTCACCGATTGAAGCGGCAAAACATGAAATAAATCTGCCAAAGTAATCCCCCCTTGAATCCCGGATGTATGAATCGGCCCGAAGCAACACCGCCCATGAAAGGACGTCTAGCGTCAAAACGGCAACATCGCATGTCCACTCAAGTTCGAACCCAGAGAGGCATACATCGACGACCTAATAAACGGGCATTTCTACATCTATGCTGCCAACTACTATCATGGTCTGCTTGGCGAACAGGGCAATCCGTTCGAGGCCTCCATGGCTCCTAGGGTGTGCCCCATCAGGATCCCCTGATACACTGGCCCGCCAACTAAATGCACGTAAATCCTCAACCGAATTGTAAGCTCAAGAAGAAACCCCGTGCGCTAAAGCAACAGTTACCTTTGTGCGATCACCCTGGAGCAGATGCAGCAATGACCTCGCCAGCGACAACAGCCAGTTATAATTTCAAAATACCTGGCCTATTTAAATCGCGCTGTGCCCCCTATCGTAAAGCTAATAGTTCATGGCCATGCCTGTTGGGACGATAGCCGCAAAACGAGTACAACTCCGATTCGCACTCAGTTCCTGGACAGACAAGCTCATCTTCAAAAAACAGATGATTAAGACAAACAGGGTTCTTGGAATGTTCAAGACACAGGTAACGTCCAGCTTTACTGGAATAATGCCAGCGCCCAAAGTCGACAATCATTGATTTAAGCGCGTTGGCGGAGCGCCTTCCAAAATATACCCCTCGAATTGCCAAATTTCCATGTGCGGCATCCGGAGTCATTCTTAAATTAAGCCCTCTGCCACCGCCCACAGGACTATAAGCAACACAGGGTTCGTATGAATAAAACTCATCAACAATTGCATTGCTCAATTGATAGGTAGTCTCACCGAGAACTTCAAAGGGGCGAGAAAACTCTTGATGCAAATAATCATGCAGCAGACAGTATTGTCCGAATGTAGTCGGGCTTTGCCCAAACAGCCTACGCACTTCGGAAGGAATATAAACACCAATACCAATAGCTTTAATAGGTCTAGCGACCTCATACGCTATCAAAGCAAATTGGTCACCAACGTTCACCCTGGCTTCGTCAAGCGTAGTGACTGGGTCACCGCAATTGACATATAAATAGCTCTCACCGGGTTTGTTTAATCGCCCAAAATTGGTCACGCAATTATTCGGTGGCTCCCACAGTTGACTCTGGTCAATAAACTGAGCTCCATAATCGAAAGAAGAAGAGACACTTCGCGCGCGAAAAACAGTCGCCCCCTTAGGTAGACTAACGTATTCAGGAAACTGTAAGTACATGCCATCAACACGAAGCTGATTATGCAATATTTCTTGAGCATTTTCATGGCGGACATCAGTCCAAAGAGAACTTAGAGCTGGTAGCCTACATTCAAATTCCGCCTTTTCCAATGCAGCAATAAAACCATCCAAATCACCTTGAATACAATTAAACATCCTCGCAATAACTGAGCTATCAAGAGGCTGACCAAACACTCCAGCAGAAATAAACATAGAGCGATGCAAGATGTAACTTCCTCCAAACAAAACCAGACAATCACGCGCGCCAAGGTCAAATTTACTCGGTTATTACAAAATAATTTTACCCTGCAGAATAACCGAGGATAACCTGTGGCCAACACCACCATCCAACCCATAACCCACCTCCAGTCCCCATCTGCCCAAGGAGCTGTCCGCCGCCGAGCCCGATATCGCCGCCAAGACGGTCTACTGCGGCCCCATCGACGCGTTCTACGACTTTAAGCTGGGCACGCTGGAGTACCGCAGCCTGCGCTTTGAGACCGAGACGCTCGACGAGCAGGACCACCAGGGCGTGGCCGTGGTCAACTACACCGAGCGCGAGATCCCCTACACGCGCATCATCGAGCACAAACACTTCGAGTTCGGCACGCAGGACAAGACCGTCATCACGCGCGAATACCCGGCGGACTGGAAGCCCGGCGACGAGCCCTACTACCCCATCAACGACACCAGGAACGAGGCCCTCTACAGGCAGTACGAGGAGCTGGCGGCGCAGGAGGGCGACGTGATCTTCGCCGGTCGCCTGGGCGGCCACAAGTACTACGACATGGACAAGGCCATCGCCGCCGCCTTCGAGCTCGTCCGCAACGAGCTGGACGTGGAGTCGGCGGAGGCGTAGTAGCCATCCTGAATAACTGCTGATTGCCAACAATACGGCACAGCATTTGATTTGAGGGGTGCGGAACAAAATCCGTGCCCCTATTCTATTAACAGGACCCCCTATCCGCAGTCTATTACCGTAAAATAATCCCCAACAAAATATGTGCGGAGTGCTGACCTGGAGCTGCCTTCGGACCCTATTGGCTGCTCACCGAGAGGCTCCGCTATGAAACGACCCCCTTACTACCTGCTCTGCGCGATCGCGTGCACGTCTATGGTCAGCGCGACGATGCCCATGGCAGCCATTGCGGAAGCCATTCAGCCTCGAGCGACAACCGAGCAGCAGGCGCAAGCCGACGCCACGAGCATCGACACAGGCAAGGCTGAAGACGGCACCAACACAAATACGACAGCAGATACCGAAGAGGACAGCACCACAACATCAACCGGCACCAACGCCGTCAATGCGGAAAGCGCTGACGCCACCGCCGCCGCAACCAACACGGCCACCACAGCCCCCACCCCATTCCTCCGCACCCAAAGCAACGGCACGCCCGAGGCGATCTCCGTTGCAGCAGAAACCGGCTATGCCCACTCCGCCACGGCAAGCCAAAACGGCGTCACCTTCACCGTATCGTGGAACGACGCCCCCGCGGGCACCGCGACGACCTTCCACGTAACCCAAACCAACGGCTCGTCCCAGGCCAAGGCGCGCATGGACGTGCCCACCTATTGGGACGGCGGCAGCCAGGAAAGCGTCTGCGACCCGTCGCGCCAGGCATGGGCCAGCTACTACAGCCTTCGGGCCCGCGCTCGCGATCGGGCCCAAAGAATCCACGTGGGACCACAATTCACTTGCATGGAGCTAGCGAAGGTGCCTATCCCAAATCAGAAATGGTAAAACCAGCAGCAGTGCGATGCAGAGGGGCGCGGCCAGCAGGGTGGCCACGCCCGAGTTGATGCGCTCGCGAATTTCTTGGGAGCTCAAGAGATGAGCTCGTTCACGCGCTTTTGCACAGACGCATAGAGGCTTCCGAGCTTCTTTGAATAGCAGGGGCGCG
>UQMK01000007.1 GCA_900542085.1 uncultured Collinsella sp.
GGCGGGCTCGCAGCGTCGACCGGTCCGCCGTTCGTTAGAACGGCGGAACCCATGGGGCTCGCAGCGTCGAGGGGTTCCGGCGTTTGGTAAAACGCCGGAACAATTAGTGCTCGATCCAACAGCGCAGCGTCTCGCCGGCCTGCAGGTGACGCAGATTCTCCGCGGCGATGTCGACTACGTTGTTGAGCGTGGCGGCCAGGTGAAACCAGCCGGAGACGTGCGGTGTGATGAGCATGTTGGGCACATCCCACAGGGGGCTTGTCGCAGGCAGCGGCTCGGGGTCGGTGACGTCGACCGCGGCGCCGGCGAGGCGTCCCGACTCCAGAGCGGCAACCAAATCGTCGGCAACCACAAGATCGCCGCGGCCGCCGTTGGCAAAGAAGGCGCCCGATTTCATCGCGGCGAAGAACTCGGCGTTCGCCAGGCCGCGGGTCTCGGGTGTGCTCGGCATAAAGGATGCGACGATGTCGGCCTCCGCCAAGCGCTCAGGTAGGGCGTCCATGCCGTCCATGTCCTCAAACACGATGGGGTAGACGAGCGGATGGCGTTTGATACCGCGGACGTGCGCGCCCATGCTGCGGCAGAGCGTGGCAAAATGGCCGCCGATGTCGCCTGCGCCCAGCACCAGCACGTTGGCGTTTTTGAGCGAGGTAACCGGCCCCAAATCCTCCCAGCGATGCTCGCGCTGCAAGTCGTGATAGCCGGGCAGGCGCTTCATCATGGAAAGGACCATGGTAAACATGTGCTCGCTCACGGCCTGACCGTAGGCGCCGATCGAGCAAGACAGCTTAGCTTCAGCCGGCACGGTGCCGGCGGCCAAGTAATCGTCATAGCCGGCGGTCTGCAATTGCAACAGCTGGAGATGCTCGCATGCCGTGAGCATGCCAGGGTCGATGTTGCCCAGGATCACGTCGGCATCGGCGACCTGTTCACGTGTGGCGGCGTCGGCGCTCGTGTAGATAAAGTCCTCGCCTGGAGCGCTCGACTCGAGGATCGCACGATGGCGGTCGTTGACAGGCAACAAAACCAGGATGTTCACAAGCAGTCCTCTCCGCCCAACCTGCCAAAAGGGGACAGGTTTATTTTGGCATGTTTTATCAGGCAAAACGTTCAAATAAAACGCCGGGCTACGCGATGGTTAGCTTATCCATCGCGTAGCCCGGCGTATCTGCGGCTACCAGCTCAGCAGCTCGTAGCCGTCCTCGGTCACCACGAGCTGTACCTCGCATTGGGCCGAATCGCTGCCGTCCTTGGTGCGTACGCACCAGCCGTCACCCTTGCTAATCTTGATGTCGGGCGCTCCGGCATTGACCATGGGCTCGATGGTAAAGACCATGCCCGGAGCCATGATGGTGTCCACATCGGGCGCCTCGGTGGTAAAGCCCACAAACGGGTCCTCGTGGAACTCCTTGCCAATGCCGTGTCCGCCGTACTCGCGCACCACGCTAAAGCCGGCGTCCTCGACCGTCTTTTGCACGGCTTCGGCCATAACGGAGAGCGGCAACCATGGCTTGATGGCTGCCAAGCCCGCTTCCACGCTGGCGCGGGTGACGTCGACCAGGCGCTGGCGCTCGGCAGAGACCTCACCGATGCAGAACATGCGGCTCGAATCACTAAAGTAGCCGTCCAGGATCGTGGAGCAGTCCACGTTGATGATGTCGCCCTCGTGCAGCACGTCCGTATCGCAGGGGATACCGTGACAGACCACATCATTGATCGAGGTGCATACGCTCTTGGGGTAGCCCTCGTAGTTGAGGTCTGCCGGCGTGCCACCGTGCTCGACGGTGTAGTCGTAGATCATCTGGTCGATCTGGTTGGTGGTCATACCCGCGGCGATGTGCTCGCCTACGTAATCGAGCACGCCCACGTTGATAGCCGCCGAGCGTTTGATGCCCTCGATATCGGCGGGCGTCTTGTAGAGCGTGCGGGGCAGAACCTCCCAGCCCTCTTCCCACAAGCGCTCGAGGCGCTCATCAAAGGTGCTATGGCATTTCTTATATTTTTTGCCGCTGCCGCACCAGCAAGCGTCGTTGCGGCCGGGCACGGGTCCTTTGTCAAACATGGCTAACTTCCTTTCATCCGCAGCTAGTATAGCCCACCCACGCGTCTATAAAAGTTGCGGTGATATAGTTCCGATCTAAGCGGTTTAACAGCACAAATAGGAACTATATCACCGCAACTGATGGAGCGGGATGGCGGGCACTAGCTGCTGCGTGGTTTTGCTAGTAGCTCACCTGGCAGGGGATGTCGAGGGCGTGCACGCGTGCAACAATGGCGTCGAGGACGTCGGGTGCTGCTTTGGCAAGGCCGGCGACCGGTGTCTCGCGCGCCACCGTGTAGATGGTCGCTTCTTGTGGGCGAATGCGCTCGAGCGCCGCGAGCCAGGGGGCAACGTACTCCTCGCCGGTGTTGTCGATGAGCTTGCCCTGATACTCGCCGGTCAAAAAGATCGTCTGGATAATGACGTGGCCGTTAAAGTTTGCGAACGTCTCTATCTGGTGCTCTACATCGTAGGGGCCAACGGGCTGGTCGAGCAGCTGGATAAATGCCGGGTCGACCGTATCGAGCTTGAGGATGTTGTCGTCGACCATCATGAGCGCATCGTGCACCTGGGGACGGTCGGCGCGCGTGCCGTTGGAAAGCACGGCAATCTTGGTGTTTGGGGCCAGCTGGTCGCGAAGTGCGACGGCACCGGTGATGGCCTGCGGAAACTCCGGTGCGGCGGTGGGCTCGCCATTGCCGGCAAACGTGATTACATCGGACAGCTCACCCTCGATTGCCATCCCGTGCAGCTTGGCCTCGAGTGCATCGAGCACCACGGCGGCCGTGTTATACGGCTCGTGGCAGGGGCGCTCAGCGTTGAGGCCGTTCTCGCAGTAGATGCAGTCGAACGTGCAGATTTTGCCGCTCGCCGGCATCATGTTGACACCGAGCGAAAGGCCCAGGCGACGGCTGCGAACGGGCCCAAAGATGGGGCTGGCATTTAAAAACGTAGACATAGGCATATGCTCCTTGGGACAGTTGAGCTTAAGCATAGCATCGGCCTTCATGCGGGTCGCGGGTTTGGGCGCTGTTGTTTAGGCAGAAACCTTGCAATCGGGTGAGTTTTCGAAACCCTGTCATGAAGGGGCGCGAGTCGGGTACAGTAAACGCATTCATGTACGCACAAAATGACGCCATCTGGCCAAGCCGCATCCCGGCACGGCCTGGTGGTGTTGACGATGGGAACACAGTATGGATTTTACGGTCGAGAATGCGGGCACCACGATCGCCTGCCGCGAGTATGCCGGCCCGGATGTATCGTCCGATACACCCGCCTTGGTGTGCGTGCACGGTGCGTGCGTCGACGGTGTCTTTTTTGACGCCATCGCCCGCGAGCTCGCCTGTGACTATCGCGTCATTACCTACGACCGGCGCGGTTGCGGCGAGAGCGGCGACGCTGCAGACGGACGCTACGACCTCGCCGTCCAGTCCAGGCCGCGGACCTGCAGGCCGTTATCGAGCATATTGGCACTCCGGCAAACGTGCTCGCGCACAGTGCCGGTACGTTGGTGGCCCTGGATCTTCTCCGTGCAAACCCCGCCATAATCTCGCGTGCGATTCTGCATGAACCCGCCGTGACGGATGAGGGCGCCGGCCTGGGCGCGGCCCCGGTTTTGCTCGAGATGATCGCCGCGGGAAAGGTCTCCAGGGCATTACGGGCTTTCCTGGGCGCCATCGGCGATTCGGACCCTGAGGCCCCCAAGTTAACCGAGGCGGAAGCCAAGCATGCCCTGCGCAACGGCCGCAGTTTCATGGCGAACGAATACGAGATTACTATGACCTGCGTTCCCGATTGGGATAGCGTCCGTGCGTCGAAAACGGTGGCCGCCGTGCTCCTGGGCGAGCTCTCGATTGGCACGCCTCGCGAGGCGGGCACGAGGGTGGCGGCTGAGCTTTTGGACTGTCCGCTCGTAATGGTTCCCGGCGCGCACAACGGCCTGCGCGATCGCCCGGGAGCGGCTGCCCAGACTGTCCTTGGCATCCTGGGGCTCTAACACCCGCAATAGCCAAAGCGGACTTCACCCACAAACGTTTCGGCATTGTTAACAAATGTGTTCAAAACCTCACGTCTGCGGCTTCAATCGCGCCGTCTGCCAACTCATAAAAATGTAACAGCATTTACGTGCTTACCTGCATCGGCAAGGTGTTACCCTTGTAACATTTGGAACCCACCGCTACCATGCGAAGCTATCGAAAGGGCCCCATATGCTCAATAATCACGAGGTCAATCTAAGCGACGAGGAGGCTGCCGCCGAGGTCGCCCGTGTCGCGAAGACCTACCCCGTGGTACGTTTACTGTCGGCCGATCAGATTAAGAGCGAGCCTAACTGCCTGCTCGCCGGCGATCGCTGCCCTTGTTTGCGCCAGGCAAGTCTTGAGGCCTTGACAGATTCCGATGAGGTGTCGGAGCAACTGCTCAACGATGGCGTTGAGTACCGTGCCCATCTGCGCCCTCTGAAGGTCGAGGGCGAGCCTCATGTCCTGCTGATGGTGCGTCCGATCGATGGGCAAGAGGCCGCAAAAGAGGACCTTGTCTACACCGACGTGCTGACGAGCGTGCACAATCGCCGATATTACGAGGAAAAGCTCCGTAGCGCCCGCATGAACGCCGGCGTTGCGATGATCGACCTTGATGATTTTAGGGTCTTCAACGATACGTGTGGCCGTCATGCCGGCGACCTTGCGCTCGGTGCCGTGGCGACAGCCATGCGCAGCGGAATCCGTTCGACTGACGAGCTTGTGCGCTATGGCTGCGACAAGTTTGTGGTTGTCATGCCCAATATTCCCTCCGATGACTTCACCCGTCGCCTGCATCAGGTGTCCGATGCCGTTCGTTCCACGATTATTCCGGGCCATGAGTACGTGAGCTTGACGGCATGTGTTGGTGGCGTTCGTATTCATGGCGAGACGGTCGATGAGGGCGTTGGCCGCGCTGTCCAGTTACTGAGCCGCGCTAAGGCAAAAGCCGGTACGGTCGTGACCGATGCCGATTCCATCGAGGCCTTCCAAAGCGAAAAGCCTTTGGTACTTATTGTCGATGACTCCGAGATGAACCGAGTCATTCTCAGCGAGATGCTCAAGGACGAGTATTGCATCCTCGAGGCCGACAACGGTCGTACGGCGCTCGACATGGTCGACCGCTATGGTGATGAGTTGTCGCTCGTGCTGCTGGATATTGTCATGCCGGGCATAAGCGGCTTTGAGGTGCTGGCCGGTCTGTCGCGCCGATCGGTTAGTGACAATCTGCCTGTCATCATGATTTCGAGCGAAGATTCCGATGATATGGTTCTGCGCGCGTACGAGCTAGGCGCCTCGGACTATATCAACCGCCCGTTTGACTCCCGTGTCGTGCGCCGCCGTGTAAGCAACACCATCCGCCTATACGCCAAACAGCGCCGCCTGACGAGCCTGCTGTCCCAGCAGTACAACGAGCGTGTCAAGAACAGTCGCATGCTCATCGACATCATGGCTGGCGTCATGGAGCTTCGCAACGGCGAGAGCGGCAGGCACGTTACGAACATCGAAAAGCTGACCGAGCTGCTGCTTGGCTGTCTGGTCCAGCGTAGCGACACCATTTCCCTTGACAATGAGGAGCGCTCCACGATTGCCCTGGCTTCGGCGCTGCACGATATCGGCAAGATGTCGATTGACGATGCGATTCTCAACAAACCCGGGCGCCTTACGCCCGAGGAGTTCGAGATTATGAAGACGCATACCACAATCGGCGCCGACATGCTGCTTGAGCTGGGTAGCCATCACGCCGGCAATGCGCTTATGGAATATGCGTACCAGATTGCGCGTTGGCATCACGAGCGCTGGGACGGCAAGGGTTATCCCGATGGCCTTAAGGGCGACGAAATTCCCATTGCCGCACAGGTGGTTTCGGTGGCCGACGTGTACGATGCTCTGACGAGCGTGCGCGTGTACAAGGACGCTATCCCGCACAAGGAGGCAATTCAGATGATCCTGGACGGTAAGTGCGGCACCTTTAACCCGCTGCTGCTCGATTGTCTGCTCGAGGTGCAAGACCAAATTGCCGAGACGTTGGCACGCCCCGCTGACGTCGTCGCGTTTCCCACGATTTAGTTTGACCAAAGGAGTTTTAATCCATGATTTCCATGCGTGAGGCGTATGAGAAGATCGGCGCTAATTATGATGACGCGTGCGCTCGGCTGATGGGCGAGGAAATGCTCGCCCGCTTTGCCCTCAAGTTTTTGGATGACGAGAGCATGGACAAGCTGGAGGCCGCCATGGCGGCGGGAGACGCCGAAGGTGCGTTTATGGCAGCGCACACGCTCAAGGGCGTGAGCCAGAACCTGGGATTCGATAATCTGTACGAGCCGGCGGTCGTGGTGACCGAGGCACTGCGTGGTGCCGATGCCGTTGACGGCGCTCGCGAGGGGATGCATGCGCTGCAGCAGCAATATGCGGCTACGATGTCGGCCCTGCGCGAGGCGGCCGAATAAGGGCTTGCGAGCCTTGATGACTATGAGAGTGGATAATCTCCCGTTTTAGGCTCGGTGGTGGCCTCAAAGTGGGAGATTATCCACTCTCGTTCGATACGTGTCCAAAAATCCACTCTCACCCCTTCCGATTAGTGAATGGCCTATGCGCACTGGCGGGGCTTTCCGCATGCAATCTATATCGTTGTTCGATAAACTGTTCGAATAACGATAGAGTCGATGAGGGTGAGTGTATGTCCAACAGCGTTCAGCGTATGGCCAAGGCGGGCGAAAATATCAGGAAGCTTGGTTTTTGCATGGCAGCCGTTTTTGCAGGGATGCTCGTCGCTTTTGCCGCGCTGGTTGTTTACGTGATCTGGTATGCGGTTGCAAACGTTGCTTCTGTCGATGCTTTCGGTGTCGTGACGCTTCTCAATGGCGGGTGCATCGTTATCCCAAGCGGACTGTGCCTGGCACTCGTCGTGGGTATTTCGCTTGTCGTTCTGTGCGGGATCAGCCGTAACATCTCGCGAGGCGTCTCGCCCTTTACCAAGACGCATGTGCGGCTTATCCGTGTTCTCGCGCTGGCCTTTGCTGTTAACGCCGCGGTTTCGCTTGTTGGTGCCTATGGATCGGTCAATCTCACCATTGGCGGACTGGAGCTTTACATCGTGCCTCATTCCTTCGTTATTGAGATTTGCCAAGGCGCTACCTTTGATACGGGGTCGTTTATCGGCGCAGTTGTCTGTTTGTTTATCTCGGCGATCTGGAGTTATGCCTCGCTGCTCCAAGAGCAGTCTGACGAGCTTGTGTAGGAGGAAACATGAGCTATCTCATCATTGAGCTTGAGACGCAGCTGCTTAAGACCGGAAAGACCAGCGCTGATCTGATTCGGGCGACGGGGCATACTCCGGCTAATATTTCAAAGCTTAGAAACGGAAAGATAAAAGCCATTCGCCTAAAGACGCTTCTCGATATCTGTGATGAGCTTGATTGTCAACCGGGAGATATTATTCAGCGCGTGAGCGAGAAAGAGCTTGAGGAGCTTATTGTCGAGCGCGCAAAAAATGTCGTGAGACAGATGCGGGACGGCGGAGGCAATGAGGCGTCGCTTCCGACATCAGTCTTTGCTGTCGATTTGAGTGACGAGTAGCTTAAGGCGAACAACTAAAACGAAGTATCAGCGTGAAGGGACCCGTGTCTAACACGGGTCCCTTCTTTTAGATTATCTTGACAAATATGTGTTATCGAAAAACAATAACAACCATGGAAAACGATAAAGGAAAGAAGGAACGATATGAGCGGTTTTCTATCAAGCAGAACGGGGGTCCAATGAACGCATCAGCGATAAAGTTATCAAAAGTTTCAAAACGCTACGGGAAACGGCACGTTTTGCATGACGTTTCCTTCGAGGTGCATCAGTCTGAGCTCTGTGCCCTTGTCGGTGCAAACGGTGCGGGCAAAAGCACGCTTATTAAAATCGTCTTGGGCCTCTGCGAGCCATCGTCGGGGAGTGTGGAGCTCTTTGGAGGCAAATCAAAAAGAGAGCTTGGCCTGATGCGGACGCGTGTCGGCTATGTGCCAGATTCCAGCGGAGCATACCAATCCCTCAGTGCGGTTGAGAATCTCCAAATCCGATGTTCGGAATGGGGGCTTGATGCGAATCGTGAGATTCCTCGCGTTTTGAGCCTAGTCGGGCTGGACGTCGAAGAGAAAAAGAGCGTGAGCAGTTTTTCTCTGGGAATGAAACGGCGGCTGGATATAGCTACGGCTTTGTTGGGTGACACTGATCTGCTTATTTTTGATGAGCCAGCAAACGGGTTGGACCCGCTGGGCATCGAGAGTATATGGACCCTTATCGGCCGATTGAATCGAGAGCAGGGTAAGACCATGCTCATCTCTAGTCATGATTTGGATGAGTTGGCATCGGTTGCAACAAGCTGCGTGTTTATTCATGATGGCGAACTGCTGAAAAAGGAATCGATGGACGTCATAAGGGATGAGGCGCCATCCCTAAAAGAGTATTACAGGCGCTTGATGAAGACGGTCTCGCTATGAAGCGGGCGATCCATCCCATAAAGGCAGATATGATGCGTTTGCACAGGATGTTTCCGGCGAAGTTTGGTCTTGCGCTTATGCTGGCGTTCGGCCTTCTCTTCGGTGTCGTTCTAAAAAACGGAACAACGTTGCTCGCCTTTGGCAATAGCGTTTTTGGGGAGGATATTGGTTTCCTCTGGAATCTAATCGATCCTTCTGCACCCGATGAGTCCCTTGTGCGCAGTGCTTTTGCCGGCACCTCTCTGTTCGTTCCGCTCATCGTTTGTCTGGTGCTTTTACAGGAGCATGGCTATAAAGAGGGGTACCGAATTTCTTCAGCAAGAGGTCTCGCCCGCTTTAGCGGGGCCCTAGCACATATACTTTCGTCTGCTTCGATAATTGGCGCAGCATATAGCGTGCTTTGCCTTCTTCTGTTTGCAATAGCCATAATACGTGGTGGGCAAAGCTGTGCGCACGACATGCTGGCTGCATTTTTGCCTGCGATGATAATCAACGCCGTATTGGTGATATCGGTTGCGTTGGAGACGGTGACCATCTATCGGATCACAGGCAGCGCCGTATTTAGCGGGGCTGTGGTAATAATCGGATTTGTCATGAGCTTGACGCTCTACGGAACTTACCTTCAGACGCCCATACCGTCCTTGCGATGGATCTTCTTTCTTCCGGGGCCGTACCTTGGAGTCGGATGTGCCCTTGGGTATAGCGATATGGGGCAGCTGACGCTTCTGGGATATGGCGCGGCAGCCAGCTGTCTATCGGTATTGATTTACGCTCTCTTGAGCTTTCGCGCTGGGGGTGTGCTCAATGGCTCGTCAGATTAAAAGACTTCTCCAGTCAGAATTGAAGCATGTGAGCAAATGGGCGTACGCCTCAATCCTGGTAATTTATGCGTACATGGTGGTATTGCAGCTTAATTCTTTCCCGATGTGGTTCTGTAGCCTCCGTGAGAATAGTTTCTTGGGCTTTTTCCCAGACCCGACGCTTCGGCTATCGGCAGAGGATGTCCTTCTATTTGGTAATGCAGAGGTTTTTCGCGGTCTGCTGTTCAACGTAGCCCCGTTGGCTCATGCATTGTTCTTTCCGTTCATCGCGGCTTGTATTGTGCCGCGCTTTGTCAGTTCGGGCTTTATTGAGGAACCGTGGGGGTTGTCGGAGGCTCGGGGTGGGAAGCGTGTGTGCGCTATCGTTGCGCGAGTGGTGCTGTCTTCTTTTGCCCTTTTGGGCGCGTTTATCCTGTCGAGTGTCGTTTTGTACTGTCTTAACTGCGTAATCGTTTTGGATGCTCGGCAGTATTTCAACCTGAATATTTTTTGCTATCGACTTCTTCTGGCGAGTGTCGTCTGCCTTGCATACGTGGTCTCTTGCGTGATCGCTGTTTCCTATTTTGGGTCCGGCTTCGGTCCGATTGGCATGCTGTTGCTTGTCAACGTCGTAGCGATCTACATACAGCTCGGGGCCAATTCCATGCTTTCGCTTCCAGCCTCGATGCTCATGTGGATTTGTGGCGTGACCCCGTTGGGGAATGGTCAATGCATCTCGATTTTAATTGACTGCCTAATCAACGTAGCAAGCGTTTTTACCATTTGCTTTACCGTAGACCGATTGCGGTCGAGATTTCTCTGATTGTTTGTGAGGGATAATCATACCGAGCATACCAAATACAGCGGGGGGCGGGCACCGTGGCTGGTGTCCGCCCCCCCCTGGTTTAGGAGGCTTTAACTTGTGTGGCTTGCGAGCTAGCGCGCCTGCTTTACCTTGGCAGCAGCCTCGACAAATGACTTCCACAGGTTAAAGTCGGTCTCGAGCGTCTTCCACGTGTATTCAGGGTGCCATTGCACGCCTAGACAGAACGGCTGGCCTTCGACTTCGATGCACTCGGGAACGCCGTCGGTTGCCTTGGCGACCAAGCGCGTGCTCTTACCCAGACGGTCGACGCAGCAGTGGTGTGCGGAGTTGGTCTGGATTAGCCTGTGCCCGCCAACCGCGCGTTCCAGCAGCGAGCCCGGCACGACCTCGACGGGGTGCACGGGATCGTTGAGCACGTGGGTGTGACGCCACTGCGTGCGACCCTCGCGCGCACCCAGGCTCGGCACGTCCATGCACAGGGTGCCGCCGGTGGCGACGTTGAGCAGCTGCGTGCCGCGGCAGGTGGTAAAGAGCGGCTTTTTGGCGCGGAGTACCTCGTCGACCAGCTTAAACTCAAAGCTATCGCGGATTTCGCAGCAGAGGGTGGGGTCGTAGGGTCGATCATCGCCCCAACGTTTGGGATTGACATCGGGGCCGCCGGGAATGGCGATACCGTCAGCGATTTCTACGTAATGACGGATGACCTCAATGTCCTCGGTGATGGACATCTGCAGCGGCAGGCCGCCGGCGGCAAGGATGGCATCGACAAAGACACTTGCGATTTCCTCGTTGGGGGAGAGCGTCTCGCTCAAAAACGGCTTTGCCTCTTCCCAACGCGGCGCGACGAGGATGAGCGGACGGTCGACGGGGGCGACGTCGACGTGCGGAGTGTAGGACGATGAGGTGCGGGTTCCGATCATGGGTGCGGCTTTCGAATCCGGGTGGACATGGCACAGGGGTGGCGCGGGACAAACGTTACTGATGAATTTGCCCGCGTGGCAATTGGGTTAGTGGCCCTTAATGGAGTTGAGGAAGTCCTGGGCGCGCTTGGTCTGGGGGTGGTCGAAGAACTCGTCGGGTGTGCCGGTTTCCACGATCTGGCCGTCGGCCATAAACACGACGCGGTCGGCCACGCGGCGGGCGAAGTTCATCTCGTGCGTGATGACGATCATCGTCATGCCCTGCTGGGCCAGACGGACCATGACCTCGAGCACCTCGTTGATCATCTCAGGGTCCAGCGCACTCGTGGGTTCGTCAAAAAGCATGGCCTTGGGTTGCATGGCAAGCGAACGTGCGATGGCTACACGCTGTTGCTGGCCGCCCGAGAGCTGTGCGGGCACCTTATCGGCCTGCTCGGCAACGCCCACGCGGCCCAGCAGGTCCATGGCACGCTCACGAGCTTCGTCCTTGGAGACGCCCAGCACATCGACCGGTCCCAGCATGACGTTCTGCAGTACGGTCATATGTGCAAACAGGTTGAACTGCTGAAATACCATGCCCAGCTCGGCACGCATGCGGGCAAGATCCTTGCCTTCCTGCGGCAGGGGCTCGCCCTCGATGAGGATCTCGCCCGAGTCGATGGTTTCCAGGCGGTTGATGGTTCGGCACATGGTCGACTTGCCTGAGCCCGAGGGACCGATCACAACGACGACCTCGCCGCGGTCGACCGACAGATTGATGTCGTTGAGGACGTGCAGATCGCCGTAGTGCTTATCGACGTGCCTGAGCTCGATCAGCGGCTGATTGCCGGTGGAAGAGGTGCTCTGTGCCATGGTGCTCGGCTCCTTATGACTCGAAATGGTAAAGCGTTAGCGGATGATGGTCGCGCCGGTCTTGTGCGAAACGTAGACAGCGGCCTTGTTAATCGCGACGTTGATGAGGATGTAGATGACCGCGATCACCAGGTAGACCGATACGAGGGCATCGTAGTTGGTAATGAGCACGCGGGCATTTTGCATGAGGTCGGGGTAGCTCACCACGTAGGCGACGGTGGTGTCTTTGACTACGACCACAAGCTGCGAAATCAATGACGGAATGATAAACCGGATAGCCTGCGGCAACACGATTTTAAAGGTGATTTTAGCCTTGGAGAGACCGAGCGCCTGGGCCGCCTCGACCTGGCCGCGAGGCACGGCGTTGACGCCGGCACGGAAGATCTCGGCGAGTACGCCGGCGGCAGCGAGCGCGACGGGAAGCGTGAGCATCCAAAACGACGGCAGCGCGATCTTGTACTGGGGCAGCACCAAAAAGAAGAAGTAGATGAACAGCAGGCTCGGTACGCCGCGGAAGAAATCGGTGAGCACGCGGCAGACCAGCTGCAGCGGCTTAATGTCGCTGGTGCGGCCGAGCATAAGGGCTAAGCCCAGCACCAGCGCGATGGCGCCAGCGGTGAGTGCGACTTTAACGGTGCCCTCAAAGCCTGCAAGCAGGAACTTCCAGGTGGTGAGGTGCGTAAAGAAAAACCAATAGTGAACCGAAAGCTGGCCGGTCACATAAAAGCGCTGCAACACGAGGGCGACGAGCGCGGCGACGGCAACAAGCGAGATGGCGGTGCCGATGCGAATCTTGGCGCGCATCTTGGGGCCGGGAGCCTCGTAGAGCGCATCGCGCATGGTGAGCGCGGAGGTGGAGTGCTTGCTCATCGGAGGATCCTCACCTTCTTATCGATGTAGTTGCCAATGTGGCTCACCACAAAGGCCGTGCCCAGGTAGCCGAGCGCCGAGATAAAGAACGCGGCGACGCCGCCGAGCGAGCGTGTGTTGATATAGCTCACCACGCCGGTGAGCTCCTGCGGTTGCAACGGCACCTGACTGCCGAGCGCGGTGGTGAGCATGACGGCGATAAAGAGGTTGGTCATGGGCAGCACGCTCGAGCGCAGCGCCTGCGGAATCACGATCTTGGCGAGGATACGGCTGAAGCTCATGCCCAGCGAGCGGGCGGCTTCCACCTGGCCGACGCCGACGGTGTTGATGCCGCTCATAAAGTTCTCGGAGCCAAAGGCCGAGCCCAAAAGGACCGTGGCGACGATAACGCAGGTACGGTAGGGCAGAACAACCTTGAGCGGCGGCAGTGCATAGACGACGATGATGAGCAGCGCGATGCCGGGGATGTTACGGAAGACCTGAACATACAGGTCGCCAAAGACGCGCAGCGGCTTGAGCGGCGACACACGCATCACGGTGACGGCGACGGCCAGCACCATGGCGATGGCAAACGACTCAAGCGTCATGCCCCAGGTTGCTAGCAGCGCGTCGATATAGTTCTGGCCATAGAGCGACCAGAGCTCGGAGAGACTCATGCGGACCTCCCGCCGATAAGGAAAGGGGCTCCCGTGTGTACGGAAGCCCCGACAACTCTGTGAGGAAACAGTTTACCGCAATAAAGCGCATCGTGCGTTTCCATATGGTTTCGTTGCGGCCGTTACCAGGCTCGCTGCCTAGGCGCCGATCTCGGGCAGCTCGGGAACATTGGTGTCGCCCGTGCGGTCGCCGATGCAGATCTGCCACAGCTCGGTCCAGGTGCCGTCGTCCTCGATCTTCTTAAGGAAGTCGTTGATGAAGGCGACACCGTCGGAATCGAGCGGCAGGCCAATGCCATAGGGCTCCTTGCTGCCGAAGGGCTTGCCGGCGATCTTGTACTTGCCGGGCTCGCGGACCAGGGCGCTCTGCTGCATGTTGTTGTCGATGACGTAGGCGTCAACACGACCCTGCTGGAGTGCCTGGCGGGCCTCCTCGTCGGTCTTGAACTCCTGCTGGCTGGCCTTGGGGGCGAACTCCTCCAGGATGGCAGGGCCGTTGGAGCCGGACTGGACGGCGACGTTCTTGTCGGCCAGGTCGTCGACGCTCTTGATGTCGTCGTTATCGGCGAGCACCAGGATGGCCTGCTGGGTGTAGTAGTAGGGGCCGGCGAAGGAGACGAGCTTCTTGCGTTCGTCAGTGATGGTGTAGGTGGCAAAGACAGCGTCGACCTGGCCGTTCTGCAGGACAGACTCGCGCGTGTCCGAGGTCACCTGGGTGATCTCGACCTTGTTCTCGCCCAGAATGTAGTTGGACAGGAGCTGTGCGATACCGGCATCGAAGCCGCGGGTCTGACCGTCTTTCTCGTTGAGGAGGGAGAAGAGCGTGGAGGTCTGAACGCCACCGATCTTAAAGACGCCGGCGTCCTTGACGGCCGTGGCCCAGGTGCTGGCGGCGATGGCGTCGTCATCGGCCTTGGGGCCGTCGTTGACGAGCTTGTCGAATGCCTTGGCATCGAGCGTGGCGGAAACCTCGGTATCCTCGGAGTCCTTGGAGGAGCCGGTGGCGGAACCCTTGTCGGCCTCGGCGCTGGTGTCAGAGCAGCCGGCAAGACCAAGGCCGGCGACGGTTGCGAAGGTGGCGGCAACGAAGCCGCGGCGGTCGAGAACGACCTGCTGGGAGAGGTTCTTGCTCATGGTAGAACACCTTTCTCAATAAAATCCCTAGCGGTTGAGTAGAGTTATACCCTATCCCGCTCAAATGGGTCAACACGAAATAACTCAGAAACATACTTGTCTTATGGGTAATTCTACCTACCAAAAAGGGACAGGTTTATTTTGGTAGGTTTTATCTGGGCAAACGTTGATTATTGTAGTTAAGAAAGCGTTTTGCGGACGTCGTGGTCGCTCGCTGCGGTCGCTATAATGGCGGCAACGCGACGCATATATAAGTAAGGAGATCGCGTATGAACGGCTATTCGTTTTTCGCACCGACCATGACTTAGAACCACCACAAAGGGGACAGGTACCTTTGTGGTGGTTCTTGCAGATGTGGCGGCCTGCCTCTCTGTTTTGTCTCAATCAGTAACAGGTAGACGAGGAAATGGGTTCTAACTGTTACAGATTGAGATTTTCTTTTCAGGGGAATTCGAATGTCTCAATCTGTAACATCTGGACGGACAAAAGGTCTCTATCTGTTACAGATTGAGACAAAGGTCAGGGACTAAGACGTCTTGTCTAGATCTGTAACAGCTAGACGGGAATTCGGGTCCTAGATGTTACAGATTGAGATAATCGCGCCGCGAAAACAAAAACCTCCGCAGGGGTGCTTCCCTTGCGGAGGTTTTTTACTCGTTGAGTAGTCTTACGGCTTCGGCGGCCATGTTCTCGACCGTCATGCCGTTCTGAGCGAGCAGCTCGTTGGGGTCGTAGCGGTCGGGGAAGCCCTTGGCGATACCAAAGGTGTGCGTGCGCACAGGCGTGCAGGCCAAGTAGCACGCGACACGCTCGCCCCACCCACCGTCCAAGATGCCGTCCTCGAGGGTGACGACAACGCGATGCTCGGCGGCAAGGCTGTCGAGAAACTTGCGGTCAAGCTCGGTTGCAAAGCGCGGGTTGACGAGCGTGGCCTCGATGCCGTACTCGGCAGCCAAGCGGTTTGCCACGTGCTCGCCCAGTTCAAAGAAGTCGCCAAGCGCAAGCACGGCTACATCGCGGCCCTGACGCGCGACGTTGTAGCGCACGACGCTGTAATCGGCGCCCTCGGCGGGCGCCAGATCGGGACGGCTTACCAGGCCGATGCCCGGTACGCGGATTGCCACGGGATGCTCGCGGTGGTCGAGCGACCAGCTCAGCATGGACAGGTATTCTTCCATGCAGGCCGGTGCCAGGTAGCGCATGTTGGGAAGTCCGCCCAGCATGGAAATATCAAAGAACGAGAGGTGCGTCTCGGACGTTGTGCCAAAGACCGAAGCGCCAAACACCAGGATGGTTGCGGGGGCGTCGTTGAGGCACAGGTCGTGCCACAGTTCATCGTAGGCGCGCTGCAAAAACGTGCCGTATGCGCCAAAGACCGGCTTGGCGCCGGCGCTGGCGAGCGCGGTGGCAAAGGTGACGGCGTGCTCTTCGGCAATGCCCACGTCGACAAACTGCTTGCCTGCCGCGGCGCGAAGCTCGGGCGTAAAGCCCATGATATAGGGCGTGGCAGCCGTGATAGCGACAACCTGCGGGTCGTTCGCGATAGCGGCGTTGAGTGCCTCGCTCGTAATATCGGCATAGGTGCGCGGTGCGGGCTCGCTCGGGTGGCCCGGGCAAAGTTTGCGACCGGTTGCCATATCGAAGGGCCCCACATGATGCCAGTGCTCGGGGTCGCTCTGGGCTGGCTCAAAGCCCTTGCCCTTGGCGGTGGAGACGTGCAGCACGATGGGATGATCGATATCGCGCAGCTCCTGCAGCGTATCGACCAGCGCTTGGACATCGTTACCGGCGTCCAGGTAGCGATAGTCGAGCCCCAGCGCGCGGAAAACGTTGCGCTCGCAGGTGCCGTTGCTGGCGCGCAGCTCGGCCAGATTGCGATACAGGCCACCGTGGTTTTCGGCAATGGACTGGTCGTTATCGTTGACGATAATGATCAAGTTACTGTCGAGATCGGCGGCATTGTTAAAGCCCTCAAACGCCAGACCGCCCGAAAGCGAGCCGTCGCCAATAACGGTAATGACGTTATACGTGTCACCCGCCAGGTCGCGCGCGTGGGCAAGACCGCAGCCCAAGCTCACCGAGGTCGAGGTGTGACCCATGGCAAACAGGTCATGCTCGGACTCGTCGGGATTGGCAAAGCCAGAGGCCTCGCCATAACGCTCCGGATCGATATAGGTGTACGCGCGCCCGGTCAGCGCCTTGTGGGCGTAGGTCTGGTGCGAAACGTCAAAGACAAGCTTGTCGATGGGGGAGTTAAACACGCGATGGAGTGCGACCGTGAGTTCAACGACGCCTAGGTTGGGGGCAACGTGTCCGCCGACAGCGGCGGAGCTTTCGAGGATGGCGTGGCGAATCTCGTCGCAGAGCTGCGGGAGCTCGGCGCGATTAAGAGCCTTGACGTCCTCGGGCGTTGTCGTTTGCGTAAGCAGCATCGTTGTGGGTTACTCCATGCGAATCGAGCGCCGGCGCTCCCTCGGCCGGCACAATTGCACAGAACAGTCTCGCACATTTTGGCGTTTGATATGTGACGGCGGCGCGGTAATTCGCCAACTGGCGGGGCAAAACGTTTTGTCCGATGCCATACTGGTAGATTCGATGATGATTTTATTCAATGCGTGCAGGCCGTGGCTTGCCGCCGTGAGCCGCTGGAAGGAGGCAGCATGTCTGATGCCGTTCGTGCCGAGAAAATCGCGCACGAGGTCGACTATGCCGCCCACCAGCTGGCCCAGGCGGGCCGCTTGGACCTGACGCACGAGTTTATCCAGCATGGCGACGTGACGGTCTATGCACATGTGACTTCGGTAGCGCGGGCGAGCCTGTCCTTTGCCGAGCGCTTGGGCCGTGCTGGCATTTCGGTCGACCGTGCATCGCTGTTGCGCGGAGCCTTGTTACACGATTACTTTCTCTACGATTGGCATGACCCCGATCCGAGCCATCGACTGCACGGATTTCGGCATCCATTTTTTGCCCTGGCACGTGCCGAAGAGGATTTTGAGCTGACGCCGCGCGAACGGAATATTATCGCGCGACATATGTTTCCGCTGGTGCCAGTGCCGCCGACGTGTCGCGAGGCATGGATTGTGTGCCTGGCTGATAAGTGGTGCGCACTGTGCGAGACGGTCGCCGGCCGTCTGCCGCGCAAAGACGGCGTGAACGATTTGAACGAGGGCTCGAGTGACGGCTCGAGTAAAGCATCGAGCGAAAAGAGGAGAGGGTAGACGGTGGAAACCGCGATTGATATGGCGTTTGGCGGCGCGACGCTTGCCGCCTGTCCACTCTCGGCACTGGTGCTCTCGTTTGCCTTTTACGGGTTTTGCGGCTGGGCATGGGAGTCGACAGTATGCGCCATGCTTAACCAAGGACGCTTCGCCAACAGCGGATT
Source organism: uncultured Collinsella sp. (assembly GCA_900542085.1). Classification (GTDB taxonomy): domain Bacteria; phylum Actinomycetota; class Coriobacteriia; order Coriobacteriales; family Coriobacteriaceae; genus Collinsella. Next base: position 17,984 of record UQMK01000007.1, read on the forward strand.
CTTGCTGGGGCCGTGTTGTCCTATCTATGGTGTGGGCGGCATAGCCTGCTGGCTTTTGCTGCGTGGGATTCCGGATGCCTCGGGCCAGTTTGTCGCGGCGGCGCTTGTATGCAGCGTAATCGAGTACAGCGTTGGGCTTCTATTGGAAAAGACAACAGGCGCGCGCTTTTGGGATTACTCGCACCTGCCGTTTAATTTGCATGGGCGCATCTGCCTGTACTGGGCTTGCGCGTTTGGCCTGGGTGCGTTGTGCATTTGCCGTTTAGTGGAGCCGGCATTGCTGGGGCTGCTCGGCCATTTGCCGGTGCTGATTGTGCGGCTGTCCGCCTTTATCGTCGCGGTCGCGATGATGGTCGACGCGGCATGCTCTTTGGCCAGTTGGCGCCGCCTGTCCGATCAGCTGGAGCGTGTGCGTGCCGACCTTGCCGACCGCATCAATGAGTCGCTTGCCGATGCGTCTGACTCCATGCTCGAACGTATTCCCGATTCGGCGATTGACTCGGTGGCGCAGACGCATATCCGCAGCCGTGCCGTTAACGCGTGGCTGGCCGAGCTGGGCGACGCAACGCTCGATGCCCTGCGTGAGAAGGCTTCGATGCCGACGTTTATCTCGGACGGCGCTCATGGCCTGGCGCTTGCCGCCCGCCGCGTGGCCGATGCCGCGCCGAGCGTGCCCCATCCATCGCTCGCCCGTCTCCGTGCCGGCAGGCGCGCGAACCGTCCGGTGCCGAGTGTGTCGCTCAGTCGTCGCGACCTGCGCTTCTTCAATGCATTCCCGCGCTTGCGCATCAACCGCTACGAGGGTGTCATTCGAGCAACTGATCTCCGCGACCGAGCCCGCGAACTGTTCCGGCGCTAAGAGCTGGAGTCGTAGAGGCGCCTTGCAAGTGCGTGTTTCCTAGGAAAGTCACCTTATCGCTCTGCCCAATCGTGATCTCCCTAGGGAAAACACGCTACTGCCGACGCCGACTGTGATTCCCTTAGGGAAAACACGCTAAAGAGCTCCTAGCCGTGTTTCCCCTAGGGGAATCACGTTTGAACTGAGGCTATGAGGCGTCATTGATGCCAGAGGGCCTAGAGAGGGCAAGGAAACTGCCGCCTGCACCTCGATGGCAACCGTTCACCGAGCGACGTAGTTGTGGTGCGCACCGGGATGACGTCTTTGACCTGCGGCGTCAAGCAGTACGTCAAGCTTTTGGTCAGTTAATGGCAAGAGATTGGCAAGGTGCCTTTTGGCTATGCTGCCTCTATTGGGAGGTGGCTTTCGTGAGGAATACCAGCGCACGGCAAAGGATTGAAGAACAGCTTGATGGGGCGGAGCGCTTGCAGCGTTGTCTAGTGCCCAAAACCAGGGCGGATCGCGAAGCACTTCGTCGCGCCGTAGCGGCAGGGGTGGCCGTGCGTCCGTTTAGCGGGATGTTCATGCGCGCCTCCACGTGGGATGCGCTCAAGACGAGTCCGCGCGTTCGTTGGCGCTATGTTCAAAATACGTTTCTCGACGAGCACCCTGACGAGGCCGTCTGTTCCTTTTCTGCTGCGCTTGACCATGGACTTTGGGTTTCGAAGAAATATCTGGACACAATTCATCTTGTAGCTAGCGGGCGCTCGCATGGTAGGTGCGGCACGGGAATCCATCGGCATGAGTGCCCTCTAAATGAGATCGAGCTAAACGGCACCGTGAAACGAACGACGCTAGAACGGACGGTACTCGACTGCTCACTTGTTGCTTCTTTTGAAGACGGTCTGGCTATAGCTGATAGCGCCCTGCGGTTCTGCAAGCTCGATATCCAAAAGTATCGCGACTATGTTGAAGCGCTGGCGCGATGTCACTCTGGGGCTTTGTGCGCTGAGATGGTAGCGCGCTATGCCGATGGCGCTTCGGAGAGCGGCGGCGAATCCATCGTGCGCGGATTGATTATCGCGCTGGGTTACCTTCCTCCGACCATGTTGCAAGCCGAGTTTGTTGACCCGATCGATGGCGGTGCGATTCGTGCTGATATGTACTACGAGTTGCCGAATGGGCTTCGCTTAATTATTGAGGTCGATGGTTTTGGCAAATACGTTGGTGCGGACGGCCTGGGAAAAGAGATGCAAAGGCGCTTGGTTGCAGAACGTCAACGAGAGTCGCACATTACGGCTCTGGGCATTCCGGTCATGAGGGTGCAATTTAGTCGCGTGTACGAGGACGGTTATCTCGAACACCTACTGAAGCGTTTCGGTGTGCCAAAAGTCGCTCCTCATATGTAGTGTTGGGCAGTGGAGGAGATGCTGACAAAGGTTGTTTTGCGTGGAATGGCTTTTTGATATGGTCGTCAGCTTCGTTTTCCTTAAGGGGGCGTCACCCTGCTCCGCCCAGTTGTGATCTCCCTAGGGAAAACACGCTACTGCCGACACCGACTGTGATTCCCCTAGGGAAAACACGCTAAAGAGCGCCTAGCCGTGTTTTCCCTAGGGGAATCACGGACGAATCTGATGCGGAGTCTGCCTTGGGACTGCCTTGCCTCTGCATATAGCTGATTTGAAATGCGGGCATAGATGGCTTCTTGATTTACGCGTTTCCCATTGGTTTCGCGCCCGTTGCCGCGCCGTTTCCAAGATTGCGGCACCGTTTCCATTCGACAACGCAGCGTTTAACAACGCCGCATCTGGTCTACACCAGTTGCCCCTCGGCCGCATTGTGGGCGCCGACAACGTTCATGCGACCAAGGGGGAGCGAATGTACGATACGGGATCGACAACGTTTATGCTCATCTGCACCATGCTCGTGTTTTTAATGACACCGGGTTTGGCGTTTTTCTATGGTGGCCTGTCCAGGCGCAAAAATGTTATCAACACCATGCTTATGTGCTTTGGCGCCATTGGCCTGGTCGGTGTGCTGCGGATTGTTGCCGGCTGGTCGCTGGCCTACGGTGGCGACGGTTCCAGTCCGTTTATTGGCGGCTTTGACCAGCTGCTGTGCCTGCCGGTGCTCAACCGCGTGCTGCAGGCGGCCGAGGGCAATGCCGCGGACGGCGCCGTCTACCCTCAGATCATCAACATCGCCTTCCAAATGGCGTTTGCCATGATCACCGCCGCTATCGTTACGGGCAGTCTGGCAGGCCGCGTTAAGTTTGGTGCCATGACGGCCTTCCTGGGCATTTGGCTGCTCGTGGTCTATGCGCCGCTCGCCCACATGGTTTGGGGCGGCGATGGCTCCTTTATCGGTGACATTATCGGCGCACTCGACTTTGCTGGCGGCGACGTGGTGCACATTTCGTCCGGTCTGACGGGCCTGATTCTCTGCTTAATGCTCGGTCGTCGTCGCGGCTTTGGCATGGTGAGCTATCGTCCGCATTACGTGCCGTTTGTGGCGCTGGGCGCCGGTCTGCTTTGGTTTGGCTGGTTTGGCTTTAACGGCGGCAGCGAGTTTAAGGCCGACGCCGTGGCGGCGCTCGCCATCCTCAACACCGTGACGGCCAGCGCGGCGGGCATGGTCTCGTGGCTTGCTGTCGAGCGCGTGCATACCGGTCGCCCCACGCTGGTGGGTGCCAGCACCGGTCTGGTTGCGGGCCTTGTGGTGGTCACACCGGGCGCGGGCTTTGTCGAGCCGTGGGCGGCGCTGGTTATGGGCCTGATCGTGTCTCCCGTCTGCTACCTGGCCATCAGCCATCTTAAGACCAAGTTCGGCTACGACGATGCGCTCGATGCGTTCGGTTGCCACGGCATCGGCGGCATCTTGGGCGGCGTGCTCACAGGCCTGTTCTGCGTGCCGGAGCTCTCGTGGACCGGTAAGGGCGGTCTGTTCTACACGGGCGATGTGTCACTGCTCATCTCGCAGATTTTGGGCATTGTGGTGACGGTCGCTATTGTGCTGGTGCTCGACTTGGTGATCGCCGCGGTAGTCAAGGCGCTGTTCCATGGCAGCCTGCGTGTGGACGAGGCAGACGAGGCGTTGGGCCTGGATGCAAGTCAGCACGGCGAGAGCGCATATCCTTCGTTTAGTGGTTTGGACTAGCGGTTTCTAACGCTCTGTCAGACCAACTCTTAAAGAGAGGAATTCACTATGAAGAAAATTACGGCGATTGTTCGTGCTGAAAAGCTTGAGGTTCTCAAAGACGCGCTGTTTGCTGCTGATGTTCGTGGTATGACTATCAACCAAGTGCAGGACTGCGGCGCTCAGCATGGCTGGAAGGAATACGTGCGCGGCAACGAGTTGCTTGTCAACACGATCCCTAAGGTGCAGTTCACGCTCATTTGTGCCGATGAGCATGTCGACGGTATTGTCGAGATTATCTGCAACGCCGCTCGCACCGGAGCCGTCGGCGACGGCAAGATCTGGGTCGAGCCGGTCGAGGAAGTCATCCGCATCCGTACCGGCGAACACGGCCCCGCCGCGGTGTAGGGCCGACCGTCTGTCATCTGCAACGTTAAAATACTGCAGTGAGGCATAAGGCTTGTGTTGCGAATGGACGGATTATGGGTCGCAATAAATATCCCGAGGAGACGGTCGCGAAGATTCTCGACGCGGCACTGGAGCTATTCTGTGCACAGGGCTATGAGGGGACGAGCATTCAAGATATCGTTGACCGTCTCGATGGCATGACCAAGGGCGCTGTCTATCATCACTTTAAGAGCAAAGAGGAGATTTTCAACGCCGCATTTGATCGGGCGATGACTCCGATTGTTGAACACCGCCGCTCGATGCTTGGCGTCGGTAATATGACCGGCGCCCAAAAGCTAAAAAGGCTTTACGCTCCCGAGTCCGTCGTTCCGCAAATTGAGCTATGGGCACGTATACGTCCTGCAGCAGATCCGGTAAAAAGCTCGCGTCTTCTGGCGATGCAGTACCAGGGCTCGTTTGACGAGTCGGCCGATGGCTATCTCTTGCCGGTGATCGAGGAGGGCATCGCCGACGGCTCCATTGCGTGCGAATGCCCGCGCGAAGCGGCGGAGGCCGTATCGTTGTTGGCGAATCTTTGGCTGCTGCCGCTGTTCCGTCCGCTTGAGACCAAGGATCGAATGCTCGCTCGCGCTCAATGTTTGGCGCAGATGGCTGCCGCGGTGGGACTCGATTTGGGGGAAGAAGTGCTTCAGACAACGGCGCAGATTTGGGACGTATGGGACCGCGCCGGGTGGTAATATAGATACCAACGGTATGTAATAGATTTGAACGGGCAGCTCCGGCTGCCCTTTTCAAGTCGATAAATACATACTAACGGTATGTATGGGGGCGGACTTATGGCTGGGCTGAGAGACGTCGGCGTCTCGTTGAAATCAAAAACAGTGCGGTCAATCAGGCTCGCGGAACTTCTGGTTGCGCAGCTGTGCACGTATTCGATGCTGTCGGCGCTGTGCTTTGTGTATCCACTTTACTTGTTCGATTGCAGTGGATCGTCAACGTTATATGGCGTCGTCGTGGCGATAGCGTTCATACCCGGCGTACTCGCAACTCCGGTTGGCGGAATCTTGGCGGATAGGGGAAGACATCGCGAGGTCCTCGTGGCCCTCGGCATTGCTCTGATGACTGCATCACTGCTGTCTATCCCCATGAAGCACTCATTGCCTCTTGCGGTCGTCGTAGTAGCGATACTTTGTGTTCAATATGGCGTTCAATCGCTGTTAAAGCCAATGCTCCAAATTGAGACGGTGCGCATGGCGGGTGAAAAGAAGGTTGAGCGGGCCACTGCATTGGTTTCGCAGGTGACCATGGTGAGCAATATCTTGGGTCCTGTGGTCGGGACGGCAGTCTATGGGTGCTTTGGCATTGATGCTCTCTGCACAACCGCGTCGGTGACGTTTGCGATGTCAGCTCTGTTGTTTGGGGGCGCGCTCAAGCAAAATGCCTCATCTGAAACGATGGGAGACGGCACGACTCGCACGACATGCCGAAACGATTTTCGGGAGTCGATTCGGTATCTGTTGCAAAATGCATCATTGGTTGCCGTGATTTTGCTTGCGGCCGTTTTAAACCTTGCGTTGGTTGGGCTAACGATTGGCGCTCCCATTATTGTTACAAAGCATCTCGGCATGCAATCGTCCTGTGTTGGGATAGTTGAGGTGGCTATGGGCTTGGGCGGTCTTGCCGGCAGTGGCTTGGTCGGCATTTGGCCGCATCGTTTTTCTTTCAATGGCATATGTCGATATGTTGCGATGATCTGTTTTGGAGTCGCACCGATCATTGCCACGCTATTGTTCGGCGCAGATGCATGCATGTTCACCGTGTTTGCGGTTGGTTCGGCATGGGTCATGGTGTGAGCAAGCATTGCATCGGTTGAAATCATCGCGTTTGTTCAGCGGGCAGCGCCGACTGAGCTCTGCGGAAAAGTGCTTTCGGTCGTTTACATGGTCCTTTCCTGCGCAATACCTATCGGCCAATTGACGTACGGGGTTGCATATGATCGATGGACACCGGCGATTGTATTCGCAGGCATGTTGGCGGTGCTGACGTTGACGACGGCGTTGTTTTATCGGCTGAAAAATCGCTTGCGGCGATTGTCTTGACGCGCTGGGGCACCGTGAATTTGCGGAGGCAGTGGCCCGCCGTGCCGGGACGGCATTGTTTGGGCGTGCCTCTCCTTCGTCTACAATATCGTGCAGACGAAGGAGAGGCACGCCCATGATCAAGATGTTTGCGAGTGACTTAGACGGAACGCTGCTGAACGCCCTGCACGAGGCGGATGGAACCATCCGCCGTGCCATTCGCGAGCTGACCGAGGCTGGCCTGCATGTGGTTCCCGCGACCGGACGCTCGACGTTGCCAATCGGCGAGCATGGCTTTACGGGGCTGGCGCTCGATGCCTGCTGCTCTAACGGCTCCATCGTGCGCGACAGTCATGGCGAGGTGCTCAAGACCTGGACCATCGACCCGCAGGTTACCGAGGAGCTGCTCAAGGCGTTCCCGGACATTTGCTTTGACTGCTCCACGCCCGATGGCATGTTCTCGAGCGGATCGTTCGAGATGCACCAAGCGGGCTTTAAAAAAGACAGTCCTATCAAGCGTATCGTGATGCGCGGCATGCGTGCACGTGGCGGGTACCACGAGGAGCAATATTTCGACCAGTCGATCGGTGACATTCTGCACCACGATGTGTGCAAGATCAACTGTCGCGTGACCTCGCCCGAGCTGGAGCGCGACCTTAAGGCATATCTTGCCGAGCGATCGGACCGCGTGGTCAACGCGCCGTTCGATCCGGTGATGTTCGAGATCACGGACGTGGCGTGCAACAAGGGCGAGAGTGTGGCCTGGCTGGCGGGCTACTACGGTATTGCCGAGGACGAGGTCGCGGTCTACGGCGACGGCGGCAACGACATCGCCATGCTCAAGCGTTTCCGCCACAGCTACGCGACCAAAAACGGCAGCGATGCAGCCAAGGCCGCCGCGAGCGCGACCATCAGCAGTTGCATGGTCCACGCCGTCCCCAAACACATGCTCGCCACCATGCACAAGCAAAACTCTCGCACCGTCATCGAATAATGTGACAAAGAGGCAGTCCCCTTGCTGCATCCCAAATATTGCCTTTACGTGTTGATGCACACGGTGTGCAATAATACTCGCACTGTGCAATAGCGCACAGGCTGAGTAACAAGGAGGACGCTTGTCCCAGCTCGAGAAATGCGATCGCCGGTCCCTTCGCTCGCAGCGTGCCCTTCGCCAGGCACTTGCCAGCGAGCTTGCCGAAAGCGGCGACCTTTCGCGCATTAATGTCGCGTCGCTCACCGCGCGCGCTGGCCTTACGCGCCGCACGTTCTATTCGCACTACCGCGATATCCCCGACTTTATCAATCAAATCGAGGACGGCTTGCTGGCCGAGATCCGTGAGCGCATTGAGCTCATCACTGCAGCTCAGCTGCCTGATCTCTATCACAACATCGATGAGCTCGAGCCGGCGCCCGGTTCGGTTGAGTTGCTGCGTTATCTTGCGGCCAACCGCGACTTAATTGGTGCGCTGCTGGGTCCGGGCGGCGACCAGGCCTTCATTAAAAGGATCATCGACACCGCGCGTGAGGCTGTGGTGCCGCGTGCGCAGACGGGCATTTTGGGCCTGGCGCTGGGCACGTTCTTTGACTACTACGTCACCTACGTCGTGAGTGCCGAGGTCGGCATGATTCAGCGCTGGTTTGAGCGTGGGCTCACCGAATCGCCCGAGGCCATGGCACGCATTATGACGGTGCTCGCTTTTGTGCGCCCTGGTGACCTGTATGGACAACCCATCGATATCAACGTGCCGGAATACGGCATGAAGCTATTGAACTTGCAGCTCGAGGACGCGGCCGACACCGCCGCAACCGTCGAGTCCAACAACTAAGAGGAGAGACAATGAGCAAACTCGTCGAGGGCATTAAGGACCGTGTGGTCGCTGCTGCACGCGAGGCCGCGCCCGCCGTGGTGGACGCCGCGCAGAAGGCCGCGACCGCGGCTGCCGAGAAAGTTGTCGAGGCAGTTGCCGATGCCAAGAACACGGCAGGGGAGACGTCCGTTGCTAGCGAGCCCGCCGCCGCCCACGCCCCCGAAGGCGCGATCTTCAACCCCGAGAACGCTCGTGGCAACCTGCACCTGGGCATCGACGTGGGCTCCACCACCGTTAAGCTTGCCGTGCTCAACGACGACAACCAGATCGTCTACGCCAAGTACCAGCGCCACCACACCGACGTCCGTGCCTGCGCCAGCGACTTGTTCGAGGGTGCTGCGACCGTGCTGCCGACGGCCCAGATGACCTGCGCCATTACCGGCTCGGGCGGCCTGCTGCTGTCCCAGTGGCTCGATCTGGAGTTTGTCCAGGAGGTCATCGCCAGCAAGCGTGCCGTCGAGACCCTCATCCCGGCCACCGATGTCGCCATCGAGCTGGGCGGCGAGGACGCCAAGATCATCTACTTCGATAATGGCATTGAGCAGCGCATGAACGGCACTTGCGCCGGCGGCACGGGCGCGTTCATCGACCAGATGGCCACTCTGCTGCACACCGACGCGAGCGGCCTCAACGAGCTTGCGGCCAACGCCACCACCATCTATCCCATCGCCAGCCGCTGCGGCGTCTTTGCCAAGACCGACGTCCAGCCGCTGCTCAACGAGGGCGCCCGCCCCGAGGACGTGGCCGCTTCCATCTTCCAGGCCGTTGTGACCCAGACTATCTCGGGCCTGGCGTGCGGTCGTCCCATCCGCGGCAACGTTGCCTTCCTGGGCGGCCCGCTGCAGTATCTCTCCGAGCTGCGCCACCGCTTCTACCTCACGCTCAATCTGGATGAGGAGCACCGTATCGTGCCCCAAAACGCTCACCTGTTTGTGGCGAGCGGCGCCGCCATGGCGCACGAGTCCAACAAGCTCAGCACGTTCCCGCAGCTTATCGAGGCCATCGACAGCTTGGGCGACACGCAGGGTGCTGAGGTCGAGCGCCTGGATCCGCTTTTTGCCACCGACGAGGACTTTGCCGAGTTCAAGAACCGCCACGACCAGGAAGTCGTCCCCAAGGGCAAGCTCAACGGCTATACCGGCCGCGTGTTCATCGGCATCGATGCCGGTTCCACCACCATGAAGGCCGCGCTCGTGGGCGAGGACGGCCAGCTGTTGCACACCTGGTACGGCAACAACAACGGCGACATCCTGGGCACGGCCAAGGTCATCATGGCCGATTTCTACAACCACATCCCCGCCGGCTGCACCATCGGCCACGTGACTACCACGGGCTACGGCGAGGCGCTGCTCATCGAGGCCCTCAAGGCCGATTCCGGCGAGATCGAGACTGTCGCGCACCTGCGCGGCGCCAAGGCGTTCCTGCCCGGCGTCGAGTTTATTCTGGACATTGGCGGCCAGGACATGAAGTGCCTGCGCGTCAAGGACGGCGTCATCGAGCACATCATGCTCAACGAGGCCTGCTCGTCGGGCTGCGGCAGCTTTATCGAGAGCTTCGCCGTCTCTATGAACATGGACGTGCGCGCGTTCGCCGATGCCGCTATCCATGCCAAGGCCCCGGTCGACCTGGGCAGTCGCTGCACGGTCTTTATGAACTCGCGCGTCAAGCAGGCGCAAAAGGAAGGCGCCACGGTGGGCGACATCGCGGCCGGCCTGTCCTATTCCGTCATCAAGAATGCCCTGTTCAAGGTCATTAAGCTGCGCGATCCCAAGGAGATCGGCAGCCAGGTAATCGTTCAGGGCGGCACCTTTATGTCCGACGCCACGCTGCGCGCGTTTGAGCAGCTCACCGGCGTTCATGCCGTGCGTCCCGACATCGCCGGCTGCATGGGCGCCTACGGTGCGGCCTTGCTCGCCCGCGATCGCGCCGGCGCCGACGGCACCTCGACCATCCTCTCGGCCGAGGACATCGCGCACCTCACTGTGACGCAAAAGCACGTCCGCTGCGGCCGTTGCTCTAACAACTGCCAGCTTACCGTCAACGACTTTGGCGGCGGCAGGCGCTTCATTACCGGCAACCGCTGCGAGAAGGGCGCCGGCCACAAAAAGCAGAAGACCGAGGCCCCCAACCTCTTCAAAAAGAAAAACGAGTTGCTCTTTAACCGCGAGGTCCTGAGTCCCGACGAGGCCCCGCGCGGCACCGTCGGCATCCCGCGCGCGCTCAACATGTACGAGAACTACCCCTTCTGGCATGCGTTCTTTACGCGCCTGGGCTTTAGCGTGCAGCTGTCCGACCAGTCGAGTAAGAAGACCTACCAGGCGGGCATCGAGTCCATGCCGTCCGAGAGCGTGTGCTATCCGGCCAAGATGAGCCACGGTCACGTGATGAACCTTATCGACCGCGACGTCGACTTTATCTGGATGCCGTGCGTGCGCTGGGAGCGCAAGGAGGATCCGACGGCTGGCAACTGCTATAACTGCCCCATCGTCATGAGTTACCCCACGGCGCTGGCGCTCAATATCGACGAGATTCGCGAGCAGAACATCGAGTTCCTGTACCCGTTTGTGCCCTATCACGACAAGACCGAGCTCAAGCGCCGCCTGTACCAGGTGCTCGCCGTCGACCGCGTGGCCGATGCGCAAGCCGGTCGCGGTCGCGTGTGCGGTCCCAAGATCACGCGCTCCGAGGTCGATGCCGCCGTCAACGCTGCCTTTGAGGCCGACGCGCGTTTCCACGAGGACATCCAGACCATGGGCGAGGAGGCTCTTAAGTGGGTCGAGGACCACGGCGGTCACGGCATCGTGCTCGCCGGCCGTCCCTACCATAACGACCCCGAGATCAACCATGCCCTGCCCGAGCTTATCTCGAGCTTTGGCTTTGCGGTCTTTACCGAGGATTCGCTTGCGCACCTGGTAAAGCCCGAACGCCCCATCCGCGTCGTCGACCAGTGGATGTACCACAGCCGTCTGTACGCCGTCGCCCGTTTTGTGACGATGCGCAACGACCTGGACCTGATCCAGCTCAATTCCTTCGGCTGCGGTCTCGATGCCCTGACTACCGACCAGGTGCAGGAGATCCTGGAGGCCAGCGGTAAGATCTACACTGTGCTCAAGATTGACGAGGTGTCCAACTTGGGCGCCGCGCGTATCCGTATTCGCTCGCTCATGGCAGCGCTCAAGGACCAGGAGGCCGAGCGCTTGGCCGAGGCCACGGCCGCGGGCGAGGCCTACGAGCAGGGCGATGCCGCGCCGGTGGCGCCTTCCACGGATGCCCCCGCGTTCGCGAGCCGTAAGTACACGTTCGAGGCGCAGCGCGAGAGTGCTTCGACCGCGTGGCCCAAGGTGCCCTTTACCGAGCAGATGCGCGACGAGGGCTACACCATCCTGTGCCCGCAGATGGCACCGATTCACTTTGACCTGGTCAAAGAGGTGTTCCGCGGTGCCGGCTACAACCTGGAGCTGCTGCCCTCGACCGACCACGACGCCGTCGAGGCCGGCCTGCGCTATGTGAACAACGACATCTGCTATCCGTCGATTCTGGTGACGGGCCAAATCATGGAGGCCATCGAGAGCGGTCGGTACGACCTGTCCAAGACGGCCGTGGTCATCAGCCAGACCGGCGGCGGTTGCCGTGCCACCAACTACATCGCGCTCATCCGCAAGGCCTTGCGCGAGAGCGGCCACCCCGAGATTCCGGTGATCTCGCTTTCGGCCGTGGCGCTCGGCGAGGACAACCCCGGCTTTAAGATTACGCCGGCGCTGCTTAAGCGGGCCGTGTACGCGGTGCTCTTTGGCGACGTGATGATGCAGATGCTCTACCGCTGCCGTCCGTACGAGGCCACGCCCGGTGCTGCCAACGCGCTCTACGAGGAGTATATGGCGCGCGCCCGCAAGTTGGCGCCCAAGTTCAACCGCCACAACTACACCAAGCTGTGCCGCGAGGCCATCCACGCGTTCGACACCATGCCGCTCGTGGGCGAGGGCACCAAGCCGCGCGTGGGCGTGGTCGGCGAGATCCTGGTCAAGTTCCACCCTACGGCCAACAACCACGTGGTCGATGTCATCGAGCGTGAGGGCTGCGAGGCCGTAGTACCGGGCCTGCTCGACTTCTTCCTGTACTCCATGAGCAACGCTGAGCTGCAGAAGGACGAGTTGGGAAGCTCTGCCACTACGCGCGCTGGTATGCAGGCGCTCATTAAGCTGGTGGACTGGATGCGCACGCCGGTGGAAGAGATGCTCGAAAAGTCCCGCCGCTTTGAGGCGCCCGAGCGCATCGGCACCATGGCCGACAAGGCCCGCACGGTGCTTTCGGTGTGCAACAACATGGGCGAGGGCTGGCTGCTCACGGCCGAGATGCTCGACCTAATCGACCATGGCGCGCCCAACATCATCTGCACGCAGCCCTTCGCGTGCCTGCCCAATCACGTGGTGGGCAAGGCCGTGATCAAGGAGCTGCGCCGTCAGCATCCCGAGAGCAACATCGTTGCGGTGGACTACGACCCCGGTGCATCCGAGGTCAACCAGCTCAACCGCATTAAGCTTATGATCAGCGTGGCGAAGGAGAATATGCGTGCCGGCAAGGGCTTTAAGCTCGAGAAGGTGGCGCCGCTCGCGATGGACGAGGTCACCGGCCAGATGCGTGCTCATGACGGCTGCGCGAGCTGCGGGCCGGCCAGCGAGGAGGCCGTTGCATCGGTCGCCAAGCGTCTGGGACGCGGCATTAAGAAGTAGCTTGCCTGCTATGGGCTAGATATGAGACAAACGGGTGGTGGCCGCAGCGGCTACCACCCGTTTTTGCTGGACATATGTGGTGTAAATTGCCTCGCTTTCCTCTCCTGCGAGCTTGGATTTCGGAAGTGCGGGGAAAAACTCGGAACCTCCGAGCACACCGCCCTTTTCGACTCTTGTGACCTGCGGTTTTGTTGCCTAAAAAGCCGGTCTGGTCGGCGGCATTCGATTTTTCCCCGCACTTCCGACAACTGCTGCCCGGTGGCACCAATAACGGGCTACAGAAAGCTAAGATAATAAACAAGTGTAGCCGTTCGCGGCAAAAAACCATCCGTTTATAGAACCCACCCCCAGCGCTCGTCATCCTTACGGTTGAATAAATACACATCTATGGAATTACGCAAGAGAGGACCGTTCCTATGAGCTACAAGACCGTTTGTGTTGCCGGTGGCGGCGTGTTGGGAAGCCAGATTGCCTTTCAGGCTGCCTACTGCGGCTTTGATGTAACGATTTGGCTGCGTAGCGAGGGCAGCATCGGCCGCACCCAGCCCAAGATCGATCATGTGCGCGAGGAGTACATCGCTGCTATCGAGGGCATGGCGGACGGCACGGGCGAGTGGTGCGCCGGTATCGCCGATAGCGATCAGCCTTTCGACAAGGAGACGGCGCTTGCCGCCGTCGAGCGTGCCTACTCCACACTCAAGCTGGAGCTCGATCTTGCCAAGGCAGCGGCCGATGCCGACTTGGTCATCGAGTCTATGGCCGAGGACACCCAGGCAAAGATCGACTTCTACAAGAAGCTCGCCCCGGTCCTTCCGCAAAAGACCGTCATCGTCACCAACTCTTCCACGCTGCTGCCGAGCACCTTTGCCAAGTACACCGGCCGTCCCGAGAAGTACCTGTCGCTGCACTTTGCTAATTCCATCTGGAAGAACAACATGACCGAGGTCATGGCCCAGAGCCAAACCGAAAAGCGCTATTTCGATGAGCTCGTCGACTTTGCCAACGACATCCGTATGCTGGCGCTGCCCGTCAACAAGGAAAAGAACGGCTACCTGCTCAACTCCATGTTGGTGCCATGGTTGCTTTCGGGCCTTGATCTGTATGTCTCGGGTGTGAGTGACCCCAAGAGCATCGACCTCGCATGGACGCGTGGCACCGGCGCCCCCAAGGGCCCGTTCCGCGTGTTCGATACGGTGGGCATCCAGACAGCCTACAACATCGTCATGCAGTATCAGAAGGTGCCGGGTCTGGTGAGCCCGCTGCTCAAAAAGATGATGATGCCCTACAACTTTAAGGCCATGGCATCCGTCCTCAAGCAGATGCTCGACGAAGGCAAGCTAGGCGAAAGCTCGGGCGAGGGCTTCTTCAAGTACTAAAAAATGATCCCTCGGGGACGGAGGAAAACGGATCATCGCATTACTGCGTCCCCTGTGCGTCTTGCGGCTAACAGCTCCGGCTGCCGTGAGCCTAAGCTAGCCTTAAGGGGCGTTTGTTAAGCTGCGAGTCATAATTGGACAGGCCTGGGCAAACGCCATGGTATATGAGGGAAACGACGGTGGTATTCAAAGACGGTAACGATATGGAATTGAGTGACAAGGACATTAGGCTATTCTCGCGTCGAGCGGCTCTTGCGGGTGCGGCGGGCGCGCTGGCACTTGCCGGGACAGGGCTTACGGGCTGTTCAGTCGGCGGGGCCGGCACGGGTGCCGCATCCACTGCGAGCAAAAGAAGCTCCACAAGCAGATTCTCGCGACCTACGACGTCGAGAAGCAGGCGGCCATCAAAGACCAGCTCGATGCTGATTACGCCGCAGGCAGCTTCGACGAAACCGCCCCGTTCGTCAAGGCAGATCCCTTTGGCACCGATACCCTGAGCTGCTACATGCGCTTTGCAACGGCGGATCCCGTAACCGTCTCCTACAAGGTCGCCGAACGCAAAAAGGCCGGCGAGCCCCCAAAGTCGCTGCGTTTTCCCGTACGCCCCGCGGCGGCGACACGCCGGCCATAGAGCACGAGTTCAAGGTCATCGGCCTCATTCCCAACCACAAAAACAAGGTGACCCTCACCTGCGCGGCGCAAGATGGCGCCAGCCGTACTTCGACGTTCACGGTCAAGACGCCGGCTCTCAAGGGCGAAGAAGAAGAGCGGCTCGCCGTCACGGCGGGGGAGTCCAACACGCCGCTTGCCGATGGCCTCTTTGCCATCCTGGGCAACGACTCATCCAAGCTCGATTTTATGTATCTCTACGACAACGCGGGTCAGATTCGCGGCGAGGTGCCAATAATCGGCTACCGCAGCCATCGCCTGCTGTTTCCGGGCGACGGCAGCATGATCATGAGCGTCTCGACGACCAAGATGGCCCAGATCAACGCCAACGGCTAGGTGGTAAATGTCTGGAGCACGGGCGACTATGAGTTACACCACGACTACGCCTTCGATGACGACGGCAATCTGCTGGTGCTGGCGAGTCATGCCGGCTCCGAGGCCGATTTGGACGTCGATCGCGCGGCGGCCGATAAAGACAAGGGCGAGCGCGTTAATGTCGAGGACCTCGTCATTAAGATTGACGTGACCACCGGTGACGTTTCCCTTGTTGTGGACCTGGGCGACATATTCCCCGACCTCAAGGCAAGCGCCAAGGTGGCCTCGGACGGTGACCTGGATTGGATTCACATCAACACGATTCAGTGGCTCGGCGGCGGCACCGTTCTACTCAGCTCGCGCGAGACCTCAACGGTCATCAAGCTCACGGATCTCTACGGCACGCCTACGGTCGATTGGCTTATGGGCTCGCCAGAGTTTTGGACCGGCTCGGGCTTTGAGGACAAGTTGCTGCAGGCCCAAGGCGATTTTTCGCTCAACGCGGGTCAGCACAGTGTGACCTATCTGCCAAACGACGAGACGACCGCGACTGGTCGCTACCAGGTGCTGCTGTACGACAACAACTTTGGTGCGGCCGAGAGCTATCCCAAGTTCGACTGGGGCCAGCTGGGTGCCGCGGTGGTGACCGACTACGGCAAGGGAACGCATTCGTTTGGGCGCATCTTTACGGTGGACGAGAACACGCGCACCTATGAGCTTGTGGACCAGATCGCGGTGCCGTTCTCGGGCTACGTAAGCAGTGCACAGAGCGTCGGCGATTCGAATAGCATGCTCGTAGCATCGGGCCAGGCCAAGACCTTCACCGAGTACGATCGCTATGGACTGCCCATCGCCACCTACGAGATGGAAGCTGAGAAGTACATCTACCGCGTGTATAAGTACGAGCTGTAGCGCTGCGCTTGGCTGTGCCTGTGCCCCGCGGCTGCGCGCGCTCGCGCCGGGCCCACCTCGCGTCCCGCATCACTTCACGTCAAACTCCACGCGATCGAGTTCGGGCACATTGAGGTCGATGAGCTTGCGGGCGACATGGCGGTCGTGTGCCCCGAGCGTCTCGCTTGTCGTCACGTGGGCGACAATCTCGCGCCCGACCATGCCCTCTTCCTCGCCTTCGGCAGCCGAGGTCTCGACGGCGACGGTGTAATCCTTAAAGCCCGGCAGCACCGCGGCAAGTTCGCGCGTAGTTTCGGTGACGCCGTAGCCGTCCTGCACGCCGGCCTGCGCCGAGCCAATGGACCCCGCGGTCATAACGATGCAGGGGATGGCAAAGATCACCGTACCCACGATGATGCGGCGGCGCACCTTGTGCGACAGCTCATCGACCTCGGCATTTTCCTCAGCGGTCACAATGCCGTCGCCGTTGAGGTCGCGCTTGAGCGGTACACGTAAAAGAAGCAATACGGCTTCGGCAGCCAGTGCGATAAAGACGACATTGATGCCAAACTCGTAGAGGGCCGAGAGGAACAGCGACCCGCTCGCGATGGCAATGCCGTAACCCGCCGCGCACAGGGGCGGCATGAGTGCGGTCGCCACGGCTACGCCGGCAATGAGCGTCGAAGGCTCCTGGTCGCGCGAGTTACCCAGCCCGCCCGCAAAGCCGCCCGCGAGCGCGACGGCAAGGTCCCATACGGTGGGTGTCGAGTTATCGATGATGGCGGCCGTGGTGGTGCCAAGGGGCGAGAGCTTAAAATACAGCGTGGACGTGATCAGGCAAAGGACCATCTGTAGAGCCAAGCCCGCGACGGCTTCGACGGTAATCTCACGGTCGAGCGTGGCGATGCCGTATGCCATGGCAAGGACCGAGCCCATGAGCGGGCAGATGAGCATGGCGCCCACAATGGCGATGTCCGAATCGATATCGAGGCCGACACTCGCGATCAGCATGGCGATAATGAGGATGCACAGATGCGAGCCGGTTAGGCGCGCCCCGTTTACAAAGCGCTTACGAATTACGTGATAGGGGGCGCGACCCTCGCGAATGTTGAATGCGCGCCTCAGGAAGCGGCCGGCGTTCTCCATGACCTCGCTATAGGAAGGGCGGATGCCGTGGCGCCGGTGATGGCGCTCGCGCAGTCGCTTGAGCTGCTGGTTATCGAGTTTCATGTTCACCTCGCTTCGCCGCGGGCTATGCATCGCGCCCGCTGCCTCTACTCTACACCGCGGCAGGCGGGGTGGTCATCTTGACGTGAAACTTAGACGAGTAGGTAAAGGGGGCGCGTCAAATGAGGTTGAAGCCGAGGGTTTCGGCAGATACAAAAAAGCGCGGGGCCGGAAGGTCTCCGACCCCGCGCTCTGCACGGGTACGTTGTTGTTGGGTTTAGCCCAGCAGACTCAATCCCACGGAGACAAACGCCAGGATAACGCCGACGATGGACTCGCCGCCCAGCAGGCCGCTGGCAACGACCAGGCCCTGCTCCTGGAAGGCGGCATCCTTGGCAGCCTTCTCCTCGTCCGAAAGGCCTGCCTCGGCGTCGCGGTGTGCGGCCCACTTGTCGTAGGCGAGCTTGACGCAGGAGCCCAAGAAGGCCGTGAGCGACATGTAGAACGGCAGGTACACGCCCAGACCGATCATCATGGCCGGAATGCCGAGCCAGTACATGACGATGCCGGCGATAAAGCCGCCCGCAAACCACGGCACGCTCGGGATGCCCGAGACCATGGTGGCGACCACGCTTGCCTGCGCGGCCACAAAGCTCTTGTCGGGGCCGAAGGCGTCCGGACCATAGGCGGTGACGAGCGCGACCATGACGGCGGCGGCGACCAGGGCGCCCACGATGCCGCCAATGGCCTGGCCGACCCACTGTGCACGCGGGTTGGTACCCAGTACGGCTCCGGCCTTAAAGTCGTTCATGACGTCGCCCGCAAGGCCGCACGCCACGGCCACGATGCCGGCGATAAAGAACAGCTTGACCTGTGCGAGCTGCGCGAAGGCTGCCACGATGAGCATGACGATGAGGCCAAAGATCTCCATGGGGTCGATGCCCGTCTGGCCGCAGCTCTGAGCGCTCATAATGGTGGTGACAAAGGTGAACAGCGTTACGATGACGGCCGGAACGGGGCCGAGGTCGAGTGTGATGGCGACGATCACGGCGATGGCGGCGGTGCCCAGGCCGATGATGCCGGCGTCGAGCTTAAGCGAGCCCGAGATGAGCGACTGCTCGTCGGTGTCGGTGGAGCTGTCGGCGGCAAGACCGCGGACGATACCGGCGACCTGCGGCAGGATGTCCTTGAGGACGACGGCGACGCCAAAGCCCATCATAAGACCCATACCGAGGGACTTGACGATACCCTGCGCGGTTACGACGTCGAACAGGCCGGCAGCGGTGCCGCCAACGATGATGCCAAAGTTGCCCAGCAGCGCGCCGGCAAACCAGAAGGCGACGGGGGCGAAGCCCACCAAAAAGCCGATGGACAGCAACATGGGCGAGTTGTAGATGGCAAAGGTCACGCCGGGGATATTGAGCGTGCACAGCATGCTGGGCACCACGCCCAGAGCGTCGCGAAGCACACTGTAGATGCCTGCGATGGCCATAGAGCCAAAGAGCTGCTTGCCGGTCTTGCCGCCGGCCTCGGTGGCACGCAGGGTCTGAGCTGCGGCATTGCCGGTGGGGAACTCCAACGCGGCGTCCACGATAAAGTGACGGTGGATGAGCGCTGTCGCCAGAAGGCCCAAGATGGTGCCGGCGAGCGCCACGATAAACATGTCGAGCCAGCTGATCTGGTCGGCATAGCCCAGCATCCAGGCGCCCGGGATGGTAAACGCCAGACCGCCGGCGACCATGGCGCCCGCGGACATGATGGTGTGGGTAACGTTGGCCTCGTTGAGGCTGGCGTTGCCCATGAGCTTCAGGAAGAACAGCGAAATGACGGCAGCGAAAATGATCGGCCAGGGGAGTGCGCCCATCTTGAGGGCGGTGTAGGCCGAGCTTGCCGTGATGATCACGCAGCCAAGGACGCCGATGACGACGCCGCGCAGCGTGAGTTGACCGCGCATCGAGGCGCGGTTCGAGGGATTGCTCATATAGAACTCCTTTGCGTATATCCGCTTCCCCCGCAAGCGCCGCTACGGATACGGCGCGGGAAGTCGGGTTACCAAGGGCCGCCGCGTGAGCTCGCAAACGACCGCGCACCAGTATAGCCGCAAGTTAGTCATTTTGGGATGACTGGTTTAGGTAGGCGATATACTGCTGGGCAGACGAAAGGAGCGCCGACGATGCTTAATGGGTGCGCATATATATTGACGGTCGACGTGGGCAACACGTTCATTCGCTTTGGCCTGTTTGCCGAGGATTCGGCCGCGGCGCAGGAGCGCCCGCTCGCGACGTGCGAGGTCACGACGCCGGCCCGTATTACGGCCGACGAAGCGCACATGCGACTTGCGCAGGTCATGGGCGCGCTCGCCGCCGATGCGGGTGTGCCCGGGGTGCTCGTACCTGCCGCGGCCGTGCTGAGCTGTGTGGTCCCGGCGCTCGAGCGTCCGTGGAAGGCAGCACTTTCCCGTACCTGTACGGGGCGCGTGCTGACCGTGGGGCCGGGCCTCAAGACCGGCATACCCGTGCACTACGATGACCCGGCCGAGATCGGTCCCGACCGCATCGCCGACGCCGTGGCTGCCCGCGCTGTCTACGGCTCGCCGTGCATTGTAATCGACCTGGGCACCACGACCAATATCGAGGTCATCGATGCGCACGGCACCTTTGTCGGCGGCGTTATCGCGCCGGGGCTGGCGCTCGGCGCCCGTTCGCTCTCGGCCGCTGCGGCGCGCCTGCCTCAGGTTGAGCCCTCGGCGCCGACGCACGTCATCGGCCGCAACACACGTGAGGCCATGCGCTCGGGCGTGGTTCTGGGCGAGGTGGCCCGCATCGACGGCATGCTCGATATGGTGCTCGCCGAGATGCGCGCGACCAAGGTCGCGGGGGAGGGCGATGTGCCCATCGTCATTACCGGCGACGATGCCGAGGCACTTGCGGCCCTTGTCGGTCATAGCCTGACGGTCGATGACGCACTGACGCTTCGGGGTCTCGCCGAGCTCTACCACATCAATCAAAAGCCCCGCCGCGCGTAGCGATGGGGCGGTGGGACAAAAACGTCTCCACCTTCCACCTGCTACAATGAGCCAAACTGTTGCGATTACGGAGGTGTCTGCCATGTCGGACGATCTTCATCAAACTGCGTCGGGCAAGCGCCGCGACGTTATTAGCTGGGATGAGTTCTTTATGAGCGTGGCCATTGCCGCACAGCGCCGCAGTAAGGACCCCAACACGCAGGTGGGCGCGTGCATCGCCAACACCAACCACCGCATCCTTTCGGTGGGCTACAACGGTACGCCCTCGGCGCTCAACGACGACTTTTTCCCGTGGGGCACGAGCGACGACCCGTTGCAGGATAAGCACAACTACGTGGTGCATGCCGAGGCTAACGCCGTGCTCAACTACCGCGGCTCGCTCAAAGACCTTGAGGGCTCCACGGTCTACGTCACGCTGTTCCCGTGCCACGACTGCGCCAAGATCCTGGCGCAGGTGGGTGTGGGCGAGGTCGTCTACCTGGACAATAAGTATGCCGACACCGATGACGGCCGTATCAGCCGACGCATTCTCGACTCCTGTGGCATCAGCTACCGCCAGGTTATCGTCGATGTCCAGATTGGTACCGGGGGACAGACTCGGCAGTAATATGCGTTGTCGCTATCTGACGACGAACGCAGCTCAAAAAGTCTCAATAAGTCCCATCCCAAATTGACTGCTCGTGAAAGTCGTGTCCGCGCGCATGGACGGCTCGTGAGCGGGTACATGGCTGTAGTAACATAGCTCTGTCCGCGGGCGCGCCCGCGTTATTGTGAGAAAGGAGCCCCTGTGGCTGTTAACGAAGAGCTGCTTAAGAAGGTTCTTGAGGAGATCCGCCCCAACCTGCAGGCTGACGGCGGCGATATGGAGTATGTGGGCGTCGACGACGAGGGCGTCGTCCAGCTTGAGCTTCAGGGCGCCTGCGCCGGCTGCCCTATGAGCGCACTGACCCTGTCCATGGGTATCGAGCGTATCCTCAAGGAGCATGTGCCCGGCGTTACCCGTGTTGAGCAGGTCAATGCCTCCGGCGAGACCGAGGACCTGTACGACGAGTACGCGCCGTTCTAAGATGCGAAAGCTGCGGACGGCGTACTCCGCATAGACGTTACGCCCAAATATGCGGCTGCGAGCGCAAGGCCCGCGGCCGCATTTGTATGTAGGGAGTAGGAGGGTCGACATGCTCAACGACTTGTACCATATGCTTGATCCTGTCGCGATTTCGGCGGGGCCCATCACCATTTACTGGTACGGCTTGGCCTATGTGGTCGGAGCTCTGCTCACGGCGGTCGTCATGTACCGCACACAGCGCCGTTGGGGTTTCGACATTACGGTCGACGACCTGACGAGCGTCGTGGTCGGTGTGGTCTTTGGCCTTATCATCGGCGCCCGTTTGTTCTACGTCATCTTTTACGGTGACGGCTACTACTGGGCGCATCCGCTCGAGATCTTTGCCACCAACGAGGGCGGCATGAGTTTCCACGGCGGCCTGGTGGGCGGCATCATCGGCGGCGTGCTCGTGTGCCGCATGTACAAGCTCGACGCTTGGACTTTGGCAGACCTCGCGGTCATCGGTGCTCCGCTGGCCCTGTGCCTGGGGCGCTGCGCCAACTTTGTCAACGGCGAGCTGTGGGGCAAGCCAACCGATTTGCCCTGGGGCGTGATCTTTGGCGGTACCGCGGGCGATATGCCGCGCCATCCCTCCCAGCTCTACGAGGCATTCCTAGAGGGCATCGTGCTCTTCTGCATTCTGCAGGTGCTCAGCCGCAAAAAACCGCTGCTGCCCCAGGGCACGTTTATGGGCGTGTTTGTGATGGGTTACGGCATCGTCCGCTTCCTCATTGAGTTTGTGCGCGTGCCCGATGCCCAGCTGGGCTATCTGCTGGGCGGCGTCATCACCATGGGTCAGCTGTTGAGTCTGCCACTCGTGATTGCAGGCCTGGCGCTCATCATCTTCGCCCGACACCGCAATCGCCCCCAGCGCATCTACCTCGACGCCTAGCCACCACATACCACCATAAAGGGGACAGGCACCTTTGTGGTGGTTTTGCCGGGCAACGATGGCAGAACCGTAACGTTTCCCCAGATAAAACCTGCCAAAATAAACCTGTCCCTTTTTGGCAGGTTTCTAGAAAGGCTATTCGGACTGTGAAGGATTCCGACCTCTCCGCAACGGCTGCGCGCGACGCCGCCCGCATCGTTTGGTTTAAGCGCTATCCCGCCAAGCAGACGCTCATCGCATTTTTGCTCGCCCTGCTGGCGACTACGGCGTTTTCCATCGATCCCGCCCCGGTGTCGAGCAATGCGGTCCTGGCGATCGACCCCAAGGCGACGGGCACGCTCTACGTGTGCTACGAGGTACTTCTCTCGTTTGCCGGCCATACCGACGCAGTGATGCTGCTCGCGCTTGCCTGCTTGCTCACGCTGCCGTTTCGCTATGTGTTCTTTGGCCGCGGTGACGCTTGGCGCCCGTCGGTCGTGCTGCCATCGCTGTTCTTTGCCGTTTGCATGGTGTTCGGCCGTAGCTACGACCTTACCGATTCGGCAGAGATTGTGCTGGGCGACAAGGCACGCGTTATCTGCGCTTGGATTGGCGGCGCGGGCTGGATGCTTCTGGCGATTGTGGCCTTCTATCTGGCTTTTGAGTTTCTGGATTGGTTGAGCTCCCGCCGCATTCCGTTTTCTGAGACCCACTTTGGTCGCGTGTGGCGTGTTGCCCACGCCGTGCTCTCGGTCCATCCCTTTGTCGGGCCGTTTCTTGTGCTCATGATTGTCTGGGCGCCCACGCTTATCGCCTCGCTGCCCGGCCTCTTTATGGGAGATACGGGTGCGCAGATTCGCCAGTGGTTCAACTACCCCAACGGCACGAGCGACTACCTGCGCCTGCTTAACCCCAACGTGCTACTCAACGGCCATCATCCGGTGGTGCACACAGCCATCATCGGCTCGTGCGTCCAGCTGGGGCTTTCACTGTTCAACAGCGCCAATGCGGGCCTTGCCATCTACACTTGTGCTCAATTCGTCATCACCGCCGCCTGTATGGCCTACTCCATATCGTCGCTGCGCAAGCTGGGCGTGAGCCTGCCGGTCCGCGGCGTCATCTTGTTGTTCTTTTCATTTATTCCGATGTTCTCCAATTACGCGGCGCTGCTGACCAAAGATGTGCTGTTTGCCGACGCGTTTTTGGTGCTGTTGGTGCAGACCGTCAAGCTCGTGGCCTGCGGCCTGCCCCGTCGCGATGCCAATGCCGACCGTGCGGGCGAACAGAGGCCCGTGCTCTTTGCGCGCCATGACTGGTTGCTGCTCGCTCTGGGCGCCATGGGTTCCACGTTTCTGCGCAACGGCGGTTTGGTGTTTCCCCTGGCGGCCTGCGTGATTGCGGCGGCGTTTTGCGCTTGGGACGCGCATGTGGCCCGTCGCGTGACCAAACAGTCTGGCATCGCGCCCTTGTACGCCACGCCGCGCTTCCGCTGGGCCGGCGTGCTCGCAGTGCTCGCGCTCTGCCTTGTCTCCAACATGTATTTCACCAAGGTATTTATGCCGGCGCACGATATCACGCCGGGCTCCAAGCGCGAGATCCTCTCGATTCCGTTTCAGCAGACGGCGCGCTTCGTCCAAAAGCACGACGGCCTTAATTCTGGCGTTAACCCCAAGGTCAAAGACGATGGCATGATTGAGGAAGCTCCCTGCGACGGCTTGGTGACCGACGAAGAGCGTGCCGTGATCGACCGTGTGCTCAAGTACGAGAATCTGGGCCGCCGCTACAACCCGGATAAGTCGGACGCCGTCAAAAATTGCTTTAACGAGTACGCCTCGCAGGAGGACATCAAGGCCTATTTTGAGTTGTGGGCCCAGATGTTCAAAAAGGATCCCGAGTGCTATATCTCGGCGCTCATCAATAACTACTACGGCTACTTTTATCCGAGTGCCCGCGATGCGTGGGTCTACAGCACGGCGCGCAGTGCCGAGATTATGGCGAAGCCCGATAACCTTAAGTACTTTGACTTCCATCCGGTCGACAGCAAGGTCGTGCGCTGGTGCGACCATCTGATCAACCTGTACCGCGTGGCGGTGCAGCGCATCCCGTTTATCTCGCTCACCATGAGCTCGGCCACCTACGTGTGGATCATGATTTCCGTAGTGGTCTACCTGTTGCGCCGCCATTCGTGGCGCGCGCTGGCCATCTGGATACCGCTGCTGGGTGTGCTCGCCGTGTGCCTGATCGGTCCATGTAACGGCTCGACCTACATGCGCTACCTGTACCCAGTCATTGCATGCATGCCCTTCGCCATCGGTGCCACGATCACCCGCAGCGACCTCCTCTGGGCCTAACCAAAGATTGGCACATTGGGGTCAGGCTGCTTTGCGCCAAGGGCTTGCATCATCACGACGCCTTCATTTTGGGGTTTATCTTGCAGGCCGGTAGGTATATCATAACGACGTTTGTTTATATTGCCCGAGCATCCACGCTGGGCTTTAGGTCGAAACCGATAGGAGACACGTATGTCCGGACACTCTAAGTGGGCCACAACCAAGCATCGTAAGGGCGCGCAGGACGCCAAGCGTTCCGCCCTCTTCTCCAAGCTCAGCCGCAACATCACCGTTGCTGCCCGTCTCGGCGGCGACCCGCTGCCCGAGAACAACGCCAGCCTCGCCGCTGCCGTTGCCAAGGCCAAGGCTCAGTCCATGCCTAAGGACAAGATCAAGTCCGCTATCGATAAAGCCTTTGGTTCGGGTGCCGATGCCGCCGTCTACGAGAACATCGTGTACGAGGGCTACGGTCCCGCCGGTGTCGCCGTCTACGTCGACTGCCTGACCGACAACCGCAACCGTACTGCTGCCGATGTCCGTTCCGCCTTCTCCCACGCTGGTGGCAACCTGGGCACCTCCGGTTCCGTCGCCTTCCAGTTTGAGCGCAAGGGCCAGATCGTCGTTGCCAAGGAGGTCCTGGACGAGAACGCCAAGAAGGAAACCATGATCGCCAACGGTGCTGCCGGTGACGAGGATGAGTTCATGATGGCGATCGCCGAGGCCGGTGGCGAGGACTACGAGGACGCCGGCGAGGAGTGGATCGTCTGGACCGCTGCCAACGACGTCATGGCTGTTTCCAAGGCACTCGAGGAGCAGGGCATCCAGGTCAAGGGCTCCGAGACCACCATGGTCCCGACCACCCCGACCGAGGTTTCCGGCGCCGACGCCAAGAAGGTCCAGCGCCTCATCGACCGTCTTGAGGAGCTCGACGACGTCCAGGACGTCTACAGCACCATGGACATGACCGACGAGGTCATCGCTGCCCTCGAGGAGGAGTAGCGCCCGCACGGATTGAGCCGTGCATATCTGGGCATAATGAAGCGAGCATGCAAGCCTCGTGGAATAGATGAGCCGGATCCGCGTGCATGAGGCACCGGACCCGGCTCTTTTATAATGATGCGAATCGTTTTGCATTCTGTGGATCAAGATTTGAAGGGAGCGCCGCATGCGCGTGCTCAAACGAGCCCTGGCGATCGTGTATCTTGCCGCCGCCGTCGTGGCGCTGGGCACGTTAGTCTGCCAGTTTTGGGGACCATATACCTATCGCTTTATGCTGCTGATGCGCGATCCGCTGCCTCGTATCGTTGTTACGGCGTGCGGCGGTGTCGTGGCGCTCGGCGTGCTTGTGGGTTTCTTCCGCTTGGTGTTTGCTCGTCGCGAGCCGTCCTGCGTGCATCCGGCGGGGGAGCGCAATATCGAGGTCACGCTCGCAGCCCTCTCCTCGTGTGCTCGCACCGCGGCGGAGCGCGACGACCGAGTGATGATCGAGCATGTCGAGGCACGCGTGCAGGGCTCCGATGAATCGCGCGTCCGTTTTAAGGTTGACGCCATCGCGCTCGACGACCGGGACGTGGCCTCCCTTGCAGCCGCGATGCAGCAACGTATCGAGGAGGCCTGCGACACCATGCTCGGTACGCCGGGCACGACCGCACGCGTTCGTTTTTTGCCGTCCAAGACTACCGTCCAGACCGTGGAGGTTTCCGGTGAGTGATACCAATCAAGACAAGACCGTCCGCACTCCGCGCCTGACCATCGATCAGAGCGCTGCGCCGGCAGGCGAGGTCGTCGATCCCAAGGTAGAGGGCGCCGAGTCGCATGACGCGGTCGCCGATGATTTTGATGAGGCCATGGGTCTCATCAAGGGTACGGGGGCAGCCATCTGGAGCTATGCCGTCCGTCATCCCAACACCACGCTTGGGGCCGTCGCTGGTTTTGTGCTCGCCGTGCTGGTGCTCACGCTCGGCCTGTGGGATACGCTCGTCATCGCTTTCTTTGTGCTGATCGGCGCCGTGATTGGCCAGATCCGCGACGGCGAGAACGGGATCGTCAACTTCTTCGGCCGTCTGTTTAGCGGTCGCTAGCATGTATTCGACCGCCGCGTGTGCGGTGGGCATAAGGAGGAACCATGGCTTTTAACACGAAGGTCGATGTGGCCGATACCGAGCTCGAGGCGGACGAGACCGTCGTCGCCGAGGCCGAGGACGTAACGCTCGAGGACGAGGCGCTCGTCGAGGCCGAACCCGCCGACGATGCGGACGAGGATGATGAGGAAGCGGACGAGTCCGAGGATTCGCTGACCTATTCCAACGGTGTGATCGAGAAGATCGTCGCCATGGCCACCCGCGAGGTACCGCACGTCCTGGGCATGAAGGGCAACCTCATGCACTTTGTGCAGGAGCAGTTTGGTGCCGAGAATCTGACCAAGGGCGTGACGGTCGAGGTCACCGATGACAACCGTGTGGTCGTCAACATTTCCGTCATTATCGAGTACGGCGCCTACGCGCCCGCGATTTTCGACGACGTTAAGGCGCGCGTGACCGAGCGTCTGGCTGCGATGACCGGCCTTGAGGTGGCAGGCGTCAACCTGCGCATCGAGGATGTCATCACCCCCGAGGAGTACGAGCACCGCACCAACCAGCACGAGTAACCTACCAAAAAGGGATGTTTATTTTGGCAGGTTTTATCTGCGAAAACGTCAAACGGCCGGTCGCACGGATGTATGTGCGGCCGGCCGTTATTTGTATGCCCCCGATGTAGGCATACCGCTCGTCTAACTAGGGGTTGCAATCGTCGCGTTCCGCGTTACCCTAATGGGCGCATTGTTTCCAAATTGTTAACGAGGGGTTGCCGTAATGGCTGACGAGCACGAAACAGAAAGCCAGGCATGGGCGATTGAGGCTGCCGCGGCAGAGGCGGCATCGCGAGCTGCCGAGGAGGTACATCGTCCTCCCGTGGTGCCGATGGAGCGCGTGGTTGATCGCACCGATATCGAGCGCGGCGAGCGTGCCGGCCAAAAGCGTAGCCAGGAGCCAGGCTTCCCGCGCTTTTTCGCCGAGCTCAATCTGGGCCTGATTCTTACGGCTTTTGCCATCGTTGCGTTTAAAACCCCTAATCACTTTGCTTTTGGCGGCACCTCGGGCGTGTCGGTTATTCTGTCCACGCTGTTCCCGACCCTGCCCGTCGGCGTCTTTATGTGGATTATCAACGCGGTTCTCGTCGTCTTGGGCTTTATCTTTTTGGAGCGCAAGGCAATTCTGTGGAGCGTCTTCGCCTCGTTTGCGCTGTCCGCTTATGTTTCTCTTTTTGAGCTCTTTATCCCGTCCGATGTCTCGATGACAGGCGATATGTGGCTCGACCTGTGCTTTGCTGTCATCTTGCCGGCGCTCGGCAGTGCCATCGTCTTTGACATCGGCGCCTCGACGGGTGGCACGGACATTCTTGCCATGATCCTCAAGCGCCGCACGACGCTCGAGATTGGCCGCGCGCTGTTGCTGGTCGATATCGGCATCGTGACCATCGCGGCCTTCTTGTACGGTCCGCGCGTCGGTCTGTACTGCGTGCTCGGCCTGTTTGCCAAGACGCTTGTGGTCGACAAGGCCATCGAGAGCATTCATCTTCGTAAGGTCTGCACGATCATTTGTTCCGAGCCCCTTAAGGTCGAGGAGTTTATCGTCAAACATCTCAACCGTACGGCGACTATCAGCCGCGGCTATGGTGCCTTTTCGGGCAAGTGCGTGACGGTGATCATGAGCGTGCTGAGCCGTCGCGAGGCCGTGCAGCTGCGTCGCTATGCGCGCGAGGTCGATCCGGGTGCCTTTATCACGATTGTCGACAGCTCCGAGATCGTCGGCAAGGGTTTCCGCGGAACGAACTAACGCGGACGCACTCATCAGGCAATCGAAAAGCGCCTCGCGCGTTGCAAATACGCCATCTAGGAGTATTTGTCCCCACATTGGGCGATAATGATGCTAATGACATCGTTTGCGATCCAGGTGATTTGCTCAAGATACGAAGGGATGATTTCGATGTTCTGTTCGCAGTGTGGCGCTCCTATGGGCGATAACGACAAGTTCTGCGGTGTGTGCGGTGCTCCTAATGCTGGTGCTGCAGCTTCCACCCCTCAGGGTCAGCCTCAGCAATTTGTCCCTCAGCCTCCCATGAACGCGTCCAAGGGCTGTGTGGCTCAGGCGTTTGAGGATATGACCAAGACTCCGGGCGTGCTGCAGCGCGTGTGCCAGATCGCTTTTTTGCCGGCGCTTATCTGTGTCGTGTCGGTACTCGTTCTGTTCATCCCCGTTATCGGCGGTATTGCAGCTGCCATCGGCTTTTTGGCTGCCTACGTGGCGAGCGTGTGCGGTTCGGGCTTTGGCATCGAGTGGGGTCGCGATCTGTCGCTTAAGATCGATGACGGCATGGATCGTCCGCTGATGCGTTCCACGTCGTTTGGTCTCGGAGTCTTTTCGAGCGTTATTTCGGTCGTGCTCGAGGTTATCGCTGCCATTCCCGTTATCGGTGTAGTGCTTTCGCTGGTGGAGGGCGTGGCGCTTGGTGCCGCAGGCTCGTACTCCTACTATGGCTCCTATGCGCTCGAGGCTGCGCTGTTCGGTTCGCTCGGCCTGCTTGTCCTGGCTATGATTGCCACGGCGGTCTTGGGGGTCTTCTTTAAGATGTTCGCCGACATTGCCGTGATGCACTTTGCGGTGACCGGGCGCGTTGAGAGCGCGTTTTCGCTCGACAAGGTCTGGGCGGCGTTTAAGCACAACAAGACCAAGCTGTTCTGCGCTTCGTTCCTTCCCGAGTTTTTGACGGGCCTGGTTTCCAACGCCATTACGTGGATCTTGACAGCTGTCTTTGGTGCCATCGCCGGAATTGGCGCGTACGGCTATTACTATCGCCCCACGGGTATCGAGGCGATTGTTACCGCCGGTGGTGTCACGCTCGTATTGTTCCTGGTGCTGATTGCATTCGTCACGGTGTTCCTTACGGTCTTTGGCAAGATGCTCAAGCACCGTGCCGTTGGCTATTGGGCTGCACGTTATGCAAGCGAATGGGCCGATGAGGACAAGGACGACGTTTTGACTTTTGTGCTCCCGGGTGAGAAGAAGCCTGCTCCTGCGGGATTCAATCCCACGGCAGCCACTGGTGCTGCGCCTGCCCCGGCACCCGCGCCTGCACCTGCCCCGGCACCCGCGCCTGCCCCTGCCCCGGCACCTGCTCCTGTCCCCGCACCGGCGTCCGAGGCGACGCCTGCGGAGCCCGATTGGGATGCCGTTGCCACGCCGGCGGATGAGCCGGGCGATAATCCTGCTGCCGAAAACAATCAAACCGAATAGCCGGTCGAGGCGCCCTGGGCAACTGAGCCCGGGGTGCCTTTTTCTACTGCGAAAGCAAGAAAATGCCTGGGAAAACGGTTGCAGCAAAATTTCTCGGAAATTGGTCAATGTTGCGCAACAACGTCGCGGCTATTGTTGAGAACGTAGACGTGTAAGGTTTGAAGGCGTGCGACGCCTTAGGAAAAGGAGAGACTCATGTTCTGTCCCACTTGTGGTTCTCCCATTTCGGATGATGCCAAATTCTGCCCTGTTTGCGGATCCGCCGTTGGTGCCGCTTCTGCCGCTCCGGCCCCGCAGCCCCAGCCCGCTCCGGCCCAGGCTATTCAGCCCGTGCCCCAGCCTCAGCAGCAGTACACCGGTCAATACGCCCAACAGTCCGCATCCGCTCCGATGGGCTATGGCCCCATTAAGGCTGACCGCAGCCTGATCGGCTGGCTGCTGCTCTCTCTTGTGACCTGCGGTATCTATTCGTTCTACTTCCTGTATTGCTTGGCACGCGACGTCAACACGTTGTGTCAGGATGACGGCGATTACACGCCGGGTCTGGCGGAATTCATCCTTCTATCGTTTGTGACCTGCGGCTTCTACGCGTACTACTGGTATTACAAGATTGGCAACCGCCTGCAGGCCAACGCTCCTCGCTACGGCCTGGTGTTCCAGGAAAACGGCACCACCGTTCTTCTGTGGCAGATCTTCGGCGCGCTCCTGTGCGGCCTTGGTCCCATCTTCGCTATGAACATCATCATCAATAATACCAATGCCATGGCAACGGCTTACAACACTCGCCTTGGCGCTCGTGCCTAACAATAAGGGCGGCGTGAACAGCTCCCAGGGACATAGGGGCACGGCAGAGCTCCTTCGCCGCGCCCTTTTTTGCACCGGCGCGCTCTTTGTCGCCTGGCTCGCGCTCTACCTGCTCGATATCGGCTGCATTTTTCGAATGATGACGGGCGCTCCTTGTCCGGGATGCGGCATGACGAGGGCGTGGCTGGCGGCGCTGCGTCTCGATTTTGCGGCGGCCTTTGCCTACCATCCGCTGTTTTGGGTGGTGCCGATTGCGTTTGTGCTCGCGTTCGTGCGCGAGGA
Organism: uncultured Collinsella sp.; assembly: GCA_900542085.1. Taxonomy (GTDB): domain Bacteria; phylum Actinomycetota; class Coriobacteriia; order Coriobacteriales; family Coriobacteriaceae; genus Collinsella. The sequence continues at coordinate 49,209 of UQMK01000007.1, forward strand.
GGTGGCATCGAGCAAGCTAAAGCGTGGTGTCGACATTGCAGTCACCGTGTTGTGCATGCTGGTCATCGCCGTATGGATCGTGCGCCTCATCAATCCGGTAGATGCCGGCCTACTCTTTGGCGGCCATGCGCCCGCCGGAGTCCCCGACGACATCATCCACCTCGAACCCCCACGCTGGCTCACCATCCTTCGCTCTTTCCTGTCGTGACGGAGGACGCGCTAGAAAAGCGGTCGACACATAAGCGGGGGCGAACGTTGAGATAACGTTCGCCCCCGCTTTGCTCTAGCCAGGTTGTTATGGGTGGGCGTGATGGCTACTCGTCGCGCTTCTCCTCGTGGCGAGCGGCAGCCCGCGCATCGTGGATGCCCTTGATTGCAGCATGGCGAGCGGTGCGAGCATCGTGCATGGCGTCGCGCGCCTCAGCGGCTGTTGCCTTGGCAGAGCGCAGCTTGGCGGCCAAGTCGGGGTTGGTCTCGGCAACCGCGGCGATCGTGGGGCCGTCGAGCTCCTCTTGCGTGGGCTCGGCCAAAAAGTCGATAGCATACTGGGCGGCCACCATGGAGCCCTTTGCCAGCACGGTCTCGTCGATCTTGTAGAAGCAGGAATGTTGGGCGTACGTGGCACCAATCTTGGGGTTGCGCGTACCTACAAAGGCGAGCACGCCCGGCACGCGGCGCAGGTACTCCGAAAAATCCTCGCCCGAAAGCGTGCCACGGTAATGGCCTTGACCGGTGGGGCCCAGGCACTTGATTACAGCCTGACGGCAGCGCTCGCTCGAGGCGACCTCGTTTTCGACCTTGTAGTTGGCGATGGTGTAGTCGGTGAGCTCAGCCTCGGCGCCCAGAGCTGCCGCGGTATGCTCCACGATGCGGCGCATGAGCTCCGGCATTTCCTCGTGGGTCGAATCGCCGTAGGTGCGCACTGTGCCGGCGAGGTAGGCCGTGCCGGCGATAACGTTGCGCGCGGTGCCGCCGTGCAGCTCGCCGACGGTGATGACAGCCGGCTCGTAGGGGCTAATCTCGCGCGAGACGATGGTCTGCAGGGCGTTGACGATCTCTGCCGCAACCATAACGGCGTCGTGGCCGCGCTGGGGCATGGCGCCATGGCACGAGGTGCCGCGGACGTCGATGCGGAACCAGTCGGTATTTGCCATGCGTGGGCCGGGCTCGCAGCTTACGGTACCGGCGTCGACCTCGCTCCAGATGTGCGCGGCGTAGGCGCCATCGACGCCGTCGAGCACACCCGTGCCAATCATGAGTTTGGCGCCCTGGCCGTTTTCCTCGCTGGGCTGGAATACGATGCGAATCTCGCCGTGGATGTCATCGGTCATGTGGCGCAGAATCTGCAACGTGCCGAGCATCATGGCGATATGGCAGTCGTGACCGCAGGCGTGCATGCAGCCCTCATTGACGCTGGCGAACTCCTCGCCGGTCTGCTCAGTGACGGGCAGGGCGTCGATATCGGCGCGCAGCAGGATGCGGCGGCGCGGCGTGCCGTCCTCGCGGTAGGCATCCGGCGCGGTGCCGCGAAGCGTCGCCACCAGGCCCGTCTTGAGCGGACGCTCGTAGGGGATATTCATGGCGTCGAGCTGGTTGGCGATGTCGGAAGTCGTGCGCTCCTCGGCAAGGCTCAGCTCCGGGTGCTTATGGAAGTGCCGGCGCTGCTTGATGATGTAGGGTTCAAACTCGGCGGCGATATCCTGGATGGCCGCGGTGACGTCGTCTGCCGCGCGAACCTCGGTTGCCGCCATAATCTGCTGTGCCTTGGTCTTCGTCATGGTCGATTTGCTCCTTGTTGGCTCGATCGCAAAATCGTACAGGCTCTCTCCAGTATGCCACCTGCCGCTAGGGCTGGTAAAGCTGCCGTTTGCCGCTTGGCATTTTGTAACCGAGGCGGGGGAGTACACTCGGGGGTGTTGAATTTCCTGCCAGAGATGGGGATGCCCATGCAACATATCGATCGGATTATTCGCTCCAAGAACGTCTTTACCGCGCAAGACGGCATCGATTCCGCCCGCGAGCTGGCGATTGCCATCGCGGGCGACCGCATCGTCGCAGTCGGTGCGCCCGATGACGTAATTGCCGCCGCACCTGCCGCCACGCCGGTGGTCGATTACGGCGAGCAGTTTGTCTGCCCCGGTTTCCATGATGCGCATCTGCACTTCTTCCATACCTCGGTCGGCTCCTCGCCGTACATGCTCATGGATATGGGCACGTCCGAGGCGGCACTGGTACAACATGCGCTCGAGTTTTCCCAGGACCTGCCCGATGACGCCTGGGTTGTGACGCAGGGCTGGCGCGACTACCGTTGGGACCCGCCCGAGCATCCTACCAAGGCGTCGCTCGATGCGGCATTCCCCGATCGTCCCTGCGTTATGTATTCGGGCGACGGGCACACGCTTTGGCTCAACAGCCGCGCACTCGAGGCGCTCGGCGTCACGCGCGACAGCGAGCCGCCAGCGGGCGGCAGCTACGACAAGGACGCAAGCGGCGAGCTTACGGGCATTGCTCACGAAGCGGCTGCCATGCAGTTGTTGCCGCGCTGCCTTGAGTGGCTGGGCGAAGATCGCATCGCAAGCGCTTACGCCGATCAAATGAGGCGCATGGCCGAGCAGGGCATCACCTCGATCTGCGATATGTCGCTCATGCCCATGCCAGGCTGCGATTTTATCCGCGACGACGTCTACGACAAACTGCAGACAGCCGGCAAGCTGGGCATTCGTGCCCATCTGTTCCCCACGCTGTTGGATGACCAGTCGCGTCTAGAAGAGCTCCAGGTACGTTATGCGAACAACGCGCTGCTTTCGGCGCCGGGTTTTAAGCAGTTCTTCGATGGCGTGTCGAGTGAACACACGGCATATCTCACCGAGCCCTATACCAATCCGCACTTCCCGGGCGACCAGGGCCGTCTGACAGTCCCGGCTGAGCGCATGCGAAAATTGGTTCTGGCGGCTGCGGAGCGCGGTCACACCGTGCGCATCCACGTTATTGGTGACGGTGCGATTCATGCCGCGCTGGATATCTTCGAGGAAGCAGCCGACCTGTACGGCCTGCCCCAGCACGGCCATAACACGCTCGAGCACCTGGAGAACCTTCTGCCCGAGGACATCGACCGCCTGCGCAAGCTCAACGTGGTTGCTTCGAGCCAGCCCTGCCACATTACACTCGACCCGGGTGGACCGGAGCGCGATCTGGGCCTGGAGCGCAGCCGCATCATGTGGCCGTTCGCAACCTATAAGCAGCGCGGCATTCGCCAAGCCTTCGGTACCGACAGCCCTATCACGCCCGTTACCAGCATGAACGTGCTCTACACGGCTATCACGCGCCAGGACCCCAAAAGCCACTGGCCCGAGGGCGGCTGGTTGCCGAGCGAGCGCATCGATGCAGCAACGGCTCTGCGCAACTACACCTTGGGCAGCGCCTATGCAGCGGGCGACGAGCAAAACCTCGGTAGCTTGGAGCCTGGCAAGTACGCCGACCTGGTAGTCCTGGACCAAAACCCGCTCACCATCGACTCCCAAGAGCTCCAAGCCACCAAGGTCCAGGTCACCTACCTGGCAGGTAACGTAATCTACGAGCGCTAGCCTCATACCTCACTCATAGGGGGCACGTTTCAGCAACGTGCCCCTTTCTTATTCGCACCATCTGCATCGCCATTTTGCTGCACTGACTTTCCTGAATGCCGGGGCCGAATTAGTCAACCTGGCTCCCGGGGCGGACCGGAGGGCATGAAGTTTGTCGCGAGTTCCGCACGCAAAGGAAAGCACTTAATGTGCTTTCCGTCTTGCGCAGGACTGTAGAGCAGCAAACTTCATGCCCTCCGGTCCGCCCCGGGAGCCACTGCTAAGTTATCCCCCGGCATTCAGAAAATCTAAGTGCCAAAAAATAAGATTTTTTGACTCTGTGTTGTATAACCCGCCATTCGTGGGTACCATTCAACGCGTACGCAAACAAAAAGGGTTAACCCGCGCGGCATGACCGCGCGGCCCAAAAAGGAGGAAACAAGCATGTCGTCTTTGAAGCCGCTTGCAGATCGCGTCCTGGTCAAGCCCGACGAGGCCGAGCAGAAGACCGCTTCTGGCCTGTACATCGCCAGCAACGCTCAGGAGAAGCCGCAACGCGGCACCATCGTTGCCGTTGGCGCCGGTAAGGTCAACGACAAGGGCGAGCGCATCCCCATGGACGTTCAGGTCGGCGACGTTGTCATCTACGGTAAGTTTGGTGGCAACGAGGTCAAGGTCGACGGCGAGAAGTATCTGCTCATGCGCGCCGACGACATCTACGCCGTCGTCGAGGCCTAGTCTCGTCAGAATCTCTGATTCGTCTTTGAACGCGTCCGCCGCATAGGACTCGGAAGCGGCGACGCGAGTCACATTTCTTTTGGAGGATTACCTACCATGGCAAAGAACATTACGTTCAACACCGATGCCCGCGCCAAGCTCGCCAAGGGCGTCAACACTCTGGCCGACGCCGTTACCGTCACCATGGGCCCCAAGGGCCGTTACGTCGCTCTGCAGCGCACGTTCGGTGCCCCGACCATCACCAACGACGGCGTTTCCGTCGCTAAGGAGATCGAGCTCGAGGACAACATCGAGAACATGGGCGCTCAGCTGGTGAAGGAGGTCGCCACCAAGACCAACGACACCGTGGGTGACGGCACCACCACCGCAACCCTGCTCGCCCAGGCTATCGTCAACGACGGTCTGCGTAACGTCGCCGCCGGCGCCAACCCGCTGGCCATCCGTCGCGGCATCGACAAGGCTGTAAACGCTGCCGTCGCCGAGATGAAGAAGCAGGCCAAGCCGGTCGAGACCAAGGAACAGATCGCTTCCGTCGGTACCATCTCCGCCGGTGACCCCGAGGTCGGCGAGAAGATCGCCGAGGCCATGGAGGTCGTGGGTAAGGACGGCGTCATCACCGTCGAGGATTCCCAGACGTTCGACATTACCATCGACACCGTCGAGGGCATGCAGTTCGACAAGGGCTATGTCTCCGCTTACTTCGTCACGGACAACGACCGCATGGAGGCCGTGATGAAGGATCCGTACATCCTCATCACCGACCAGAAGATCTCCAGCGTTCAGGACATCATGCCTGTTCTCGAGGCTGTCCAGCGCGCCGGCCGTGGCCTGCTCATCATCGCTGAGGACATCGACGGCGAGGCTCTGCCGACCCTGGTCCTCAACAAGATCCGTGGCGCCCTCAACGTCTGCGCCGTCAAGGCCCCGGGCTACGGCGATCGCCGCAAGCGCATCCTCGAGGACATCGCCGTCCTCACCGGTGGCCAGGCCGCTCTGGACGAGCTGGGCGTGAAGGTCGCTGACATCACCGCCGATATGCTCGGTACTGCTAAGTCCGTCACCATCTCCAAGGACAACACCGTCGTCGTCGGCGGCGCTGGCTCCAAGGAGGCCATCGACGCCCGCATCGCTCAGATCAAGGGCGAGATGGAGAACACCACCTCTGACTTCGACCGCGAGAAGCTCCAGGAGCGCCTGGCCAAGCTCTCCGGTGGCGTTGCCGTCATCAAGGTCGGCGCTGCTACCGAGTCCGAGCTCAAGGAGATCAAGCATCGCGTCGAGGACGCCCTGCAGGCTACCCGCGCTGCTGTCGAGGAGGGCATTGTCGCCGGTGGCGGCGTCGCCTTCATGGACGCTGCTCCTGCGCTCGACGCTGTCGAGATCGATGACCCCGAGGAGAAGATCGGCGTCGACATCGTCAAGAAGGCTCTGACCGCTCCGGTCGCTACCATCGCCAAGAACGCTGGCTTTGAGGGCGCTGTCGTGGTCGACAAGGTTGCCGAGCTGCCCGCCGGCCAGGGTCTCAACTCTGCCAACGGCGAGTGGGGCGACATGATCGAGATGGGCGTCCTCGACCCCGTCAAGGTCAGCCGCGTCACCCTGCAGAACGCTGCTTCCGTCGCCAGCCTGATCCTCATCACCGAGGCTACCGTCTCCGATGTGCCTAAGAACACTCAGCTTGAGGACGCTATCGCTGCTGCCACCGCTGGTCAGCAGGGCGGCGGTATGTACTAAGGCCGACAAGGTCTAGAACTCCCACCGGGAATCCGGGGGCGTGACGGGGGTTTCTCTCCGGAACGTCCTCGGACATGCAAAGAGGCTCCGCATCGCGCTTCGCGCTGCGGAGCCTCTTTGCGTCCTGCGGAATGTTCCGGAGAGAAACCCCCGTCACGCCCCCGGATTCCCTGCGTTTACGGCCTTGAGGTCGGCGGGCGGAGAAGGACGTGGTTGATAGGGATACGTGTTCCTTTCGCTGTTTCGCGCTTTGCGCGAAAGGCGCGTTACTTTGGGATGGGTGGGGAACGTGGTTGTTACGGCAACTGATCCCCACCACAAATTATCCTTGGCATACTTGCGCGAATACCTGCCCGTGCTACACTTGCAATTGCTGTTTCAGGGCGGGGTGGAATTCCCCACTGGCGGTAAATCGGGCGGTGCCAAAGGGGTGCCGTGGCGCAGACGAGGCGTCTGCGACCGAGCCGATGAGTCCGCGACCCGTGCGTGTGTTGGTTCGCATGCCGGCTGAACTGGTGAGACCCCAGTACCAACGGTTAGAGTCCGGATGAAAGAGGCAGGTGATCTTATGTCTGAACAGTCGCAGCATATCCATTTTGAGAACACGAATAGGTGGAGCACCAAACAGCTCGTTACCATGGCGTTGATGTGCGCCTTGGGCGCCCTGTTTATGTACGTGCAGCTGCCCATCCTTCCTTCGGCGCCGTTTTTGACCTACGACCCGTCGCTGGTGCCGGCGATGGTGTGCGGATTTGCGTATGGCCCCGGTGCTGGTACCGCTGTTGCAGCCATGGCGATCGTTATCCATGCGCTCACTACGGGTGACTGGGTCGGCGCGCTTATGAATCTGGTTGCCACGCTGGGCTACATTCTGCCCGCGGCTATCGTCTACCAGAAGATGCATACCTATAAGGGTGCCGTGATTGGCCTGGTGCTCGGCGTTATTGCCGCTACGGCGTTGTCTATGGTCGCAAATCTTACCATTGGCGTATGGTTCTGGTATGGCTCGGTCGATGTGATCGCCCCGCTCATGATTCCTGCCGTGCTGCCGTTCAACCTTATCAAGACCGTGCTTAACTCGGTGTTGACGCTTGTGGTGTACAAGGCGGTCTCCAACCTCATCACGCCTAAAAAGGACCAGGTCAAAGGCCGCGCATGATTGAGTGTCGGGGCGTTTCCTTTAGCTATGACGGTGCCGCACCGGCACTCGACGGCGTCGATCTGAACATCGAGGATGGCGAGTTTTTCTGCATCCTCGGTGGCAATGGGTCGGGCAAGTCGACGTTTGCCAAGCATCTGAATGCACTGTTGCAGCCCGATGCGGGCACGGTACGCGTCAACGGCATGGATGCGTCCGACCCCGAGCTGGTCTACGACATTCGTTCGACCGCGGGCATGGTATTCCAGAATCCCGATGATCAGCTGGTAGCAACGCTTGTCGAAGATGACGTTGCGTTTGGTCCTGAAAACCTTGGCGTGCCATCGGCGCAAATTGCGCAGCGCGTACGCGAGGCACTGAAGGGCGTGGGCCTGGTGGGCTTTGAGCGCCACGAGACCCACGCGCTTTCGGGCGGCCAAAAGCAGCGCGTGGCGCTTGCCGGCGTGCTCGCCATGGAACCGCGCGTGCTCATATTGGACGAGGCTTCCTCGATGCTCGATCCGCGTGGACGCAAGGGCCTCATGAAGGCTTGCCGTGCGTTGCATGATCGCGGCATGACCATCGTGATGATTACGCACTTTATGGAAGAGGCCGCCGAGGCCGATCGCGTTGCTGTCTTCCAAGCGGGCCGCGTTGCCATGATCGGTACGCCCGAGGAAATCTTGACGCGGGCGGACGAACTTGCGCAGCTCAACCTGGATATGCCGGCGTCGTGCTGCCTAGGTAGGGCACTTCGTGAGAAGGGCGTGCCCGTTTGCGCGCAGGTGCGCGAGGCAGATATGGTCGCCGAGATTGCGCGGGTTTACGCCGAGCGGGGCGGGGCGGACGTCGCAGTGCAGCCTTCTGCATCCGATTCTCGTATGCTCGACAATGCATCCTTCGCGACTAACGAGGCGGCCGCGTCGGAGCCCGTTATCGAGATCTCGCACCTCTCGCATAGTTACTCGCTGAGCGCCCGCGAGCGCCGTCGATGGCGCAAGCGCTCGACCACTGCGGACGCATCGAGCAAACAAGCTCTTTGGGGCAACGATCCAAACAGCCCCTGGGCGCTACGTGATGTTTCGTTGACGGTGCGCCGCGGCGAGTTTCTGGGATTGGCGGGTCATACCGGCTCGGGTAAATCGACGCTGGTTCAGCATCTCAACGGGTTGATTCGTCCGCAGGAGGGAAGCGTTTGCGCGCTGGGGCTCGACCTATCAAGCAAGAAAGACGCCGCCGCGGTTAAGGCCAAGGTCGGCGTGGTGTTTCAGTATCCCGAGCGCCAGCTATTTGCCGAGACCGTGGCGCAGGACGTGGCGTTTGGCCCGTGCAACCTTGGCCTGCCAGAAGACGAGGTTGCACGCCGTGTCGCATCATCGCTTGCGCGCGTGGGCCTCGACCTTGCCGCGATAGGCGACAAGAACCCCTTTGAGCTTTCGGGCGGCCAGCAGCGCCGCGTGGCGTTTGCCGGCGTGCTCGCCATGGAGCCCGAGGTGCTGGTGCTCGACGAGCCCATGGCGGGGCTCGATCCGGCTGCGCGCAGGGATTTCCTGGGGCTCATCGATCGGCTCCATCGCGAGGGCCTGACTGTTGTCATGGTTTCGCATAGCATGGATGACCTGGCAAATTGCTGTGACCGTATCGTTGTGATGAACGAGGGCGCCGTGTTTGCCGAGGGAACGCCCGCGCAGGTGTTTGCGCGCGCGAACGAGCTCAAATCGATCGGCCTGGGCGTTCCTGCCGCCCAGCGCATGGCGCTGGCGCTTGCGCAAGCCGGTGTGCCGCTCCGCTGCGACAAGCTTTATACGGTTGAGGCGCTAGCCGACGAGTTGGCCGGCTTGCTGCTGGGCTGCGCGGACGTGCCTTTGAGGGTTCCGTGTCAGGCTGGTTCCAAGGCGCCCACGCGAGAGGAGGGCTGCTAATGGAGGCGTTCTCATTTGGCAGCTACTATCCCGGGGATAGCGCGGTGCATCGCCTGGATCCGCGTAATAAGTTGCTCCTAGGTTTTGCATTTCTGGTCACCGTGCTCACCGTCGGAAGCTTTTGCGGGCTGGTTCCGGTCGCATTTTTTGTCGTGCTGGTCTATCTCGCAGCCCGGGTGCCGTTGCGCCGGGTCCTATCATCGATGGCACCATTGCTGGCGATTGTCGTGGTGGTCGCGGTGCTCAACCTGTTTTCCGACCAGAGTGGCCGCATCCTGTGGCAGCTTGGCTTTTTGCAGGTGAGCGAGGGCTCGCTGCGTTCTGCTGCGTTTGTGGCGTGCCGCCTGACGTTGATGATGGCCGGCATGAGCGCCATTACACTCACCACGCCGACGCTCGACCTCACCGCGGGCTTTGAACGTCTGCTCGCACCATTTGCGCGCGTGGGGCTTCCGGCGCACGAACTCGGCATGATTATGGGTATCGCGCTGCGGTTTATGCCGCAATTTGCCACCGAGATGAAACAGACGGCCGATGCACAGGCAAGTCGCGGCGCGCGCGTGACGGGCGGTCCGCTCGGCGGTGTGCGCATGCTCGGCAGTGTGGCGATTCCGCTGTTCACCGGCGTGTTCCGTCATGCCGAGACGCTTTCGGCCGCCATGGACGCGCGCTGTTATCACGGCGAGCAGGGACGCACGCGTCTGCATGCGCTTGCGTTTGGCCGGGGGGATGTACTGGCAGCGCTGGCGATGGCGCTGCTAGTGACATGCGTTGTCGTTATCAATCTTCAACTCGTCTAAGCTCGATTCGAGCGCAAGAAAGGGGTCTCTATGACCGACATCGATCGCACGGCTCAGCTCGAGCGCGCCTGCTCGTATCTCAGGCGCATTCCGGCGTGGTATCTTGCCACGACCGATGCGAGCGACGGGCATCAGCCCCGCGTGAGGCCGTTTTCGTTTGCCATGGTCGATGATGGCAAGCTGTGGTTTTGCACGTCGCGCGACAAGGACGTGTGGGCGGAGTTGAGCGCGAATCCCAAGTTTGAGGTATCGGGCTGGAAGCCGGGGGAGTGCTGGATCGTGTTAACTGGCGAGGCCGCGCTCGAGGACGATGCATTCGTGAGCGACAAGGTGCGCCAAGCGGGCTTTAAGCACATGGTGGGCATTGGCGAGCAACACGATAGCGCCAACGATGGCCGCCTTGCATTCTTCTCGGTCCGCAACATCGCCGCACGGTTCTGCGATATCGACGGCAGCGAAGAGCGCCTCGAGCTCTAATTTCCCAAATTGACTACCCATTCCAAAAAGACTGGTCAGGCGACAGGAGGAAACGTGGACGGATTGAATACGGTGCTGGAGTATCTGACGTCGGTGCCGGCGTGGTATCTGGCGACGAGCGTGGACGGGCAGCCGCATGTGCGTCCGTTCTCGTTTGCACAGATTCAGGACGGCAAGCTGTGGTTTGTGACAGCGCGCACCAAAGATGTGTGGCAGGAGCTGCTGCAAAACCAGCGCTTTGAGGTCACGAGTTGGTGGCCGGGCCATGGTTGGTTGATCCTGCGCGGGCGTGCGGGGCTGGAAGACCGGGCTTCGGGCGAAATGCGCGAGGCCGGATGGAAGCATCTTGAGCGCTTGAGCGAGCACTATGAGGGGCCTAACGACCCCGCGCTCGTCTTCTTTAGCGTCGAGGATCCTGAGGCATTTATCTGCAATCATGACGAATGGGTGCCGGTTGAGCTCTAGCCAGCTGGCTCATCCTAACAACTTAGTTTTCGCATGGGCGGGCCCCGTATTGCCCGGCACCGTAAGGAGTGCCGGTCAATACGGGGCCCGCTCTATTTGTCAATTCCTTCAAGCGAATGTGTCGGGAATGTTTCAATGCATGAACATGCAAGCTATTTACGTATTCATGCATCTTTTGGTGCTAAAGTTTCAACCCACCTCATAACGACCGCTGCGAAATGCGCATCGGTGCATAAATCGCAGACAAGGAGTCTGATATGTCTTTGAAGGTTGGAATCGTCGGCGCGGCTGGATATGCCGGAGCCGAGCTCATTCGCCTCGTACTCGGCCATCCCGAGTTTGAACTTGTTGCCATTACGTCCAACGCCGATGCCGGCCAGCCGTTGTCTGCGGTGTACCCGAGCTTCACCGGCGTAAGCGATCTTGTCTTCACGACGCATGACGCCCCCGAGCTCAAGAGCTGCGATGCGGTTTTTCTTGCCGTGCCGCACACGGCTGCCATGGCGCAGGTGCCCGCGCTCCTTGCCGCGGGCGTTTCCTGCTTTGATCTTTCGGCCGATTACCGTCTGAGCGACCCGTCCGTCTTTGAGGCATGGTATGCCGCCGAGCACACGAGCCCCGAGCTGCTCAAGACCCGCGCTTTTGGCCTGCCCGAGCTGTTCTGCCAGGACTTAGAGACCGCTGCTTCCAGCCATGCCGCCGGAAAGCCCGTTTTGGTCGCTTGCGCCGGCTGCTATCCCACCGCAACGAGCCTCGCTGCCGCTCCTGCCGTGCGTGCGGGCTGGATGGCAGAGAACGGCCCCGTAATCGTCGATGCCATTAGTGGCGTGACGGGCGCCGGTAAGTCCTGCAACGCTCGCACCCATTTTTGTAGCGCAGACGAGAACTTAGAGGCCTATGGCGTAGGCAAACATCGCCACACACCAGAGATCGAGCAGATCCTGGGCCTGACCGATCGCGTCGTCTTTACTCCGCACTTGGCACCGCTCAAGCGCGGCCTGCTTTCCACGGTGACGATGCCGCTCGCGCCGCGGGCTCTCGACACGTTGACCCTTGAGGACGTCGTCGACCATTACAAGAAGTTCTACGCCGGTCGCACCTTTGTGCGCGTGCTCGATGCCGGCCAGCAGCCCAAGACGGCTTCGGTCGTCGGCTCCAATGCTGCCCAGATCGGTCTTGCGCTCAACAAGCGCGCGGGCGTGCTGGTGGCGACGGGTGCTATCGACAATCTGTGCAAGGGTGCTGCGGGCCAGGCGGTCCAGTGCGCCAACATCGTTTTTGGCTTTGACGAGCGACGAGGCTTGCCCACAGTGGCGTGCCCGGTGTAGCACATTCGATTGTTAACGATTTGGTGGTCGGGTATCGAGTTGGGCGCCGCTTTCAAGCTGGTCTATTAGTTGCGACCGGTATGGCGTGCCAGCCGATGCCCGCTTTTTTATTTGATATAAGGAGCCGAAGGGACGATGAATACCGACCTGATTGATATCAAGATTCGCGCCGTCGAGGGTGGCGTTACGGCAGCGGCCGGCTTTAAGGCCGCAGGCATCCATGCGGGATTCCGGAAGAATCCCGAGCGCTTAGACTATGCGCTCGTCATGCCCGATAAACCCTGTCCCGGCGCCGGCGTGTTTACGACCAACCGCTTTTGCGCGGCGCCCGTGCAAGTGAGCCGTGCCAACCTGGGCGGTGCCGACAAGGGTTACGGTATCATCGCCGGCGTTTCGGTCAACTCTGGCAATGCCAACGCCGCCACGGGTGAGACCGGCCTTGCATGCGCGCGCGAGACGTGCAGCATCGCATCGCAGGTCATCGGCTGCGAGCCCCAGCAGATTCTGGTTGCCTCCACGGGCGTGATTGGCCAGATTCTGCCGATCGACACGTTTGAGACCGCCATTCCTGCTGCCTACGAGGCGCTCTCCGCCCACGGTGGCGCCGATGCCGCTCGCGCCATCATGACGACCGATACGCACTCCAAGGAGTATGCCGTTCGCTACCGCAGTGAGGCTGCGGGCCATGCGGGCAACGCCTATACGGTGGGCGGCATGTGCAAGGGCTCGGGCATGATCATGCCCAATATGGCCACCATGATCGCGGTCATTACGACCGATGCTCCCGTCGAGCCGGCGGCGCTCCACGCCCTGTTGCTCTCGACCGTTAAGCAGACCTTCAATAAGGTGACGGTCGATTCCGATACCTCGACCAACGACACCTGCATCATGCTTGCTTCTGGCGCTGCTGCCGCTGATACCGAGGCTATCGTCGAGGGCACTGACGCCTTTGACGAGTTGGCATTTGCCGTGCACGAGGTGTGCGAGAGCCTGGCGCGCAATATCGCCGCCGATGGTGAGGGCGCATCCAAGCTTGTTACGGTCAACGTTACCGGCGCCGTGAACGACGAGGAGGCCGATATCGCCGCCCGTGCCGTTTCCAACTCGCCGCTCGTTAAGACCTGCATCGCCGGCCACGACTGCAACTGGGGCCGTGTTGCTATGGCGCTTGGCAAGTGCGGCGTGAAGTTTAATCAGGAAGACGTTTCCATCGACATGATGGGCATGCCTGTCTGTCGCGACGGTCTGGCTGTTTCCTTTGACGAGGACGAGGCTCTGCGACGTTTTGAGGCGTCCGAGATCGTGATCTCGGCCGACCTGGGTGCAGGCGACGCGGCAACGACCGTGTGGACCTGCGACCTCACGCACGAGTACATCTCCATCAACGGCGACTACCGTTCCTAGATTCCGGGCACGCTGCGCATCTTGCCGCGATTGCGGACAGCGGAGCACGGCGCGATAACGATACGAAAGACGAGGCAGATTATGAAATTCGCACGCGATTGTCGTTCGAGCGAATCCAACGAAGCAACCGCGCAGCTGCTGTTCGAAGCGCTGCCGTGGATTAAGAACCTGACCGGCAAGACGGTTGTTATCAAATATGGCGGAGCCGCCATGGTTGATGAGCAGCTGCGCCGCGACGTGATGAGCGACATCGTTTTGCTCAAGATCATCGGTATGCGCCCCGTCATCGTGCACGGCGGCGGCAAGGCTATCAACGAGGCGCTGAGCCATTACGATATTCCCGTCGAGTTTAAGAACGGCCAGCGCGTGACCACGCCGGCGACTATGGATATCGTGCGCGAGGTGCTGGGCGGCAAGGTTAACCAGGAGCTGGTTGCTGCCATCAACCACCACGGCAACCTGGCCGTGGGCGTGTCGGGCAGCGATGCCGGCACGCTCATCGCCGAGCCGCTCGACCCCGAGCTCGGTCGCGTGGGCAAAGTGACGCACGTCAACACCGACTATATCGAGCGCTTACTCGATAGCGAGTACATCCCCGTCATCGCTACCGTCGCGGCGGGGGAGGACGGCGGTTTCTTCAACATCAACGCCGACACCGCCGCCGGTGCCGTTGCCGCGGCGCTCCACGCGCATAAGGCGATCTTTTTGACCGATGTCGATGGCCTGTACAAGGACTTTAGCGACAAGGACTCGCTTATCTCCAACCTAACGCTCGACGAGGTTAACGAAATGCTCTACGGCGGCGAGGTCGATAAGGGCATGATTCCCAAGCTGCGCGCGGCCGTCGATGCGCTTACCGGCGGCGTATTTCGTGCCCACATCATTAACGGTACTACGCCGCATTCGCTGCTCCTGGAGCTGCTGACCGATGCCGGCGTCGGCACCGTGATCCATTCCACCGAGACGGCTTACGAGTTCGATACGCATCCGCATCCGCTTTCGACGTTTGCTGCGCGTCTGACCGAAAACCTTGACGAGGTCGAGAAGCTTCAGACGGTCTAGCCGGCTCAAAATTGCTACGCCATTACGCCCAAACTCCGCGCTACCTGGCGCTTAACGAAAGGTATCTCATGTCACTTGCAGCACAACAATCGCTCGAATCCTACTACGTCATGCACACCTTTGGTCGCTCGCCGGTCGAGTTTGTCGAAGGCCGCGGCATGAAGCTCACCGGCGACGATGGCCGCGAATACCTCGATTTTCTTGCCGGCATCGGCGTGTGCAGCCTGGGCCACGGCAATCCGGCAGTGCTGTCGGCGCTCGAAGCTCAGACCAAAAAGCTCCTGCATGTCTCCAACTATTTCTACATCGAGCAGCGCGGCCAGGTCGCGGCGCTGCTGTCCAAGCTTGCCAACGACGACGTAGATGGTGCGTGCGTGCTGGCCGACGCGATTGTCGCTGGCGACGAGACCGCGGCGGCGCTTGGCGCTCCGGCTGCGGGCGAGCAGGTGTGGGAGACGTTCTTTGCCAATTCTGGTGCCGAGGCCAACGAGGGCTCGATGAAGCTCGCGCGTCTGTACGCCAAGCGTGCCGGCAACGGAGGCAACACCATCGTGTGCATGCGTGGCGGCTTTCACGGTCGTACGCTCGAGACCATTGCCGCGACCATGCAGGATTGGCTGCAGGACAGTTTCCGCCCGCTGCCGGGTGGCTTTGTGGCCTGCACGCCCAACGATGTAGATGAACTGCGCGCAATCTTTAAGCAGTTGGGCAGTGAGATTTGCGCCGTGATGCTCGAGCCGATTCAGGGCGAGAGCGGCGTGCATCCCATGACCGAGGAATTTATGGCTGCGGCGCGCGACTTGGCGCACGAGGTGGGTGCCGTGCTTATCGCCGACGAGGTCCAGTGCGGTATCTTCCGCACGGGTAAGCCGTTTGCGTTCCAGACCTATGGTGTGGAGCCCGACATTATGAGCCTTGCCAAGGGCATTGCCGACGGCGTGCCCATGGGCGCCGTGGTGGCAAAGAAGGAGATCGCCGACGTCTTTAAGCCCGGCGATCATGGTTCGACCTTCGGTGGTAGCTGCTTGGCCATTGCGGCGTGTGCTGCGACGCTCTCCGTGCTCGTGCGCGGCGATTTTGCCGAGCATGCTGCCAAGGTGGGTGCTTATATGGAGCAGGCGCTGGCTAAGCTTCCGCATGTGGTAGAGGTGCGTGGTCGCGGCCTGATGCTCGGCTGCGATCTGGACGATGCCGCGGGTGATGCACACGACGTTGTAGCCCGTGCATTGGGGGCTGGTGTCGTGATCAATGCTACGGGCGCACATACGCTGCGTCTCCTACCGCCGCTCGTGTGCGAGGAAGCCGACGTGGACAGCCTAATCGAGATCCTGTCGGACGTTTTGGCCTAGCGCCATCAGACATAGCAATTTGGAGCAGGTTCGAATCCCCCTGCACTGGGCACAAAAACGAAAGGCCCCCATTTCTGGGAGCCTATCAAATCAATGGTGGGCGATGAGGGATGTCCGCGTGCGGCTTCGCCGCCCGCCCTCGCTTCGGGCCTGCGGCCCTCGCGTGCTGCGCTGGAAAACGCTTCGCGTTTCCTCAGCTCCGCACCCTGTCGGGTTCGAATCCCTCTGCGATGGGCCCAAAAACGAAAGGCCCCCATAGCTGGGAGCCTATCAAATCAGTGGTGGGCGATGAGGGATTCGAACCCCCAGCCTTGTGCGTGTAAAGCACCTGCGCTAACCGTTGCGCCAATCGCCCGCAGGGATTGAGTATAGCGGAAACCCTGCGTGGTTCACCGCTAATTCATAACGAAAACTAAGCGGCGACTTTAGCGCCCTTGTCCTCGTCGATAAAGAAGCGCTTGTACCAAATGAGGAACGTCAGCGTGGTATAGATCTTGCGCTGGTTGAGCGCACGGCCCTCAAAGTGATCGTCGAGCAGTTTCATGAGCGCATCGGTGTCAAAGAAATCAGCGGCCCACGGTGCGGTGAAGTATTCCTTTACGTAGTCGTAGTACTTTTGCTGGCGCAGCCAGAACTTGACCGGTACGGGGAAGCCCACCTTCTTGCGCGTTGCCCACTCGTCGGGCAGCGTGCGGTTGGCGGCGTGACGCAGGACGAGCTTGCAGCCTTCTTCGTTAACACGGTAGTTGGCGGGAATGTGCTCGGCAAACTCCATGACCTTCTTGTCCAGGAACGGGACGCGAAGCTCCAGAGAATGCGCCATGCACATCTTGTCGGCCTTGAGCAGGATGTCGCCCGGCAGCCACATGTTCATATCCAGATACTGTTTCTTGGAAAGCTCGCAGCAGTTGGGAACCTGCTTGTAGTACTCGGCGCACATCTCGGCGGCGTTCTTGCCGGTGTCATAAGCGGGCTTGAGCACCTCGTCGACCTCGGAGGGATCGAACACCTTTGCCTGACCCACATACCAGCGCTCGGGAACCTCGGCGCATTTCGTCAGGAAGTTGTGACCCTTAAAGTAGGGGAGATGCTGAACGAGTGAGCCCAGGGCGCGACGTACACCGAGCGGCACGCGCTTCTTAAAGGTGCGCATCTCGGGGGTGTCCTCGTACCACTCATAGCCGGCAAACAGCTCGTCGGCACCCTCGCCCGAAAGGACGACGGTGACCTCCTTGGAAGCCATCTGCGCCAGATAGTACAGCGGCACGCTGGACAGGTTCGATTGCGGCTCGTCCATGTGGTACTGGATATCGGGCAGTGCATCAAAGAACTCGTCGGCGGTAATCATCTTGCGCACGTTCTTGATGCCCAGCTTGTCGGAAAGCTCGGCGGCGTAGTTGGTCTCGTTGAAGTTCTTGTAATCGAAGCCGACAGAATACGTGGTGTCGGGCATGAGACAGGCGGCAATGTAGCTGGAATCGACACCGCCAGAAAGGAACGAGCCCACCTTAACATCGGCGATTCGGTGCGCAGCGACGCTTTCGTGCACGACCTTGTCGCACTCGTCCACGTACTCCTCGAAGGTCTTGGAGTTGTCGTCAGTGAAGTCACAGCTCCAGTAACGCTTGATGTCCATGGTGTTGGTCGTCAGGTCATACGTAAAGCAATGCGCCGGGGCAAGCTTGAACACGCCCTTAAAGAAGGTCTCCTCCGTGGCAGGGAATTGCAGCGTCAGGTAGGGGCGCAGCGCGTCGTGGTTGACAGCCTTCTCAAACTTGGGATGGTCCAGGAAGCTCTTGATCTCGGAGCCAAACAGCAGCGAGCCATCGGATGCCTGGTAGTAATAGAACGGCTTGATACCAAAGATGTCACGAGCACCAAAGAGTTTGTTCTTGTTCTGGTCGTGAATCACGAACGCGTACATGCCGCGCAGACGGTTGACCAGGTCCTCGCCCCACTCCTCGTAACCGTGTACCAGGACTTCGGTATCAGCGTTGCAGTGGAAGGCGTAGCCGGCCGCCTCCAGCTCGGCGCGAAGCTCCTGGAAGTTGTAGATCTCTCCGTTGAAGACAATCGTGACCTTGCCGTCGTCGCTCGACATGGGCTGGGCTCCAGCTTCGGAAAGATCGAGAATCGAAAGACGACGAAAACCAAGGGCAACGTTGTCGACGATATGCTGGCCGCCCATATCGGGACCACGGTGGATGATGCGATTCATCATGGCCGTGAGAACCAGCTCACTCTGTTCATCTGTACCGGTAAAACCGACAAAACCGCACATGCAAGATCCTTTCTGCTGACGGCTCAGGTGTACTGCCGCAAGGATTGCGGCAGCTGATGTCAAATAATCTTTACTATCATGCCAATCTTTTGTTTCGTGATAGGGCATAAGCGCCGAGCGAACCGAAAAAACCACGTCCCGATCTTCAGGCGAAGCGGCGGGACGTGGTTGCGAACGCTATGTTAAAGAACAGCACCCAGATTTCCTTGGTTTTACACGGGGTGAACACTGTTGTCATTTATTCGACCACGGCACAGTCCATGCAATTTTTTAGAAGGCTGTGATGCGCGCAAGGTCAGGTGGCATATTAGGATGGTTGATAATACAGAATGTTTCATCGTTTCTGCCGCGGGACGTCTTCTGCCCTTTAAGGCTGAATTTAGCGAGAGAGGTCTTTGTATGTCGAGTCCGACACAAGAGAAGCTAACTCTGATGCGCTATATAGAGTTGCTCGAGGAAGATGACCTTGTTGTTTCCAGACCGAGCGCTTCGTGCGACCAGCGCATTGAGTTTGCGACTGATGACTCGCGCCAGGTGCGTCCGGGCACGTTGTTTGTCTGCAAAGGCCGTGCGTTTAAGCGCGAGTACCTGCTTTCGGCAATCGCCGATGGCGCCGTGGCATACGTTTCCGAGGTCGATTACGATGTTGATCTTCCCGCGGTGATTGTGAGCGATATTCGTCGCACGCTCGCCGTGGTGGCAGATGCCTTTTATGGGCACCCGTCGGGTAAGGTGAAGGTCTGCGCCTTTACAGGCACCAAGGGCAAGTCGACCTGCAGCTTTTATCTGCGCGGCATCCTCGCCAACGAGGCCAAGCTTACGGGCTGTCATCGACCCGCTCTTAATACGGGCATTGAGTTCGACGACGGCATCGAGACGGGCCCTTCCAAGCTGACGACCCCCGAGTCCTTCCTTTTGCAGTCGCGTATCGCACATGCCGCCGAGGCGGGCGCTCCGTGGCTGGTCATGGAGGCGTCGAGCCAGGGCCTCAAATACGAGCGTACAGGCAAGATTGACTTTGAAGTGGGCGCCTTTACCAATATCGGTGAGGACCATATCTCGCCGATCGAGCACCCCACGCTCGAGGATTACTTTGCCAGCAAGCTCAAAATCTTCTTGCAGAGCCGTTTTGCCGTGGTCAATCTCGATATGGATAAGGTCGATCGCGTGCTCGAGGCGGCATCTCGTTGCGAACGTACGGTGACGTTCTCCCTGACCGACGAGCGTGCCGACGTGCTTGCGCTGGCGATTCGCAATGGCGACTGCGGCGTGGTGGCAACGGTGCGCACGCCCCGTTTTACGCGTGACATTGTGATTCCCACGCCGGTTAAGTTCAATGTGTCCAACGCGCTTGCCGCTATTGCCTGCGCCGAGGCCCTGGGCATTTCCGAAGAGGGTATCGTCCATGGCTTTGAGGGCGTCTTCGTTCCCGGTCGTATGGAGCTCTATCCGTCCGTATCGGGCAAAATCCTGGGCATCGTCGATTTTGCACATAACGGCATGAGCCTCGAGACACTCCTGCGCGACTTGCGCGAGAACTATCCCGAGCGCGAGCTGGCGGTTGTATTTGGCGCTACGGGCGGTAAGGGTGTTGATCGACGCACCACGATGGGCATCGCCGCTGGCAAGTATGCCGACCGAATCGTGATTACCGAGGATGACCCCGGCCCCGAGGATGTCGAGGACATCTGCGCCGAGATCGCGCGCAACGTTCAAGCGCAGGGAAATGATAACTGGCAAATCGTGACTGATCGCGTTGCCGCTATCGAGACTGCCGTGCGCGAAACTGTCCGTCCTGCCGTGGTCATCGTGACCGGTAAGGGCGAGGAAGAGTGTATGCTGCGCAAGAACGGACCCGAGCCTTGTGAGCGCGACGGTTCGATTCTCAAGCGCACCCTTGCGGCGTACGACGCCTAGACCAGCCCCTTCTATGTAAACGGAGTGACCATGTCCCACAACATCCTGCCGACCGTTGCCGAGCTTTCAGGCGAGGTGCGCGAGCGTCTTGCCAAGGTCAAGTATGTCTTTACCGATCTGGACGCCACGATGCTCGCCCCCGGCTCGTGTGTACTGCGCGATAACGACGGCAATCCCTCGACCAAGCTCGTCGAGGCGGTTGTCGCGCTCGCTCGTGCCGGCATCCAGGTGGTCCCCACCTCGGGTCGCAATCGCACCATGATCCATGAGGACGCCCGCGTGCTCGGCCTCAACTCCTACATCGGCGAGATGGGCGGCCTGGTCATGTACGACCTCAAGGCCAACGACTGGGAGTACCTGACGGGCGACATGCCCTACGACCCCGCCTGCGGTCTCACGCCGCACCAGGTGATCGAGCAGACCGGCGTGTGCGAGAAGATCCTTGCCCGCTGGCCGCACAAGATCGAATACCACAACGACATGTCGACCGGCTACAAGTACCGTGAGGTCACCGTCGGCATGCGCGGCGATGTGCCCGACGATGAGGTCCAGGCCATCCTGGACGAGGCCGGCTGCGGTCTGGTCTGGGCTTGCAACGGTCATCTGACTCACCTGTCCAAGCCGACGACGCTCGAGCTTAATTGCGTCGAGGACGGCCGCGCCTTCAACATCAATCCGGCGGGTCTCAACAAGGGCGTTGCCATTGCACGCTTCTGCGAGCACCTGGGGATCGAGCGCGAGGAGACGCTCGCGCTCGGCGACTCCGAGTCCGACTTCTACATGGCCGACCACGTGGGCATGTTCTGCCTGGTCGAGAACGGTCTGACGAGCGCCGGTGCCCCGGAGTTCTTGGACGCCTGCGACAATGCCTATATTACGCGCGGCAAGATTGTCGACGGTTGGGTGGCAACGGCCGAGCTGTTGGTCGCGGCCCGTTCGTAGCGCGACGCATCACGCATGGTCGCATTTTTCGAGAGAGAATCTGGTGAGGTAATGTCCGATATCGATAATCTGGCCGGGGACACGCGTCCGATCGGCGTGTTCGACTCGGGCCTGGGTGGCTTAACGGTCGCGCGCGCGATCGCAACGGCGCTTCCGCACGAGTCCGTCTACTATTTCGGTGACACTAAACGCTGCCCTTATGGCACCCGCACCGAGGACGAGGTTCGCTCGTTTGCGCTGCAGGCGGGCCGCTGGCTATCGAGGCACGACGTTAAGATCATGGTCATCGCCTGTAACACGGCGACCGCCGCGGCCTTGCGTCTGGCTCAGCAAGTGCTCGACGTTCCCGTGATCGGCGTGATCGCCCCGGGCGCACGCGCCGCCATCAACAGCACGCGTACGCGTCGCGTGGGCGTGCTCGCCACCAACCTCACCATTCGCTCGGGCGCCTACACGCGCGCCATCCAGGATTTGGATGCTGGTGTCGATGTGTATGGCTGCCCGGCTTCGAGCTTTGTCGAGGTCGTCGAGCACGAGCTCGCCTCGGGCGCGCATCTGCAGGAGCAGTGGCTCGAGAACGAGGATATTTTTGATACGCCAGCCGTTCGCGCGCTGGTCGGCACCACAGTCGAGCCGCTGCACGATCGTGGCATCGATACCGTGGTACTCGGCTGCACGCATTTCCCGCTGCTGGTGGGTCCCATCCGCCATGCGCTAGGACCCGGGGTGCGCGTGGTGAGCTCCGCCGAGGAGACCACCCGCGAGCTGACCGATATCCTCACGCGCCGTGAGCAGCTGGCGGGCGATGCCGCCGAGCCACAGCATCGCTTTGCCACCACGTCTGACAACATTGCCGAGTTTGCGGTGGCGGGTAGCTTTATCTTTGGCCAGCCGCTTAAAAGCATCGAGCATGTCGATATCGACGAACTCGGTTAGGCTCGCAATGTCGCCGGAGGCTTCGCCACATCTTTTGCCGAAAGGATAGTTCCATGGAATACATGCAGGTTAACCGCGCCAACGGCCGCGCCGCCAACGAGCTGCGCCCCGTTAAGCTCACCCGCGGCGTCATGAAGCACGCCCACGGCTCGTGCCTGGCCGAGTTCGGCGACACGCGCGTACTGTGCGCCGCCACCATCGAGGAGGGTGTGCCTGGTTGGCGCAAGGGCGCCAAGGCCGGCTGGGTAACGGCGGAATATGCGATGCTACCGGCCTCGACCGGTAAACGCTGCAAGCGCGAGCATGCCAACCGCAAGGGCCGCTCCATGGAGATCGAGCGGCTTATCGGCCGCAGCCTGCGTACCGTCGTCAATATGAAGGCGCTCGGCGAGTACACCGTTACCGTCGACTGCGATGTGATCCAGGCCGATGGCGGCACGCGTACGGCGAGCATTACCGGCGCCTGGGTGGCGCTGCACGACGCCCTTGCCATGTGGGTCGAGGCGGGCAAACTCGAGCGCATCCCGCTCACGGGCCAGGTTGCCGCCATTTCCATGGGCGTCGTCGACGGCAATACCCTGCTCGACTTGGATTATTCCGAGGACAGCCACGCCGAGGTCGACATGAACCTCGTCGCCACCGATTCTGGTGAGATGATCGAACTCCAGGGTACCGGCGAGCAGGCGCCCTTCGACCGCAAGCGTCTCAACGCCCTGCTCGACCTGGGCGATAAGGGTATCGCCGAGCTCATCGAGCTTCAGCGCCAAGCCCTCGCCTAACCTGCCAAAAAGGGACAGGTTTATTTTGGCAGGTTTTATCTGGGAAAACGTCGAAGTATAAGACTGCCGTTGATTGAGACGGGAGAGAGGCCGAAGTCCTCGTCGTCCTCAACTCGGCATTGCTATAGAGACAAAGGAGGCCAGCTATGGCACTTGAGAAGATTGACATCGACACTCTCGACCCGGCGGCGACCATCGTCGTGGCAACCGGCAACGCCCATAAGCTCACCGAGATCGAGGCCATTTTGGGCAAGGTCATGCCCGAGGTGCGCTTTGTGGCGCTCGGTCAGCTGGGCGATTTTGAGGACCCCGAGGAAAACGGCACGACGTTTTTGGAGAACGCCATCATCAAGGCGCAGGCTGCCGTTGAGGAGACGGGCCTTATGGCCATCGCCGACGATTCTGGCTTGGTCGTCGACGCGCTGGACGGCGAGCCGGGCGTGTATAGCGCGCGCTATGCGGGCGTGCATGGCGACGATGCCGCCAACAACGCCAAGCTTCTCGTTAACCTGGAAGGCGTGGCAGACGAGGATCGTACCGCGCGCTTTATGAGCGTCGTCGCGCTTATCGATACGGACGGCCTGGTCACCTATGGCGAGGGCGCCTGCGAGGGCGTTATCGCGCACGAGGGCCGCGGCGATCACGGCTTTGGCTACGACCCGCTGTTCCTGCCGGTCGATACGCCGGGCAAGACCATGGCCGAGCTCACGACGGACGAGAAGAACGCCATCAGCCATCGTTTCCATGCGCTCGAGCATCTGTCCGCTAAGCTGACGGGCGAGGAGTAGGCCGTGCGTGCGGTGGTACAGCGCGTGCTCAACGCCGGCGTGACAGTCGACGGCGAGTGCGTGGGCCGTATTGGACGCGGCTACCTGGTGCTGCTGGGCGTGGGCCACGGCGACACACGCGCCGAAGCCGACAAGCTGTGGGGCAAGCTCCGCGGGCTGCGTATCAACGAGGATGAGAACGGCAAGACCAACTTGGCGCTGGCGGATGTCGACGGCGAGGTGCTCGTGGTGTCGCAGTTCACGCTGTTTGCCGACTGCCGCCACGGCCGCCGTCCGTCGTTTACGGACGCCGGCGCGCCCGATGTCGCTAACGAACTTTACGAGTACTTTCTGACACTCGTCGCTCAGGACGTTGAGCATGTGGCGCACGGTATCTTTGGCGCCGATATGAAGGTCGACCTGGTCAACGACGGTCCGTTCACCATCGTCCTCGACACCGATAGTCTGTAAGTAGTCAATTTGGGACCGGGCTTTTTTAGCTGCTTGCGTATGGCTGCAACAGGGTGCTATAGTATTAGAGTTTTGTCTATCTTAGGGGTATTATCCCCTTTTTGAATTGCACCCTCTGGAGGCCCTATTCATGGAAGAGATGGAAGTCAATCACGTCGACGACATCCACGAGAAGCTGACCGATATGGTGGGCGATCGCGTCAAGGTTAAGGCCAACATGGGCCGTACCCGCGTCATCGAGCGCATGGGCACCATCAAGAGCGTCCACCCCGCCGTCTTTATCGTTGAGGTTGACGAGCGTCGCGGCCGCAAATCGCGTCAGTCCTACCAGTACATCGATGTCCTTACCGGCCAGGTCGAACTGTTCGACCCCGAGAGCGGCGAACATATCTTTACCCCGCTCGGCAACCAGCTCGAGGAGCACTAACGGTGACCGATCGGTCCCTCATCCTTACCGCGCCGGCAAAGATTAACCTCTATCTGGGGGTTCATACCGAGCGCGACGCCCGCGGCTATCACAGGGTCGATTCCCTGATGGCAGCCGTCGGTCTAGCCGATACCGTGACGGTCACGCCGGCGCAGGCGTTGACCGTCCAGACGGTTCCGGCATCCGATTTTCCCATGCAAAAAAATACGGCCTATCGGGCGGCAATCGCTATGGCCGAGCATTACGGTCGCGATGCCAACGTGTGCGTGACGATCGAAAAGCGTATCCCGCTGTGCGCCGGCCTGGGAGGCCCCTCGACGGATGCCGCCGCGGTCATCGTTGCCTTGGCCGAGCTGTGGGGTATCGACCGCGCCGACCCCGCGCTCGATGACATCGCTCGCGGTATCGGCGCCGACGTGCCGTTCTTTTTGCACACGAGTCCCGCATTCTACGTCGGCGGGGGAGATGTGCTGGCAGCTGAGTATCCTGTGCTTCCGGCGACACCTGTCGTATTGGTCAAACCGCACGAGACGAGCGTTTCAACGGTTGAAGCGTATCGACGATTTGATGAGAGCCCGGTGCCCGCGGACAAACCCGATGCGATTGCTTCTGTCTTACGCGCCGGCGATGCCGAGGCGGCATATGCGCTCGTTCATAACAATCTGGGCGTCATATCCGCGCAGATGGAGCCGCGGATCCAGGCGGTTCTCGACTGGCTGCGCGCACAGGAGGGAACCGTTGCCGTGGACGTGTGCGGTTCGGGTGCCTGCTCGTTTGCCATTTGCGCTACCGTCGCTGCAGCAGCCCATCTTGCGGGAGCTGCCCAGCAAAATGGCTGGTGGGCCTGCGCGACTGAGCTTATTCCCAACACGGTTCAAATCGACGCGCCAAAGAAATAAAAATTTCTCTAGCACGCGGCGAAAATCTTTGTTACTATAGTCGAGCTAACGGGTTGTGGCTCAGTTTGGTAGAGCACTGCGTTCGGGACGCAGGGGTCGCTGGTTCAAATCCAGTCAACCCGACCAGAGCATGAGGAGGGACCGCTTCTTGCGGTCCCTTTTTTTAGCTATTGTTGTGATACCGCGACACCCGCGGTATACTCATTCGAGCTTGTCTCGCTGTATTGTGGAGGTCTACATGTTTGGACTGAAGGCTCCTGAGCTCATCATTATTCTCGTCGTTGTCTTGATCATCTTCGGACCTAAGAACCTGCCGAAGCTCGGCAAGTCTCTCGGCTCTACCGTCAAGAATATCCGCGAGGGTATGGAGGGCGACGATAAGGGCGAAACCAAGCAGGCCGAGGACGTTGTGGTCGAGGAGTCCAAGGAGGACAAGGAGATCGCAGAGCTCGAGGCCAAGCTCGCTGCTGCCAAGAAAAAGCAGGCAGAGGACAGCGACGCGGACGCAGAGTAGTCCCATCCCTTTGGGGTGAGCACCTGACCGGCTTGCCCGCAGGCTAGCCGGTCTTTTTCGTTTTGTTGACAGTTGATCGTTACATCATAGTTGGGGAGATATCCGTATGGACGCAAGCCAGATCGTACTGACCGCTGAGGGCCGCCAGAAGCTCGTCGAGGAGCTCGCTTGGCGTGAGGGCGATTACGCCAAGGAGATCGTCGAGGACATCAAGGAAGCCCGCGCGTTTGGCGACCTTTCGGAGAACTCCGAGTACGATGCCGCCAAGGACAAGCAGGCCCAGAATGCTGCTCGCATTGCCGAGATTCAGGCTATTCTCGCCAACGCTCAGGTTGCTGCCACCACGGGCGATCTGACCGTCTCCATCGGTTCCACCGTTTCTCTGATCGATCCCAACGGTGAGGTCATGGAAGTCACGCTCGTCGGTACCACCGAGACCAACTCGCTCGAGCACAAGATCTCCAACGAGTCTCCGGTCGGCCACGCCATTATCGGTCACGGCGAGGGCGACTCCGTCGAGGTCGTTACGCCTTCTGGCAAGACCCGCGTCTACACCATCGCAAAGATCGCACGCTAGACCACGGTCCCGCGTAAAGGTATGTTTTCGCTCCCTGGGACCGAATCCTGGGGAGCGTTTTAGTTTGAGGAGCTAACTTATGGCAGAGAACCAGAACGTCGCCGATCAGGCCTCGACGCTCAACGACGAGCGCGCCACGCGTCTGGCAAAGCGCGCCGCCCTGTTCGAGGCGGGCCAGAACCCCTATCCCGAGCACTCCGAGATCGAGGACTATGTCGTCGACATTGAGGCCAAATATGCCGATCTTGCCGATGGCGAGGATACTGAGGACGTCGTGAAGATCGGCGGCCGCGTGGTCGCCAAGCGCGGTCAGGGCAAGATCATGTTTATCGTCGTGCGCGACGCTACCGCCGAGATTCAGCTGTTCTGCCGCATCAACGACATGGACGAGGCAGCTTGGAATACGCTCAAGGCTCTCGACCTTGGCGATATCCTGGGCGTGACCGGCGTGGTTGTTCGCACCAAGCGCGGCCAGCTCTCCGTTGCCCCCAAGAGCGCGACGCTGCTCTCCAAGGCCGTTCGCCCGCTGCCCGAGAAGTTCCACGGCCTCTCCGACAAGGAGACCCGCTATCGTCAGCGCTATGTCGACCTGATTGCCAACGACGATGTTCGCGAGACCTTCCGCAAGCGCTCGCAGATTCTCTCCACCTTCCGCCGCTTCATGGAATCTGACGGCTACATGGAGGTCGAGACCCCCATCCTGCAGACCATTCAGGGCGGCGCTACGGCCAAGCCGTTCATCACGCACTTCAACGCGCTCGATCAGGAGTGCTACCTGCGCATTGCTACCGAGCTGCACCTCAAGCGCTGCATCGTCGGTGGCTTTGAGCGCGTCTTCGAGATCGGCCGCATCTTCCGCAACGAGGGTATGGACCTCACCCACAACCCCGAGTTCACCACGATGGAGGCCTACCGTGCCTTCTCCGACCTCGAGGGCATGAAGGCGCTCGCCCAGGGTGTCATCAAGGCTGCCAACAAGGCCATCGGCAACCCCGAGGTCATTGAGTACCAGGGTCAGACCATCGATCTTTCCGGTGAGTGGGCAAGCCGTCCCATGACCGACATCGTCTCGAACGTGCTCGGCAAGCAGGTCACCATCGACACGCCGGTCGAGGAGCTTGCCGCCGCCGCACGCGAGAAGGGTCTGGAGATTAAGCCCGAGTGGACTGCTGGCAAGATCATCGCCGAGATTTACGATGAGCTGGGCGAGGACACCATCGTCAACCCGACCTTCGTATGCGATTACCCCATCGAGGTCAGCCCGCTTGCCAAGCGTTTTGAGAACGATCCGCGCCTGACGCACCGCTTTGAGCTGGTCATCGCCGGCCACGAGTACGCCAACGCATTCTCCGAGCTCAACGACCCGGTCGACCAGGCCGAGCGCTTTGCCGCCCAGATGGCCGAGAAGGCCGGCGGCGACGACGAGGCTATGGAGTACGACGAGGACTACGTACGCGCCCTCGAGTACGGTATGCCTCCCGCGGGCGGCATCGGCATCGGTATCGATCGCGTGGTCATGCTGCTCACCAACCAGGCTTCCATTCGCGACGTCCTGCTGTTCCCGCACATGAAGCCCGAGAAGGGTTTCCAGTCCGGTGCCGCCGCTGCCAAGGCTGCCGAGGCCGGCAACGCCGCAAGCCCGTTCGTTAAGTCGCTTAAGCCCACGCTCGATTACTCCAAGATCGCCGTTGAGCCGCTGTTCGAGGAGTTCGTCGACTTCGATACCTTCTCCAAGAGCGATTTCCGCGCTGTGAAGGTCAAGGCATGCGAGGCCGTCAAGAAGTCCAAGAAGCTGCTGAACTTTACGCTCGACGACGGTACCGGTACCGACCGCACCATCCTCTCCGGTATTCACGCTTATTACGAGCCCGAGGACCTGGTCGGCAAGACCTTGCTCGCCATCACCAACCTGCCTCCGCGCAAGATGATGGGTATTCCCAGCTGCGGTATGCTGATCAGCGCCATCCACGAGGAGGAGGGCGAGGAGCGCCTCAACCTGATCCAGCTCGACGCTTCCATCCCCGCCGGCGCAAAGATGTACTAACTAGTTACGCGGTTTTACCAAACCGCGTAACGGCTCGACGCTGCGCGGGCCGCATTTGGACAATCTGACGTTCAACTTCAAGGGCGCGACCAGAAGGTCAGCGCCCTTTCGTTTCACGTCACCTTGTCACAAATGCGGCCCGCTCGCTGACTTATGCTCAACCTATGGTGTCATCTCGCCCCAAAAGGACCTTGCTCGCTCTGGCGGGTTTTCGCTGTCGGTGCCATAGCATCGGCGTTGCCTTGGCCGTCAATAGTCATTGGGGGCGTTCTCAAACGACTACCCAACGGCTATTGCACACATGGCTCGCATGACAGCCGTCTCTTTTATGTTTCCTTTAGCCGTCGCTGTCTAGGATGGGGGTTAGTCGATAGGAAGGGAGCACCGGGATGGACGATGCGAGCGAGCGTGCTATCGAAGAGGACATGCTCGATCAGTTCAATTACTTTGATGATGAGGACGAGGAGCTGATCGACCGTCGCGAGCCAGCGCCGCTTGATTCCTTTGATCTGATCGATGAAGAGCCCGACGAGGACGAGGGCGAATCGGCGGAGCCCCCACAGTCTTCGCGCCTTGACTCGCTGCTTTCGAGAGCCCCCATGCACCACGGTGTCCGTGCCGGCGCGCTCCATATGAAAACTGACTGGCACCAGATCGTGACGGCAGGCGATGAACTTGCCGTCGATGCGCCGCTCACCGATAAATCATCCATCATCTGCCGCACCGGTATGCTTATGCTCGCGAGCGGAACGGGTGCCTGGCGCGTGCGCGATACCATGAATCGTGTTGCTGACGTGCTCGGCGTCACGATTCACGTCGACCTGAGTCTCCTGTCGTTTGAGTGCACCTGCATCGAAGATGGCCACTGCTTTAACGAGGTTGTCAGCCTGCCCACAACGGGAGTCAATACCCATCGCATCTGGATGATGGAGAGCTTCTTAAAGGAAATCGAGATTTACGGGCGCCGGTTTACCGTGCACGAATACCACGAGATGCTCAAGACCGTTGAGAGCTCAAAGCCCGATTACGCTCCCTGGCAACAGGGCCTTGCGGCGGCCTGTGCTTGTGGCGCCTTCGTCTTTTTGCTCGGCGGCGGCCCTATCGAGATGGCCTGCGCGTTCGTAGGCGCTGGTGTCGGCAATTTTGCTCGCTCCCATATTCTCAAGCAGGGCCTTGGTCAGTTCAGCGCGCTGACGACCGGCGTTGCGCTCGCTTGCGTTTCGTATCTGCTGGCATTGCTCGGCCTTGGCCAGGTCATACCGGGGGCAATGTCGCACCAAGAAGGCTATATCGGCGCCATGCTCTTTGTGATTCCCGGCTTTCCGCTCATTACGGCAGGCCTCGACATCGCTAAGCTCGACATGCGAAGCGGTATCGAGCGCCTTTCATATGCCGTATCGATTATTGTGATGGCGACCCTCGTAGGTTGGATGGTTGCCGAGTGTGTTGGCCTAGCGCCGGACGACTTTGCCCCACTGGGCCTTTCGCCGCTTGCCCTTACGCTCCTGCGCGTGGTGATGAGCTTCGTTGGCGTATTCGGCTTCTCGGTGATGTTCAACAGCCCGGTAAAGATGGCCGCGGCAGCTGGGTTGATCGGTGCCGTGTCCAATACCCTGCGTCTGACCCTTGTCGATGCGCCGACGATGATTCCCTTCCTGGGCCTCAGCACGGGAATGCCTCCCGAGGCAGCAGCGTTTATCGGCGCGCTGGTATCGGGGCTGCTCGCAAGCTTGGCTGAAGTCAAGCTCACCTACCCGCGCATCGCCCTCACGGTGCCTTCGATTGTCATTATGGTGCCCGGTCTGTATCTCTATCGCTCTATGTATTACATGTGCACCTTCGACACAGTCAATATGCTCGGCTGGTTTGTGCGCGCAGTGCTCATCGTAGCGTTTCTGCCCGTTGGGCTGGGTGTGGCGAGAACTCTCACCGACCCTCGCTGGCGCCACACCAGCTAATTGGTACAAGGGGGACAGGTTACTTTGCACCAAAAGAGTTGCGGTGAAATAGGGACTGAATTGCTGCTTAAAGGGTCAAAACAGTCCGTATTCCACCGCAACTTATGGGGTCGGGGGATTATTGGTGCCCTGCATCTTCATAAACTCAACGCTTACGAAGCGTGCGCCGTTCGTGTTAGGGTAGTTCCACCACATAAGTAGTCGCAGACGCACGTACCACGGGCGGGCGAGATGAAGTCCCAACAGCTCCATCTTGCCCGCCCATTTTTGTTGCGTCGCGTTGCGGCGTAACACAGAAAGGATTTCGCCCTTTATGCCTATCAACAAACGAGAGAGCCTGCTGTTCACCTTTATCATGTGCTTTTGCATGGTGCTCTGGATGAGCGTCTACAACGTCGCCCTGCAGTATGGGGCCATCAACGGCGAGGTTATTGCCGCCGCGTGGCTCGGCTTCCCCGTTGCCTACGTCTTTGCCATGTGCTGCGACTGGTTTGTTGCCAGCCCGCTGGCCAAAGGCTTTGCCTTCAAGTTCCTAGTTACTCCGGGCAAGAGCTCACCGCTTGCCATGACGCTCGCCGTCAGCTCCTGCATGGTCGTTCCCATGGTCATCATCATGTCGCTCTACGGCGCGTGCGAGGGTCTGACGCACATGCCCGGCGGCATCCTTGCGAACCTGTATTCCGTGCCCGCGATCTGGATGATCAACATCCCGCATAATTTTGTGATGGCGCTGCCGTGGAACCTTTTGGTAGCCGGTCCGATTTCCCGCTTCGTCTTCCGTCGCGCCTTCCCTGTGGGGACGGTTTTCGAGGAGGAGCATGCCGAGCTCTTGGAGCAGGCTATGGCTCCTGAGTGCGAGTAGCTCGCTTAGGGATCTGCTGAGCGCGGGCGACTTGCTTGGTTGGAGCCCTAAGCGTGGATAGCTCTCTCGGCGACATCGCGGGCGTGAGCGGTGCGCATGACCGGAGGGCCCGTGCTGCTCCGTTGCCCGACGTGCTAGCGCGCAGAACAATCTGTTGGTGCATTCGGCGGCTGCTGAAGCGTTTCGGCAGCCGCTTTTTATACGGAGTTTAAATACAACAGTCTGTTGGATTACGTAGAGTGGTATATCTCTAGCAGGAAAAATGCGAGAGACGGAGCATTATGGCGTTGCTAGTAGGACTGGACGTAGGGTCGACGACGACCAAAGTTTACGCGATGCACGAGGATATGACCGAGGCGTGGTGGGGATATCGCCGCCACGGGGCGTGTCAGACAGCGAGCGTGCGCGCCATGCTCGGCGAGCTCGCCGAGCGCTTTCCCCATGAGTCGCTGCGCGTTGCGGTGACCGGCTCGGGTGCGCGCGATATCGCGACCGCGCTGGGCGCCTCGTACGTTCAGGAGGTGGTCGCCAACGCGCTCGTGATCAGCAGGTTCTATCCGCAGACACGCTGCGCCATCGAGCTGGGCGGCCAAGACGCCAAGATGATCTTCTTCCGCACCAACGATAAGGGAGACATCGAGGTTGCCGACATGCGCATGAACGGCTCGTGCGCAGGCGGTACCGGTGCATTTATCGACGAGATGGCAAAGCTCATGGGGGTCGGCACCGAATCGGGCGAGTTCGAGCAGCTCGCAAGCCGGGGAACGACCGTCCACGAGGTCTCGGGCCGCTGCGGCGTGTACGCAAAGACCGATATCCAGCCGCTGCTCAACGAGGGCATTCCTACCACCGACCTGGCGCTTTCGGCGCTTCACGCGGTCGCCCGCCAAACGATCGGCGGTCTGGCCCAGGGTATCGACATCGAGCCGCCGGTAATCTTCGAGGGCGGTACGCTCGCCTACAACCCCACGCTGGTCCGCGTGTTCCGGGAGCAACTGAATCTATCGGACGATCAGGTTATCGTCCCGCGCGATCCGCAGATCATGGTCGCGCGCGGTGCCGCCCTGTCGCTGACCGACATGTTCGCATCGTCCCAACCGATCGACCTTCCCGACGCTTTTGTCCGGCTGGATAAGCTCGAGACGGTCGCGCCCGCAAGCGGGGAGGGACGTCTTGCCCAGCCCTTTTTTGCCACACCTGCCGAGCAGGCGGATTTTACGGCACGCCATGGCAAAGAGACGCCGGCAAAGGGTCCGGATGCGCATGCGCCCGGAGAGACGGTGCGTGTGGCGCTCGGTATCGATTCGGGGAGCACGACGACCAAGTTCGCCCTGGTCGATGAGGCGGGTGAGCTTGTCGATTCGTTCTACGCGTCTAATAACGGCAGACCGCTCGACGTCGCCCAACAGGGTCTTGTCAGCTTGAAGAACCGCTGGGAGACAGCGGGAGTCACGCTTGCGATCGATGCCGTGGGCACCACGGGATACGGCGAGGAGCTTTTCGCGCGCGCGTTCCACGCCGACTACCATACGGTCGAGACGGTCGCGCACGCCCGCGCCGCGTGCGCATGCGTTCCCGATGCGACCTTCGTGCTCGACATCGGCGGACAGGATATGAAGGCCATCTGGCTCAACCACGGCGTGCTGACCGATATCGTCGTCAACGAGGCGTGCTCTGCGGGCTGCGGCTCGTTCCTCGAGGGTTTTGCCAAAAACCTCGGAATAGCCGTTGAGGATATCGCGACCGAGGCATTTTCGTCCAAAGCCCCCGCCGTTCTCGGCAGGCGCCGCACGGTGGTCATGCACAGGACAGGGCGATA
>UQMK01000008.1 GCA_900542085.1 uncultured Collinsella sp.
CTGCGGTACCCCTGGCCCGCCTCGCCGGCGGAGAACCGCCAGCCGCAATAATTCTGCCGATACATGCCCAGCTCGCGCGAACGACGCGTGGCCTCGGGGTAATACGGGCGAAAATCGCGAATCACCGGAGTGAGACCGCGGGCGGCAGCCAGACGCTCCAACACATCATTGCAGGTTTCGAACAACTGATACGGCGAGACGGCGAGCGTCGTGCCCACAAACTCAAACCCACGCTCCTGAGCCACACGGCATGCCTCGGCCAGACGCAAGGCATAGCACGCGCGACAGCGACGGGGTCGATCGGCGCCCAGCGGGGCCACGCCGACCTCCCAGCGCTCGCGGTCCTCCCCCGCCTCGATGAGCTCGATGTCGCCATCGGCACACCACCGGCGCAGCTCGTCCAAACGCCGCTGCCATTCATCACGCGGTTGAATATTGGGGTTTGTCCAGCAGATTGTGGGCTCAAACCCTTCCTCGCGCAGCAGGCGAACCGGCTCCAGCGAGCACGGCGCGCAGCAAGCATGCAGCAGCAACGGCTTCATGGACATCTCCTCTCCCACAATGATTTTTTAATCCCCGTCCCAGAAAAATCATCCCAAAAAGACTACCTTGCGAAAAAGCGCACGCCAAAGGATGTGTCCTCGCAGGCGACAATGCGACGGTCGCGCAGGATGGTCCGCACGTAATACCAATCGCCCACACAGCCCGACAAATGCAAGCCGGCCGCCAGGTAGCACAGCAGCGGATAGCACGAGAACGCAAACCCCAGGGCAAACGCCGCAGTCACAACAACCGTCGGCGCCAGGCAAACCGCCACGTACCGCCAGCGCGAATACACCACGCCCTCGGCGCAGGCATAGATCATCGCCGTCTCGCGATTCGCTCCAAAGGTCACCTTCGCGCCCGCAGGCGCCAGCAGCTTAAAGAACACACCGTGCACCAGCTCATGCACGGCAAATGACGCCGCCGAAACCGCAGCCAAGCCGACTATCCAGCCCAAAACCGCCGTCCAGCCGCCCGCGTCCGCCACATCCAAGTCTGCGGGCCCGCCCAGCAGCATAAACACCGGCACCAGGCACACGGCAAACACCACAAGCACGGCCATCCCCCACACGAAGCAGGCGTGCAGAAAATCCTCGTCCTCAAACGCATGTATGTTGGAAATCTCATTCATAGCATCTTAGGATAGCGCCCCTGCCACGTACCCGTCCGCATGTGCGATAATGTCGAACGATATGCACGAATTGACCACCGCGTCGTCAGGCCTTGCGCCCGACCGCGCTCTCACCATATGCGAAGGAGTCCCATGGCATCCAAATACTCCATGAACGACCGTCCCAGCTGGCCTCGCCGCGCCATCGTTACCGCCGGCGAGCCCTACGGCAACAAGGGCCTTCACTTTGGCCACGTTGGCGGCGTCTTTGTCCCGGCCGACTTCTTCGCCCGCTTCCTGCGCGACCGTCTGGGCCGCGAGAACGTCATCTTCACCTCGGGCACCGACTGCTACGGCTCGCCCATCATGGAGAGCTACCGCAAGCTCAAGGAGAACGAGGGCTACGACAAGTCCATCGGCGAGTATGTCGAGTCCAATCACTCCCGCCAGGCCGCGACCCTCAACAACTACAACATCAGCTGCGATATCTACGGCGGCTCGGGCCTTGAACCGGCTGCTCAGATTCACAACGAGGTGACCGCCGAGATTATCGAGCGCCTGCATGAGCAGGGCACCATCTCCAAGCGCTCCACGCTGCAATTCTACGACGCCAAGGCCGGCACGTTCCTCAACGGCCGCCAGGTGATCGGGCGCTGCCCCATCCAGGGCTGCAAGTCCGAGAAGGCGTACGCCGACGAGTGCGACCTGGGTCACCAGTTTGAGCCCGAGGAGCTCATCGCGCCCAAGAGCCAGCTCACCGGCGAGGTGCCCGAGCTGCGCCCGGTCGACAACCTCTACTTCGACCTGCCGGCCTACCTCGACTTTATGAAGACCTACACCGCCAAGCTCGCCCAGAACCCACAGGTTCGCTCCGTGGTCTCCAAGACCATGGAAGAGTGGCTGCTGCCGGCACAGCTCTACATCCAGAACAAGTTCCGCGAGGCCTTCGACGCCGTCGAGGATCAACTGCCCGAGCACACCGTGCTGGAGCCCGAGGGCAACAAGAGCAGCTTTACCGTCACCTTCCCCAGCTGGAAGGAGCGCGACGACGCCCACGCGGTGCTCGCCAACGGTGGCGTGCGCTTCCGCAGCGGCAAGGCGCTCGTGCCCTTCCGCATCACCGGTAACATCGACTGGGGCGTTCCGGTGCCCGAGGTTGACGGCGTGAACGACGTCACCTGCTGGTGCTGGCCCGAGAGTCTGTGGGCGCCCATCAGCTACACCCGCACCGTGCTTGCACGCGATGCCCGCGCCGCCGGCGTAACCGAGGGTATCGCCGCCCAGGACGCCGCCCTCATGGGCGAGCCCGCCGCCGATTCCACGCAGGTCCCCGCGCCCACCTATCAGCACAGCTCACTCGACTGGCGCGACTGGTGGTGCTCGGACGACGCGCAGATCTACCAGTTCATCGGTCAGGACAACATCTACTTCTACTGCATCGCGCAGACCGCCATGTGGGAGGCCCTGGGCTGGGACCTCACGCAGAGCACCGTCAGCGCCTGCTACCACCTGCTCTACATGGGCAAAAAGGCCAGCTCGTCCTCGCAGACGCCTCCCCCGCCGGCAGACGACCTGCTCAACCACTACACTTGCGAGCAGATGCGCGCGCACTGGCTGTCGCTCGGCCTGTCCGAGAAGCCGGTGAGCTTTAGCCCCAAGGCATACGACACACGCGTGACCGGCAAGGACAAGGACGGCAACGAGGTGCGCGCCTGCGATGACAAGCGCGTTATCGACCCGGCCCTTAAGGAGAGCGCCCTTTTGACCGGCGTGTTCAACCGCCTGGCCCGCAGCTGCTTCTACGGCGTCGCCGTCAAGGAGGGCGACGAGAGCCCCTATCGCAACGGTTGCATTCCGGCCGGTGCCGCCTCTGCCGCCGTGGTCGAGGCTGCCGAGCAGGCCGCCCTTGCCTTTGAGCAGGCCATGTACAAGTTCGAGACGCACCGCGCGCTCGCCGTGTGCGACGACTACCTGCGCGCCGCCAACAAGCGCTGGAGCGATGCCTCCAAGGCCGCCAACAAGCTCGAGGGTGAGCCGGCAAACGCCGCCATGAAGCAGGCCCTGGTCGACGCCTTTACCGAGCTGCGCGTGGCGACCGTCCTGATGCACGGCATCGTCCCGGCCGGCTGCGAGCTCATCTGCGAGTACTTCGACGTCGACCCGGTCGCCTTCTTTAGCTGGGACAACATCTTTGCCTCCACGGACGAGTTTGTGGAGAGCCTGGGCGAGAAGCCCGGCGAGCACCGCGTAAAGCCGCTGCCCCCGCGCTTCGACTTCTTTAGCAAGCACGAGAGCCAGTACTAAAGCACGCCAGCAGCAGCGTACCCGGAAAGTAGTCAAATTGGGACGGGAAGGAAAGACGGATGTCCAAGCCGCGTCGTCGTAAGCAGAAAAAGCAGGTTAAGCCCGAGCTCAAGCTCAGGCAGTTTGCCGCCACCGAGCTTTCCGACCAGCTTACTGCCCTTCCCTGCGCTGCCGACCTGCCGCGCTTTATGGTCGACACGGTTGCCGGTGCCTATACGCCTGCCGATGCCGAGCTCATGATCGAGGGCTTTGGCGCCGCAGCCACGCGCCCGGTCACGCTACGCGCCAACACGCTCAAGACGACCGCCGAGGACATCGCCGCGGCACTCGACGCCGCCGGGATCGCCCACCAAACCGTTGCCTGGTACCAGGATGCCTTCGTCCTGCCCGACGCCCAAGTTTCCGACCTGTGGGACCTCGACATCTACCGTGACGGCAAGATCTACCTGCAGAGCCTGTCGTCGATGATGCCGCCGCTCGTGCTGGGCGCTCAGGCCGGCGAGGACATCCTGGACATGTGTGCAGCCCCCGGCGGCAAGACAACGCAGATCGCCGCCCTCACCCAGGGCCAGGCACACCTCACCGCCTGTGAGATGAGCATTCCCCGCGCCGAAAAGCTCGAGGCAAACTTGGGCCGCCAGGGCGCCAAAAACGTGCCCGTCATGCGTATTGACGCACGCGAGCTTGACGAGTTCTTCCGCTTTGACCGTATCCTGCTCGACGCCCCCTGCACCGGTACGGGCACCGTCATCAGCGGCAACGAAAAGAGCTTGCGCGGCCTTACCGAGCAGTTGCTCGTCAAATGCGCCCGCTCGCAGCGCGCGCTTCTGGACCGCGCCATGGGGACCCTCAAACCGGGCGGCACGCTCGTCTATTCGACATGTTCAATCTTGCCGCAGGAAAACGAGGACGCCCTGCAAGAGGCCCTCGACAAGCATATGGACTGCGAGCTCATCCCCCTCGACGGCACGCCGAGCGAAAGCGAAGCGCGTCGCGCACAGGATACCGGCGACAAGCCGCATATCGAGTGCAACACCCTTACCGAGGCCATTGCCGCGGGCCACGTCTCGGCCATTGCCAACGGCATGCCAGGCACGCTGACCATTCCGCCCAGTCGCGACTTTGAGGGCTTCTATATCGCCCTGGTCCGAAAACGCAGCTAGCGCACGGATTCAAAACTCAACAAGCTATCGCCGTGCGCACTTGTCCTGCTGGTCACGATGCTGTTTAAGTGCCTCGCGTTCTTTGCGCTCGGCCTTTTTGCCCTTAATGACCGTGACCGCAAAGTAGATGACCGCGGCGGCAACGATTGCGCCCACGCATAGGCCAATCGAGCCCAACATTGCCGAGAATTCCATACCGCGTCACCTCTCTTTTGTATACGGGACATTCAAGATAGCACCTCGATTCCCGCCACCACAGCTCCTTCACGTTCGCCGGCCCTTCAGTCTAACGGATGGCGCAGCGGGGAAAAATCAACTCGTCAAACGATTTAGCACTCGCAACGCCGGTCGTACACTGCCGACCGCACAACATAGAAACGGACCGCCATGGATTCTCTCAACGATTTGAACGAGCGCGTCGACGCCTTTGTCGGCACCAGCTCCTTCGAGACGCCTGCCGCGACTAGCGACCAAGCCCCCATCGATGTTCCCGCCGAGGTTCACGAGGACATCGTCGCCTCGGTCGACTTCTCCGAGGTAGAGCTTGCAGACGAATTTACCGAGCCCCAGGTGGCCGTAACTCCCAACGGCCTTTTACCCATGGAGCCGCTGCCCATCGACGGGCGCCTGCGCAAGGCGGCCCTCCGCATGCCCGACGAGATCGAGGAGGCCAGCGGTTTTACGCTCTTTGGCCGCCGCATCAAATCGCTCATCTACACCACCGACGTGGCGGTCATCCGCAACTCCAATGCCGACGCCGTGTTTGCCGTCTACCCCTTCACGCCGCAGCCCGCCATTACGCAGGCGCTGCTGACCGTTGCCGAGTGCCCGGTCTTTGTGGGCGTTGGCGGCGGCACCACCACCGGTAAGCGCTCCGTGCAGATGGCGGCCGTTTCCGAGATGCAAGGTGCGGCGGGCTGCGTGGTCAACTCCCCCGCCACTGCCGAGATGGTCGAGCACATCACCAACATCGCCGACATCCCCGTCATCGCCACGGTCGTACGTTGCGACGACGATGCTCACGCCAAGGTGCGCGCCGGAGCCAAGATCCTCAACATCGCGGCCGGCAAGAACACGCCCCAGGTCCTGCGCGAGCTGCGCGAGCACTATCCCAACCTGCCGCTCATCGCACCGGGCGGCAAAACGCCCGAGAGCATCCGTGAGACCATCGCCGCCGGCGCCAACGCCATCATCTGGACGCCGCCTTCGGCACAGCAGCTACAAACCGACATGATGCAGCGCTATCGCAAGATGAAGGAAGACGCCACGCCTGTCATCTCGCGCGACGATGTGCCCATTATCGACCAGGTCGCCGCCGCCGAGGTCAGCCAGGTCGAGAACATGAATCCCGACGTGCCGATCCCCGACGAAGTCATCGAACGCGTCGCTTCGATCCACGACCATATCGAGGAGCGTCGCGCTAACCGCGGGCTCAAACCCTCGCTGCACGGCTTCTTCTTCCGCGGAAAGAAACGCTAGCCGCAACAGCAAGGCCCGTCCCGCAAACAACGGGACGGGCCTTTTTCTGTTATCGAATGTCAGGAGGGACAGGCGCAGCCGTTAAAACCGTCAGCCAGCCCACGAACGTTAGTCCACGCGCTTGTCGCCCATAAAGAAGACGGCCACCGTGCCAGGGCCGGTATGCGAGCCAATCAGAGCACCGATGCTGTTGATCTCAATCTTGCCTTTGAGCTGCGGAACCTGTTCCTCTATCAGTGCCGCAACGGCCTCGGCGTCCTCGCGACACGCCGAGTGCGACATGATGCACTTGCCCGAATAGTTCGCACCGTCCTGCACATGCGCCATCACAGTCTTGGCCATCTCGGAGATCGCGCGCTTCTTGGTGCGAATCTTCTCACGCGGCGCCAGCTCACCTTCGCAATCGACCGTCATAAGCGGGCAAATCTTGAGCGCCGTGCCGATGATCGCGCTCGCGGCCGAAATGCGACCGCCGCGCAGGTAGCTCGACAGATCGGTCGAGAAGAACCAGTGGTGAAGGTTGAGTTTATGCTCCTCAATCCAAGCGGCCGTCTCGTCGAGCGAAGCGCCGCTATCGCGAACGTCGGCGGCACACTCCGCCAGCAGGCCAAAGCCCGAAGACGCAGCCAGCGAATCGATGACGCGCACCTTGCCGCCCTGGGGATAGCGATCCGCGAGCATCTGCGCCGCAACGCAGGCCGATCCATACGTGCCCGAAATACCCGACGACAACGCCAGGTGCAGCACGTCTTTGCCCTCGGCAACAAACGGCTCCCAAAACTTCTCGTACTCACCTACGCTCACCTGAGACGTCTTGGGCATGGCGCCCGCGGCAATCTGGGCAAAAAACTCGTCCGGCGTAATCGACTGATACAGATCGTCCGTATAGACAACATCGTCGATCTCGTAATGAAAACACACGACAGGGATATTGCGCGATTCAAAGAACTCGCGGGTTCGGTCGGCGGCGGATTCACAGGTCAGGACAAAATCACTCATATGAGGCTCCTTACTCATTGCTGCGCAAATTATCGCACAGCAAGCGTGAATACGGTACAAATGTCCACTATTTACCAAATTGAACCAAAGGTAGTGAACATCTTTACCGTCATCCTCTCTGTCGATCCAGGAGGCATGCGCCTGCAAAACGACCCCACGTCTCCATTCAACCGCCATATCTACCTCAACTAAATCGATTTACCAAACCGTTCGGCCAACAATTCGACTTCCCATCCCCAATCGAAACAAAAGCAGCGCATACTGATAAACGTTTGACGCTGTCTGTCAGTTTTACCAACCACATCGGAAGGTGCTTCATGGTCGCATTCGATCGCAATCCGCAAGACTTCAAGTATCTTCGCCTACTGTCGAGACAGTTCCCCACCGAGCAATCCGCATTCACCGAGATCATCAACCTCTCGGCCATCCTCAACCTGCCCAAGGGCACCGAGCATTTTATGAGCGATGTGCATGGCGAGTACGAAGCCTTCATGCACATCCTCAACAACTGCTCGGGCGTCGTGCGCGAGCATGTCGACGAGATCTTTGGCGACACGCTCTCCTTTGACGAAAAGGGCGAGCTGTGCACGCTCATCTACTATCCGCGCGAGAAGATCGATCTTGTCCGCAGCCGGCGCGAGGACTCACCCACCTGGTACAAGACCATGCTCGACCAGCTCATTGTGGTTGCCCGCTCGCTTTCGAGCCGCTACACCCGCTCCAAGGTGCGTAAGGCCATCCCGCGCGATTACGCCTACATCATCGACGAGTTGCTGCACACGCATCCGGATGAGAACAACTACCGCGTGCGTTATCACGAGCGCATTATCGAATCCATCTTGGAGACCGCCAGCGCCGACGACTTTATCGAGTCGCTCGCCTCACTCATCAAGCGCCTCGCCGTCGACCACCTGCACTTGGTGGGCGACATCTTCGACCGCGGTGGCGGCGCGGCCAAGATTATGGACCGCCTGCTCACCTATCATTCGCTCGATATTCAGTGGGGTAACCACGACCTGCTGTGGATGGGCGCCGCTGCCGGCGAGCCCGCCTGCATCGCCACGGTGCTGCGCAACAACCTGCGCTACGACAACTACGAGATTCTCGAGAACGACTATGGCATCTCGCTGCGCGAGCTTGTCGCCTTCGCCGACACCACCTATACCGCCGGTGAGTCCATCAGCCCGCTGATCAAAGCCGTTAACGTCCTGCTTTTTAAGCTCGAGGGCCAGATTATCCAGCGCCACCCCGAGTTCGACATGGCAGACCGCCTGCTGCTCGACAAGATCGATCACGACGCCGGCACGGTCACGCTTGCCGACGGCAGCGTATGGCCGCTCACGACCAACGACTTCCCCACCGTCGATCCGGCGGACCCCTACACGCTCACGCCCGAGGAGCAGCACATCATCGACAAGCTCGTATCCGAGTTCGTCACCGCCGATCACCTGCATCGACACATCGATTTCCTCTATACCCACGGCTCCATGTATAAGGTCGCCAACGGCAATCTGCTCTTCCACGGCTGCGTGCCGCTCAACGAAGACGGCACCTTTAGCAGCATGAACTGCCTGGGCACTTGGCACGCCGGCCGCGATTATTTTGATTTTTGCGACCATATCGCCCGCCGCGCCTGGCGCGCTGGCGACCGCGATGCCCTCGACTGGATGTGGTACCTGTGGATCGGCTTTAACTCACCCGCCAGCGGACGCGTGGTGCGCACCTTCGAGCGCGCCTACATTGCCGACAAGAGCACGTGGGTCGAGCCGATGGACCCGTACTATACGCTCACCACGTCCTCGTCCGTTTGCGACGACATCATGCGCGAGTTTGGCGTCGCCCCCATGGCTTGCTCCCCGACGGGCCACATCATCAACGGCCATACCCCGGTCAAGACCACCAAGGGCGAGCAGCCCATCCGCGCCAACGGTAAGCTGCTGGTCATCGATGGCGGTTTCTGTCGCGCCTACCATCCCAAAACAGGCATCGCCGGCTACACGCTCATCTCGAGCTCGCGCGGATGCCGCCTCAAGTCGCACCAAGCCTTTACCACGGTTGCCGAGGCACTTACCCGCAATGTCGACATCGAGAGCGAGACCAACCGCTTTGACGAGGCCGACCGCCGCCGCATGGTCAGCGATACCGATACGGGCGCCAAGATTCGCAGCCAAATCCAGGACCTGCGCCAACTGCTCGATGCATATAGAAACGGTGCTATCGAGGAGCGCGCCTAGCCCCGCCTGCGGGGATTGGCTAAACTTGCTGAGTTTGTCATCCCCACGGCGCTGCAGCGCCACCCTAAGGCAGGTACCATGCAAAAGCTCCTTGCGCAGATCATGAAGTTTGGCGTCGTCGGCGTCATTGCCACCGTCATCGACTTTGGCATCATGAATCTGCTCCACTACGGCCTGGGTCTCAATATCCTGATCGCCAACACCAGCGGCTTTATCGTCTCGCTCATCTTTAACTACGTCGCGAGCATGAAATACGTATTTGCACACAAGGAGGGCATGAGCCGCCGCCGCGAGTTCATCATCTTTGTCGTGTTGTCCGTTATTGGCTTGGCGCTCAACGATGGCATCGTGCTGGCCCTCAACGCCGGCCTGGGCCTCGAGGCCAATATCGCAAAGATTTGCGCTACCGCGCTGGTCATGGTCTACAACTTTGTAACGCGCAAGATCTTCCTGGAGGGCGAGCAAACCAAGTAGCCCGGCCTCCTCGTTGCACTACGGGGCCCACGGACGACGCGCGTCGAGCGCTGCGTTGTTCGTGGGCCTTGCTCGTTTACGGCAAGATTTGCAACGTTTGCGGATTGCCTCTTGAATATTTGGCGAGTTCGTATAGTTCTTGCCAAAGACCTTACGTTTCCCATGCAAAAGCTCTAAAGTATCTCGTTGCTCGATTCGTCAACGCATTGGATGTGATTACGTGCGCAAGGCACTGGCACAACCTCATACCAAGCAATTCCTCAAGTTCGCTGTCGTGGGTCTTATCTCCTTTGGCATCGACTGGGGTATGCTCATTGCGCTCGTCGAGCTGTTCCACCTCGACTTTTTGATGAGCACCACGATCTCGTTTACCACGTCCGTCGTGGTCAACTACTGGCTCAGCATGAAGTACGTGTTCGACCACCGTGAGGGCATGAGCCGCAAGCGCGAGTTCACGATCTTCACCATCCTGTCGGTGATTGGTTTGGGCCTCAACGACCTGTACATGTTTGTGGGCGTCACGTTTTTGAGCATCGGCTACCAGGCCATGAAGGCAATCGCAACGTTCTTGGTCACCTGGTACAACTACTTTAGCCGTCGCTTATTCCTCGAGGGCGCACAGTCATAGTTTGTTCGACATTTGCTTGAAGGTATAACCGGTTGGAATTCTCGTTCCGACCGGTTTTTTGTTTGCCGAGAGACCCGGCGACCCAGTCCTCTACGCATGAAAAACGGGCGGCCCGGATGTTTGTCCGAACCGCCCGTTTGGCGCGTTATGTCGAGGTATCTAGCCCGTTACGTAATACCAGACTACGCTGTCGCCATTGGAAAGAACGTAACTGCTGCAAGCCATTTTGGGCGGTACGCCGTTGACGGAATACATCCAGCCGCTCGTGCTGCCGTGCTCCTTCTCAGCCAAGCCGCCGATAGCTGCGACATACGTGCCATACGGCGAACCATGCGCATTCACGGAAAGGCCCAGAGCGCACAGGGCATCGTAGACCGTGGCGCCCTCGTTAAAGGTGAACGTGCCGCCAGACGAGACAGGATTGCCCACGGCGCTCGAAGTTACCGAGACCGTCACTGTGACATAGCCATGCTGCTGCGAGCCGCCCTGATTGCCCGCAGAGGCGCTGCCGCCGTTGGATGCAGACCCACCGCCAGACACCGAGCCGCCGCCCGAAGAAGAGCCGTCAGAAGAACTCGATCCACCGGTGGATTCAGGGCCCTGTCCAGCAGATGCGTTGTTGGACGTCTTGC
Source organism: uncultured Collinsella sp. (assembly GCA_900542085.1). GTDB lineage: Bacteria > Actinomycetota > Coriobacteriia > Coriobacteriales > Coriobacteriaceae > Collinsella. The sequence goes on from UQMK01000008.1 coordinate 11,067, forward strand.
CGTCCTTGCTTTCGGACTTCTTCTCCTTCGAATCCTTTTTTGAGTCCTTCGACCCGTCCTTCGCATTGTCCGAAGATTCGGAGTCCTTGGGCGCAGCCTTGCCCGAAGCGGTAATCGAGCCGGAAACCGACGCATCCTTGGCAACGACGCTCTCCCCTGTCACAGCCTGAGCGATCCAATCGATGGACCATGCACCGCTGGAAGAAGGTTGGACAAAACCCAGCGACACAACGATCAAGACGATGCAGACGGCCGTCAGAGCGCCAAGCAGCGTCCTGCGCCGAGGGGCGGACGCCGCCGAGGCGGCGCCCTTTTTCTTTGCATCGTCGAGTTGAATGAACGACGAGTCGGGCTGCTTGGAGTCGGCGTCCTGAGGTTTATTGGACACAGTCCTCACCTACCGACGCTTGGTGAATACGAACACACCGATGACGGCAAGACCGATCACGCCGGCCGCCACACCAGCGATGGCGAGCGGATTGAAGCCAGACTGCTGCACAGGAGCCTCAGCGGACTTCTTATCAGACTTCTTGCTGTCCTTCTTGTCGGACTTGTCGGAATCCTTCTTGGAATCCTTGCCGTCCTTGGTTTTGGTCTTGGTCGTGGTCGACGACACAGGCTTCTGCCCAGGCGAAACGGCACCGCCGCTCTGCTGGCCGTTTGTGCCGTTACCGGGGTCAGAACCAGCACCGGCATTACCCGAGCCGCCATTAGAGCCAGAGCCACCACTACCGCCAGGGTTAACGGCATTCTTGGTCCACTTGGCATAGAGCGTCATATCGGCCGTCACGACGTCCTTGGCGAAGTCCCACTTCTCGCCTTCGGCGGTGTACCAGCCGAGGAACGTATATCCGTCGCGGGTTGGGGCAGCCGGCTCGGAAACCATCTTGTTCTTGGCAACATAACGCGGTGCGACGTACGAACCGCCCTGTACATCGAACGCAACTCTCCAGGACTCGGCACCCGCTAGCTTAAAGAGGCGTCCCGAGTCATTGGCGTAGTACAGGTTGCCCTTCTCATCACAGATGATAGAAGCGGTGCAGTATTCACGATACTTTGCGTCGGGCGTGAATATCATTTGCGCCGCATCGTCGCCCAGTTTATAAGCGTAAACGCCACCGGGCAGAGCGTTGCAGGTGAAGTACACGTACGTGTCGTTACCTTGAACCGAGACGAGCGGGGTGCTCTTGGACTCGCCCTTGTCTGCGCGGATGCTCTTTTTAACGCTCATAGTGCTCAGATCGATGACAGAGAGCGTTCCGTAACCCTCGATGTCCATGCCGCAGACATACGCCAGGCCGTTGCTCACTGCCGGCGTAGAGGTGGAGATGGCCGCGAAGGCAACGGGCTTGCCCTCGAGGGTCAGCTTGCCCCCGCTGCGACGAATCTTGTAGAGCGTTCCGTTATCGCGGGAGACCGCGAGATACGTGCCGTCGCCGTTCTCGCCAACCTCGACGGCAATGATGCCGGAGCGAACGGGCGTGCCTACGCTTACGCTCGAGAGCTCTTTGCCGTTGGAGCCATCAATGAGGGTAACCTTACCGGACTCGTTACCGATGATGATGTCGTCACCGGAGGCCGCAGCGCCCGCCCAGTAGTAGCCCTCGTTCTCGTTGGTCTCGGACTTCTTTTTGTCTGTTGTCCAGTCCACTTTGCCTGAAGCCAGGTCAACGCACACGAGCGCACCTTCTGAACCGTCGACAACAGTGAAGCCTGCGTAGGCCTTGCCGCCGGAGATGGTCACGGACGTGAGAGCTTGGGTATCTTTGATCCCGAGCGAAGGGGTCTTGTATCGACAGGCTATCGAGTACTGCCCATCCTTCTTGTCCAGAACAAAAATGCCGAGCGAGCCGTCCTCAAAAGGAACAACCAGATAGCCGTCTTTATAGGCGGGACGGCAGAAGTAGCCAATGTTCGCGCCAATAGAGCAGCTCGCAAGCTCCTTCTTTCCGGTTTCAGAATCTATGAGCACAATGCGGTTGCCCTTAACCGCGCAAATATTACCGTCGATAATGAGCAAGTCCGAAACGCCTTTTGCATCGCCCTTGATATCCGCGGGCTCATCCCACGCAGATTCAGCCGCACCAGACGGAGTCGGCACTTCGGCAACCGAGCCATTGACTTTGCCGCCGGCAAACGCAGGCCAGGCAGAGTCGAAGTTAGACTTAGGCGCGTTGGGGTCGGTCGTGAGGGCATCGGGGTCAGGCAGCTTGTCGCCAGCCGTATAGACCCAGGCGATAGACTTCGCGTCCTTCAGCTGGACGCTGCCCGCGCCCAAATCGGAAGGCTTGCCATCGATAAAGAGCTTCCAGTAAGCCCCAGTCGTGGAGTCCCATGCGAGCGTTCGCTCATCAAACGGCGATGTAATTGAGTTGAGGAACCAGCCCCATGTACCCGTACCATAATCCGCAGAGATGCCACTCTGCTTGAAGGCAAGTTCAGTCGCATCAGCCACGGTCGCGGTATCAACCATGGTGTAGTCAGCTGCAGGCGCCCACGTCTGAACATTACCGCCGCTGTCAACACCGATAATCTGCAGGGAAGCCTTTGTCTGCCCAGGCATAGTACCGTCAGAGCCGTAGACCCAGGAAACTTTGTCACCGGCCTTGAGCGTGTAGTTACCGGCGCCCACATTTGCGAGCTTGCCGTTGACAAAGAACTGCCAGTAATTCCAAGTGGAAGCGTCAACCTTTTCGGTCGAGAGCTTTACGTCCTCATCAAACGGAGAGGTGAGCGAGTTGAGGTACCAGCCGTAGGAGCCCGTCCCGGTGTCGGCGCCAATGCCAGCCTGCTTGAACACCTGCTCAGAGAGCTCAGCCGCGGTCGAGCCCTCCTTCACTTGGATAGTCGTGGGCTGAGCCCAGGTCTGCTGGCTACCGTCCTTAGCCTGGCCAACAACCTCGCAGCTCACGGAGAGCTGGTCGGTGGGCGCCGGGTCGCCGTACTTGGAGTAGCACCAGACGACCGAGTCGCCGGCCTCGAGCACGTAGCCGCCCGCACCAACCGATGCGGCCGTGCCGTTGATGAAGAGCTGCCAGTACGCTCCGGTCTGCGAATCATAGCCAAGCGTTCGGCCCGCGTCGACAGGCGAGGTGATGGAATTGAGGTACCAGCCCCAGGTTCCCATGCCGTAATCGGCGGTGAGGCCGTGCTTCTTGAAGAGCGCCTCAGAGAGGTCGGCGGCGGTAGACCCCGTTTTTAACGTGTACGGCTCGGCGGCGGTCCAGGTCTGCTGGTTGCCATCGGCATCGATGCCGATAACCGAGCATGTTGCTGTAACCTCAGGAGCGACCTGACCACTCGTTCCAAGCACGGTCACTGTCGCAGAGACGTCCTGGTTGGCGAGCTTTGCGTACGTGGCATTATCCGGATAGCGCTTGGCGTAACGCGCGTACTTCTCACTGGAAAGGCGAGAAGTAATGGTGACCTTGGTGTTGTACTCAGGCTGCGTGACAAGAAGGTTCTCCGCAGAGATGACACCAGTGTCGCTCGACTTGAAGAGGCGCCACTGCTGGCCGCTCATGTCGTCGTAGCCCTCGAGCTCAACCGGGACGATGCCCGAGCCCGCAGCGTCGGTAGACGCCTTGTCGTAGCTCCACGCGAGCTTACCATCGGCGTCGAGATACGCCTTCTGGAAGGCATGCATATTTGCGGTCACGCCGGCGGCGTCCTGGCCGTCGAGGATGGCCTCGGCGTAGCCCGCCTTGGCGGCCTCCATGAGCTTAAGCTCATTGTCGAGGTCGGCCTGATCCTGCGGCGCAACCGTGAAGTCAAGCGTCTTTGTGGCAGTGACCTCAGCGTTGTTCTTATCCGTAACCGTGCAGGTGAGTTTCGTGGAGACGGCGCTCTTACCGGCCTCGGGACGGAAGACCGTGCCCTTATAGCCGTTGAAGGTCACGTCATCGGTGCTCGCGGAGTACTCGACCTTATAGTATTTTCCGTCGACGCCGAGCGTGCTCGTGCGCGGCATCTGGAGGTCATCGGTCAGGCCGTCCTTATTGGCAACCGCATCGGTACCGGAGTACTTGATGTTGTTGTAAATAAACGCCGCGTCGACCTTCTCCTGCAGCGCCTTCTTGTCGGCAGCAACCTTCTCGGGGTCGCCCTTGACGGTCACGGTGAAGTCGTGCGTGCCCTCGACATCGCTCGGGCCGCCCTTCACAAACGAAACCGTCGCGGTCAGCGTAACGGCGCGATCGCTCGAGGCGCGCGTCACCTTGCCGGTGTAATCGCTCCAGCCATAGCCGGACGGCCAAATGGCGTCGCCGTCGGAGCTCTTCCAGCTAACCTCGAACTTGCTCTTGGAGCCCGCGCGGTACGGAAGCGTGAGGTTGGACGTAACGGACTCGGCCGAATCGCCCGCAGCGTAACCGATGGCAACCTGCTCGGCGGCATCGTCGAGCATCTGCTGCACACGAGCCTCGTCCCAAGCCACCTGAACCGTCTTGTTGGGCTGGTAATACTCGGTCTTCTCGCCATCGCGCGACAGTTCAAACGCCACATCGGCGCTACGCAGACCGTCGATGTTGTAACCGGTGTAGTCGTTGGGGTCAATGAAGAAGAACGTTACATCGCCATTGGTCTTGTCCTGCGCATCGGAGATGCCGACCGTGGCCTTGGCGTCCTCAGCCTTAAAGAGCACGCCGCCCTCGGAGACCTTAACGTCAACGTCGGTAAATCCCAGATCAGCAAGCTGTGCCTTCAGCGCATCATTGACGTTGCCGCCCTTGGCGCTGTAGTCAACAACAATCTGCTTGTTAGCATCGTTGAGCTTTTGGACTGCAGCCTCGAGCGAACCCGCGGCGATAACCTTGTTGGTGGAGACGAGCTCGACCGTCGAGCTTCCGCTCGTGGCGACAGCCTTCAGATACTTGCCAGCAGCAGATGCCGAGACCGTCGCCTCGGCGCCCGACATATCGGACAGCAGCGTCCAGTCGGCCGCGGGAGCCTTCGCGTCGTCGGCCGCATACCAAGCAACAGTCGCCTGACCGGTGACGTCGATACCATTGGTGGCCGAACCGTCGGCGCGCTTGGCCTGCGCCGTCGCCTTAACGCTATCACCTGAGACGAGATGGGTCGTATCGCTATTGATCTGCGGCGTAGTGGTCACGCGCAGCAGGTTATACTCCCCCGCCGCGGTAACGCTGTCCGACGAAACCCATTCAACCGTGTTGTCGAGAGCGCTCGCCGTGAGTTTGATACGCTTGCCGATGAGGGGATCGTTGAGCGTCAGCGCACCGGTCTCGGCGTCAATGCCGTCGGTGACTTCAACCCAATCCGAATCATCCTCGCCCTTGGCATACCAAGCGAGCGTGAGCTTAGCGTCCTCGGGCAGATCGGAATCAGACCAGCTCGAGGAGCCGGGAATCTTCACGCGCGGCGTGAGCACCGTGCCAACGGAGAGCGTCGTCGAAGAAGCCTCGTTGGGCGCAACGGACTTGAGCTTGTACTGACCGGCAAGCGTCACAGGGCCAACGGGGTCGACGGACTGCGTACCGCCGTAGGTGCTCTTCTTCTCGGTGCTCTTCACCGAGTTCTTGCTCGTGGCGATCACACGAATGTACTTGCCCACCATATCGGCCGTGGGCGTGTACGTTGCGGAGTCGGTCGAATCGGGAATGTTGACGAAGTGGCTGTCGTAGGAGCTCTTGTCGTTGGAGTACTGCCACTGATAGTGGACCGTGTCCGTCGCGGAGACGTCAGTGTAGTAGTTGCCCTTGGTCGCCTTGGCCGTCAGAACCTTGCCTGCGGCAATCTGGCCAGATGCCAACGCGCCCTCAACCGTCACACCGTAAAGCTCAACGGAGCCAGCCTCGACAACGAGAACAGCACTCGACTTCTCGTCACCAAAACCGCCGTTAGCACATGCCACGACATATTTACCGGCGTAGGACGCATCGGGTGCAAAGGTATTGGTGGCCGCGCCATCGATCTTCGTCGTGCACGTCTTCGCTGTATCGCCGCAGTACCACGACCACGCGACGCGCTCGTTGGCGGTCACATCACCCGAAGCCGCATTGGCGGTCGCCGTGATAGCTTCGCCCGCATTGACCTCGCCCGTCTTATCGAGCTTAACGCTCGTGATGTTGACGGAGCCAGCGGCACCAATGCGGCTCGTGCCCTTAGTAGTGTAATCGCTGCCGCCAATCTTTGCGGTTACATGGCAACGGACCGACTTGCCCTCGTAAGCCGCGAGCTTAAGGGTACTCGACGTCGCACCTTCAATATCGGTGTAGATGCCGCCCTTGACATCTGCGACCTGCCACTGGTAGCTCAGCTTCGAGGAATCGATGTAATCGGAGGCGTCCTTCTTCTCTTTAGCAAGGGCTTGGACGGTGTCGTCAACGGTATAGACAAAGGTGCCGGAGGTGGAGCCTTCGGGGGCCAGGATGGCGGAGTAGATGTCCACAGCACCGGCTTGCTTGAAGGGACCCACGCCGTAGCCGGTCGACCAAGCACCAAAGGCTACATCATTGGCGCCCGCGTTCGCAGACACTGAGACATAGTAGCCCTCAAGGTCGTCAGTCACCGTAAACGTGGGGCCGGACTCCCCCTCGATGGTCTCCCACTTTGTGGAGCTGCTGGGCGCCGGCGTGCCCTTGTACTTCTTCCAGGTGTAGGTGACCTTGGAGTTGTCGACGTAAGAGGGGCTGTAGCTCGAACCGGTGTACGCCTTAGCCGTGAGGGTCGCGCCGATCTCCGTGGAAGGCGCAGAAAGCTCGACGCCGGCGAGCTTGACCGCGCCGGCCTTGAGCACGGCGTCGCTCGTCGTGGCCTCAACGTCGTTTACCCCGGCGCTTGCCTTGACCTTGACGTACTTGCCCTCGAGAGCGTCGGTTAGCGTGAGGGAGGCAGTCGTCGCGCCTTCAATCTCGGCCCAGCCGGAGTTTTTGTTGGTCGACTCGTACCAGGTGTAGGTCACCTTGGTGTCGCTCGCGGCGGGCGTGTTGTACGCAGTGTACGGCGTAGCGGTCAGAGTGTCGCCAACGGCGGGAGACGAGCTACTCAGCTTGACGGAGTAGAGGTTTGCCTGCCCAGCGCCCAACACGGGACCGGGAATGTAATTGGCATTGATGCCCGAGCCATAAGAGACGGAGGGGCCGTAGTAGTCCTTGCCACCCGCCGTCACCTTGCAGATGAAGTACTTGCCCACCATGGCGTCGGTGACGGTAAGGGACTGCTCATGGCCTACGACCTCGGTGTAGTCGGAGACGTCGTTGCTTGTCTTAACCGTGCCAGCAAGCCAGGTGTAGGTCCAGGTGCCGGGGTTGGAAACAGACTGAGTTTCGGTGGTGGGGTCACCCCAATAGTCCTCGGTCTCCACCTCGTCATACATGTTGGCCCAAAGCGTGTCGCCCGCGCTGAGCGCACCAGACTTCCACTGGAAAGAAGAGGCGTTGTCCTTATCCTTGGAATCCTGAATGTAGACCTTGGCATCGCTCGTAAGCGTCGTGGCGGAAGCGGCAACGGCCTTCGGCTCGCCCTGCTCCGAGGCGACAGATGCTGCCGCCGCAGGGTTCTCGGCGTTGGCGGCGTCATCGGCTGACGCGCTATCGTTGTCTGCGGTATTCGTGCCGTCCTCGGCGGCATTCGTGCCGTCCTCAGCAGCGGCGCCATTCGAGCCAGCATCGGCAACCGCGCCCTCGCCGGCAGCCGAACCCTCGCCCGGCGTTGTCGCCTGCGCCACGGCCTCGGCAATGCCCTCGGCGCCCTCGGCCCACATCTGGGCGGGCGTGGTGCCAAAGGCCATCGCGAAGGCCAGGAATGCCACCAGGCCGCGCTTGGCTACTCCACGGACAATCGCTCCATGACGACGCCACGAGGCGCGCTGGCACTCGTCCTCAAACATATCCATTTGTCTCCTATTGTCTGCACTTGGAGCATTGCCCAGCGGCTGCCCCACGTCATCGCGCATATTGCGCTTGAGTACCCCCATCGGGGTCCCCCTTCCCTCCAGAGCCCAACGCGTACCGGCGGCATGCGCCGCGCCCGCGTGCAAGATGGGAGGCGATCCGACTTAACCTTACCGACCCGGGCGCGTCGTCCGATCTGCGACGCGAACATCCCGGGCCAAGAGGAATTACGGTTACTGGTACAGCCGGGGACTTGCACCCCGATTCTCCCAAACGCGCAGGAAAACCGCGCGTTCGTGCGTCTCCGCACCACCATCTAGGCCATCGATTATTACTGTCAGTATGGTAGCACGCAAAAGGGCCCCGCACACAGGCGAAGCCCAAGGTAAAAGCTATGGTTTGCGATAGAAAAGGGCGTGGATGGAGTGCAGAGCAAAAGGATCCGTCTTTCTCTGATTCCGGGGAATCGCTAACGCTTGCCGCCGTGACTGTTGCGCCAGATCTCGCGGCCCAGCATCAGCGCCAGTACCAGCGCGCTCACGTAGCCCATAAAGCCAATGACCGGGATACCGAACACAACCGGCTCGATGCGCGCGTAGTACACCACCGACGAGCCGATAAACAGGCCGGCAATCACAATTGCCATCGACATGCGGTCGATAATTCCACCCAGCTGTCGCAGCGCCTTATCGCTGCTCATGATCTGCGTGTTTATCTTAAGCTGACCGCGCGTGAGCATACGCGACGCCAAGCCCAGATACTCGGCCGCCTCGAGCGAGCCTTTTGCCGCGCGATAGCTGCTCGCGGCAAGATCGCGCCCCATTTCGCGGACGCGCGCATAGGCGCTCTTCTCGTTTTTGATGTGCGCTTGGATGATCTGGATCATGTTGACGTTGGGCATGTACTCGGTCAGCAGACCCTCGAGCGTCACCATGCCGCGGGCGAACATCGTCACCACGCTCGGCAGCTCAACGTCGTTTTTGCGCGCCAGGTTTAGCAACGAGGTCAAAAACTCGCCGATATCCAGGTCCTTAAGATCGAGTCCTGCAAAGTCGGCTACGATAAAGTCCAAATCGGACAAAAAGGCCGAATGATCGAGCTCGGCCGAATCACCGCGCGTCACGGCAAAACGCATGAGCGAATCCTTGAGCTTGGGCACATCGCCCTCGGCCACGGCGAAAATCATATCCTTGACGATACCGCGGTCGTGGCTCGACATGCGCCCGACCATGCCCAGGTCAATAAAGTAGACAATGCCGTCTTTGAGGATGATGTTTCCCGCATGCGGGTCGGCATGGAAAAAGCCGTCGTCGAGCACCTGCGTCGAATAGTCCTCGACGATCGCGGCGCCAATCTTCTCTAAGTCATAGCCCTCGGCCACCAGGCGCTCGGGATCGGCAATGGAGATGCCGTCGATGTAGTCCATGACCACCACGTGCTCGGTGCAAAGATCTAGGTAGGACTTGGGGCACGACACGCCATGCACGCTTTTGTGGAAGTCATAGAAATCGTTGAGGTTTTTGGCCTCGGCCAAAAAGTTGGTCTCCTCGCGAAACGAGGTCCACAGCTCTTCGACCACGCCGTGCAGGTCAACAAACTGATCGGTGTTGACGAACTTGGAAACGATGCGCACCACCGAACGGATGATGTCTATGTCCTGCGCCATGACCTGCTGCGCGCCGGGGCGTTGCACCTTAACGGCCACGTCCTCGCCCGTCACCAGGCGGGCACGGTGTACCTGCGCGAGCGACGCGCTTCCGAGCGGGTTGGGGTCGATCGCGTCGAACATCTGCCCCAGGCGCTGGCCGTACTCCTCTTCCAGACAGCGGAGCACTACCTCATACGGCACCGGGTCTACGTCGGAGCGCAGGCGGCGCAGCTCGTCGCAAAACCGCTGCGGCAAAATCTCGGAGCGGTTAGCCAGAATCTGCCCCATCTTGACGAACATGGGGCCAAGCTCTTCGAGCAGACGACGCAGGCGCACCGGCGTGAGGTTATCCCATACGCGGTACTTTTTGATCAGGCGAACGATCTGCCCAATGCGTTCGCGGCGGCCTGCCGGCGTGAGCTGGTATTCCTCGTCCGGCGCCATCGCGTCGGGCTCTTCGGGAACCATATCGACAGCACGCGGCTTCTTGCGAGCGCCCGAGACGGCGGCATCGACCTCATCGACAACCGCCGCCTCGTCACCCAAGGGATCTAGATTGTTGTAATCGGTGGTGGAATCTGCCATCTGCGCTGCTACTCGGCCTCTTCGGTGTCCTCTGCATCGTCGGGCTCAACGGACTCGACGGGCACCGAAGTCACGTTGTCCTCGACCGAATCGACGATGTCGCGCACATGGGCCAAAAAGGCCGTGCGCTCGGGGGCGGTCATAACGCGGACGCGGGCCAGGATGAGCTCGTCGAGCACGCGCTGCGCCGCAGTCTCGCCCTGCATGCCCAGACGCTCGGTCAGGTCGGAAATGGTGCCACCGGCCTGCTCGAACATATCGGACACGCTGCGGGCGATATCGGGGGTTCCGGCGTCCTTGCGAACCTGCTCGCCTTTGGTATTGAGGTCGTCAAGGACCTTCTTGCCGCCCTCGACGGCAACGGCGGCGGCGCCGAAGCCCACGTTGATGGCACCGTTAACAAGCTGATCGAATTTCATAACCATGGTTGGCTCCAATCATGAACAACTGCATTGGCCTTCTTGTACCCAAGATTGAGCGAACGACACAAAATCGTTTTACCGCCGAGATAGAAATCGAGCGGGGCAAAGCCTTTGACGGCGTTTGTCCCGCTCGCTCGCTGCAAGGTTGTCTTTACCTTACGTTGTCGTTCATCGCGAAGGAGTTCTTCATGGCACAGCTCGTGGTGTAGAGCACCTTGCCCAACAGAGCGTCGGTCTCCACGCGCACAAGCTCGGCAAAGGCCTCGTTAGCACGGGCGAGCTCGGCAGGCACCTCGGCCTCGGGCAGCGCGGCTACGACAGCGTCAACGTCGTGAATCTGCTTGTGGCCCATGCCGCCGACCTTCTCCTGATAATCCTCGACCGCGCGACCGCACTCACGGAAGCGAACATCGGCCAAGGCACCGATCAGGCGATTTGCCCAATAGAAATTCTCCGACGTCACGCGAGCCTGCGTGCCGGCGTAGTACTCGGGCATGGTCTCGACATTGGCGTACAGCGGCACGAGCGCGTTAAACGAGTTAGAGCCAAACGCCATCCACTGCACGGCGCGATACGCCGGCTGCGCATAGGGGCGCAGCTGCAGCACGGCAAGCTGGCTGTTGCGGTTGATGCCGATGGGACGATAGGCGCCGCGCGTGGCGGGCGTGCCCTTGCTGCCGTAGCAGTCGTACTCCGTGCCCTGGTAGTGGCTCGAAAGCACGTACTTGATGTCCTCGATGGTCACCTTGCGCTCGGGCACGCGGCTCCAGGGGATGTCGTCGCTCTCGGGCGTGTAGTCGGCCTCGGGACCATCCCACACATCGCTGGGGTTGAGGCAGCGTTGCATGTACCAGGCGCGCGGCGTGTTGTAGACGTGGTCACTGTCACTGTGCGAGCCAAAGGCCTCGCGCGGGCTGAAGACCGCAGCGGGACCGTCGCCCTCGACGCCCAGCGTCAGATCCAGATGCCACTCGGCCATCCAGGAGCGCAGGTCGGCGGAGCACATATGATCTGCCTGGGCGCCCTCGGCGTCGTCCAGGTCAAAGCTATCGATACCCAGCTGGTTAGGCATGGTCACATAGGCGTCATCGGGCACGCGCTTGGCGATCCAGTGGTGGCCGCCGATGGTCTCGAGCCACCAGACCTCGTCAACGTCACTAAAGGCGATGCCGTTGTTCTCGTAGGTGCCGTAGCGCTCGAGCAGGTCACCCAGGATACGCACGCCATCGCGGGCAGACTTGGCGTACGGCAGCACCAGGGTCACCATATCCTCCTCACCCAGACCGCCGGGCTGCGCCGGAACATAGCCGTCCTCGCCCTCGTTGCCCTTGGCGGGCACGTAGTCCACGAGCGGATCGGCGCCGCGGACGCGCTCGTTGGTGGTAAGCGTCTCGGTTGCGGACATGCCAACGTTGAGCTCGTTGAAGCCGGCCTCGGCCCAAACGCCATGACCCGGGACAACGTCGGGGACGCTTGTGTAACGCATGGGATTGTCGGGCAGTTCAACGGTCAGGTGGCTCAAGACGCTTGTGTAGACACGCGGCTGCTCGTCGGGGTGCACAACACGCATGCGCTTGGGCTCAAACACCCCGTTGGACGAGTCCTCATTGCGGGCAACCAGCGTCGACCCGTCGTAGCTCGCGTTCTTACCAACCAAAATCGTTGTGCACGGCATGCGCATCCTCCTTGAGCGAAGAAATCAAACGGCAACAGTGTATCGCTTCGGCGCAAAAAGGGCGAAACAGCCGCCCCGGCAACCCCTGTGGTCAAAAACGACTATTTCGATGCGCGCTCCGCCGCCTCGATCACGTGCTTGGCGAGAATCGCGGTGGTCACAGCCCCCACGCCGCCCGGCACCGGAGTAATTGCGCCAACGATTGGTTCCGCAGCATCAAAATCGACATCGCCGACCAGCTTGCCAGCGGCCTCGTCCCAATTAATGCCAACATCGATGATCGTCTGGCCCCCACGAACCGCATCCGCGCCAATCGTGCGCGCGCGTCCAACGGCCGCAACCACAATATCAGCTGCACGGCACTCGGCAGCCAAGTCGCGCGTATGCGTATGGCACGTCGTCACCGTGGCATTGCGAGCCGTAAGCATGGCGGCTACGGGACAACCAATTACCAGCGACCGACCAACAACCGCAACCTTGGCCCCATCCAGCTCAACACCGTAATGGTCCAGCAATGCCAACACGGCCTCGGCCGTGCAAGGAGCAAAGCCCTCGCCACGACCCGAAAGCGTGGTAAGCAGCGAGGCCGGTGTCATGGAGTCAACATCTTTGGCGGGATCGAGTGCCGCGGCAACCGCATCCTCGTCAAGCCCAGCGAGCAACGGACGAAACATCAGGCAGCCGTGAACAGCCGAATCGGTATTAATGCCCTCGATAGCCGCCAGCAACTCATCCTGCGAAACATCGGCGGGAAGCAAGACGCGGCGAGCCTCAATGCCAACCTTCTCGCAGCGCTTGAGGGCGCCGCGCTCGTAGGACAGGTCGTCCTCGCGCTCGCCCACACGCACGATGGCCAGCGTCGGCACGATGCCCTGTTCGCGCAGGGCGGCGCAACGAGCGGCAAGCTCCTCGGTCAAAGCACGGGCAACGGGAGCACCCTTGAGCAGCTCGGCCATGGCTATCCCCTCTTCCTTGCGGCGTCAGCAGCACGGCGCGCCAGTGCATCGGCGCGCGGCAGCCACGTATCCAGCAGTTCATCGCACGCCGCCTCGAGTTCCTCGGCGCGCGCCCGGTCTTTCATAGATGTGGTGTTGGCAAAGAGCGTCAGGCTCGCGCCTTGCATGGCGGCGCGGCAGAACACGGCGCCGCATGCCACGTCGGACAGCAACTGGCGCGAACCCTTGTCGGCCATGTCCTCGAGCAGCGCCAGCGCACGACCACAGGCATCCATAATGCGATACGGAGGCAGGGCCGCCACGCGCAACGCGTCCTGAATCGCCGCGGGTCGAGCCGGGTCATCACGAGGAATACCGTATGCCGCAGACACCTGGCCGTATGCACGAACATCCTCGGCAACCAGACCCACTAGTTCCTGCGCCAACTCGTCTGCCTGGGCAAATGCACGCGTCAGATCGTCCGCCCGATCGCTAAGCGCGGGATTGGTCGCCCCGTAGCGAGCGACCATCCCGCAAAGCGAGGCGCCCAGCGCGCCCACAAAGGCGCTCGCGCTACCGCCGCCGGGAACCGGCTCGCGCGCGGCCAGCGCCTCGGCAAACCCACGGCAGGTCTTGTCCATCATCTCTTGGCTCATACGTATGCACCTTCAAGTCATATAGATCGGTCGGGCGGCAACCGCCGACCAACCGCATCAAACACGTAATGATGCTAAGTCTAGCCCATAAGCACATGAGCGTCAGCACACCTGGCCATCGCGGATTTCTATGACGAACGATAGGCGTCGGCGCTGCAAACATGGGACACATGGCCCACCTTTCGAGACTCCCGAACGGCACAAACTGGGGCATATCTATAAGTAAGGAACCCGTTGGGGCACGGCCGCGCAACGGCCACAAGCGATGAACGGAGGCATAAGCCGCACAGTACACAGAGACATCCGCCGCCAGCGCAATCAGTACCCCAACAGCATGCGGCGCCGTGATGTCATCGGCAGACAAGGAGGACGCCACCATGAAGAAAAAGACCCTATCGATTCTTTCCCTTTGCATCGCCCTCTTTGCCGCATTTGCCCTTGTCGGCTGCGGCGGGAGCGCATCGGGCGGAGGCGGCAGCACCGCCAAGAGCGAGAGCAAGGAAAAGGCCCCCGTCGCCAAGAAGACCGACTTTATCTGGTTTAAGGTCGAGATGCCCGAGGGTGTCGGCGTAAGCGACTCCGCCGGCAAGAATGCCGACAGGGTTCAGCTCACCTTCCCCGAAGACGAGAACGCCTCGGCCGATCGTTTTATCCCCGTTTGGAAAAAAGCGCTGACGGCCGAGGAGTCCCACGCCGACCAGGCAGAAAAGAAGGGGGATACGTTCCAGTGGAAGGATGGCGGGTCCGTCGAATATAACGGCAGGACGTGGCTCGTCGGAACGTACGAAGACAACAGCGGCATCTCAACCATCCTTTTTACCGACGTTGAACCAGGAAGCGTCTACGTCCTCATCTCGAGCTTCGACCAGCACGAGAAAGAAGCCGAGGCGCTCCTCAACTCCATCGAGTTCCCCGATGACATGGCAGAGGCAGTTTCCGAGGCACGCGAAGTCGAGATTTCGAGCATCGAGATCAAGTAACGGGGCACCCGCACGTGCCTATGCGCACCCGCGCACATGCGCTCCATTAAAACAACGGGCGCCCAACCCGGGGAGGGCCGACGACATCGGCCCTCCCCTTTTTTGTGCCCGCGTATATTGCCACTTGTCGGCGCAAATCCTGCCCCCAGAATGGGACACATGGCCCACCCGAACGAGCCGCTCGCGCGTACAGTAAAGACAGGTAATCCATGGGCGGTTACAGACCGAGGAGGACACGACCATGAAAAAGAAGGCCTTTGCGATTCTCACCCTCTGCATGAGTCTTTTTGCCGCAGTTGCCCTGGTGGGTTGCGGTGGAAGCGGTGGCGCTGCCGGCAGTGGCGGTGGCGGCGGAGCAGAAAAGCCAGCCGTGGATATGAGGACCGACTTCATTTGGTTTAAGGTCGAGGTGCCCGAGGGCGTCGAAATCACGGACGTCGCAGGCGACACCGCCGATAGGGCCCAGTTTAAGTTCACCGAGAGCGAGCACGCCAGCGATCGCTTCATCCCTGTCTTCGACTCCGACAAGAACGCCGACGAGCTGTTCGACTACGAGGCCAAATGGAAGGCCAACTTTGAGTGGACCGAGAATGACCCCGTCAAGTACAACGGCAAGACTTGGCGCAACGCTTCCTATACACACTCGGGCGGCGTGACGACTGAGTACTTCACCGAAGCAGGCGGCGGCAGCGTCTACGCGAGCATCGACAATGTCGAGGAGCACAAGGACGCCGTCGAGACCATGATGAAGTCTCTGGAGTTTGCCGACGACATCGCCGAAGCCAAGACCGAGGCCATGGACGTCAAGCTCGACGATATCGAGATCAAGCGCTAAGCGACTGGCGAGCGCAACGGGAAACACGGTCGCAGTGCAAACAAGCGACGGTACCCCAGCGCTTCGTACCCAGGGAGGGCCGGTAAACCGACCCTCCCTTTCTTATGCCGGTAGCCGACGAACGCGAGGATGCCGGACGCCGGAACCGCCCCAAATGTGGCAACAGTACGAAAACGATAAACACCCCAACACGTCCGCCCACCGATTTATTGCGCCGCGCAGACAATTAAACCAGCATCTTTAAACATCTGGGCAGCATAGTGACCAAAACTATCGCATAACCGCACCCTGCGAATGGAGGAGTCATGGCCGAACATCATGCCATCAGTCGCCGAGCATTTACGCTGGGCTTAGGTCTTGCGGCGCTGTCGCCGCTTGCAAGCCTGCCAGAAACCGCGGCACCGGGCATTCCCCTGCGAGCGGCATTTGCAGACGACACGCCCAAACCGGCGGAGCACCTCGGTAATTTCGTCATTCGCCTTCGCCCCGCGGGCTATTTTCGCACCGCGAGCGTCAACCAAGACGGCAACGTTCGCGGCAACGTCTGCCACCTGTTTAACGACGGCACGTCCAGCAAGCTCATCCTTGAGAACGTAACGACCAAGAATGACGATACAAACTGGTATGCTATCCGCACCTTGCTCAATTTCGAAGAGCATAAAAAGACGGGCTACAGCATTTGGTCGGTCGACGACGACTCTGACAAAGATGGAAAGGTCATCCACGTATGGGGCGGCGAGTATGACAACAAGCCCAGCCGCGCTTTTGCGTTCGAGCGTCAATCAAACGGAACCTATATCATCCGAGACCGCACGGTCGAGAAAGAAACCGAGAAAAAAGACATTAAGTACCTGGCAATAGAATCGAACGGCGAAGACCAGGACAACAACAAGATCTGCCATAAGAGTAAGAGCATTCCGTGGGAGCTCGAACTTATCGGTTACGACATGAAAAAGAACGATGCCACGGTTAGCAGCCTCGACTGGATCACGTACAGCAGCTACGTCGATGGGCCATGTTGGATGAAATACGTCGACGACAACAAGTTCCTCGACGAGCTGAGCATCCCGGGTACGCACGATTCGGGCACCTGCAGCGTGGACAACGACACTGAGCCCCAATCCTCGCAAGTAAAATGCCAGCAGGATTACATCCCGACGCAGTTGCTCGAAGGCATTCGCTATTTTGATATCCGGCTCGGAAAGGGCGACGACCCCGGTATCGACCACGGGGATTACTACCTGCTCAAAAAAGACGCGTACTTTATGCATCTTTCCGATGTCATAGGCTACTTCAAAACGTTTTTGAACGAAAACCCGACAGAAGCGCTCATCATGCTGGTGTCACGAGGCAACGACGAGGCTACCGACGAAAGTGTTACGACGGCTTTCGCCAAGGTTTTGGACGACAACCCCAAACTGTTCTATACGTCGAGCCGAATCCCCACGCTACACGAGGTGCGCGGAAAGATCGTTCTGCTGCGTCGATTTAGGCTCGCCGGCAACAGTGTAAGCGGCCACACGTGGGGCCTCGACCTTACCGAATGGGATGACAAGATCAAGGCTCACTCCGACAGCGCCACTATGTGTCTCGTCCAAGACGCGCGGGGCTTTGAAGCCGCGGGGGAAACAGGAGACAAAGAGCCCTATTGCACCAAGGTATACGCCCAGGACAAGTACAAACTCACGGGAACCGACAAGCTCAGCTGGGTCGATAATGCGCTGAAGGAAACGACCGGGCGCACGCGCAACAAGGTGGACGTCGCGGACGATGACGGGGCCAAGGTGCAAGTCCAGGAGCGTTGCTGGTCTATCAACTACACCAGCTGCACGGGCTTGTCGCACGGAGGCAATCCTTTTACCTCGGCACGAGTAGTCAACGAGCATCTGTATAAGAGCCCGTACATCAATCCCAGCGGCATCGAGGATACAAAGTCAGATTACCTCGAGCACATTGGCATCATCGCATCCGACTTTGTTGATGCGGCGCTGGCCCGGAGCATCTACCAGCGCAATTACGATTACGATACACAGCACAAGCAGACAGCTTCGTACTACCTCCCGACCCGCATGCGCATGACGTACGGCGATTCGCTGAGCGATGCCTCGCTCCAGGATGGCAAGACCGTTGGCGAGGGCCATTTCCGCCTTGTCGACAGCAGCAACGTACTCAACGTGGCGGCTTCGGGCCATGCGTTTGCCATCGAATATGTGGATGTCGACGCCTTGGGCAACGAGACCGTTACGGAGCTGCGGGGCTCCGTGTCCATCGATATCGATCCACGCGCGCTGACGCCCCATTTTGAGGGACTCGAAGGCCTTAAGGCCGGCGAAGACGTGCGCGCCAAGATTGCGGCATCACTCGAGGGCAAGCTCGAAACCGATGCCTGCACGGCCCGGCTCGAGTTTGTGCACGACGCGGACGGCGCTCCGGGCACGGCAATGGCCGAGGGCGAAACATTTGCCGCAGGAACGTACTGGGTGCGCGTGAACGGTCTCTTGGGCGACGCGGCGCAGAACTACACGCTCGCCAGCGACGGAGCCGCAAGCTTTACCGTTGCAGCCTCGGGCAACGCGGGCGGCAACGGCGCCGGCACCGGTACCGGCGCCAACGCAGACGGCGCCGACAAGAACGGCGGCGGCAACAAGAGCAAGGGCTCGACCGGAAAACTCGCCGACACGGGCGACGGCTCTGGTATCGCCGCCGGGCTCGCCGCTGCCGCCGTGGCGACAACGGTCGCCGGCGCGGCAATGCTTGCCAGTGACCGCGAAAACGCTGGGGACGATAGCGAATAGGCAAGCCGGCCTTTTAGACACATCGACTCAATCGGGGGCGTAGGACACCGTTCTGTGCCCCCGATTTTTACCCTGGCCCGAACGCCGCCATAGGCTACATCACTATGTTCAGCACGTTCACAAATTCCTGGGCCTGGGAGCGGCTGCTCAGGCTAAAAACACAGGCAGTCAACAGCCTGTTGCGCAGAAAAACGTCGCGGCCCTTGATCCTGTTGACCCCCGTGATGTCCTTAAGGTAGACAATCTCGGTGTGCTTGCCGCCGAAAGTGCCCTTCTTGAGTACCTCAATGCGGTTAGGGTAGATCTTGACGTCTTTAGACCTACCCGAACCCTTGTCCAGAAACAGCAAAGTGTTGTTATCCATGCGTGTCACTCCCGCGGGGTTCGCTAAAACTGCCTCTATGGCCACATTTTAGTCACTTCGGGAATCCGCGCTAGGTGACATTGAAATTCGAGTCCGCGCGAGGCTTTAAACTAAATGCAATAAAGATGCATTCCACAAGAGGAAAGTGGGGCGACAGTGATGGGCGAACTGGTAAACCGTGGAGAATCGGCAATCGTGCCAGAAGTTTTTTACAAGCAGGTTTCCTCGATTCTCAACGCCGCTCGCGACAAGGCCTATACCGCCGTTAACTTTGCGATGGTTGAGGCGTATTGGGAGATCGGCAAGAGCATTGTTGATGAGCAGGGCGGAGAGGAGCGCGCCAAGTATGGAGAGGCACTGCTCAAGGCCCTCGCAATCAGACTTACCAAGGATTTTGGTAAAGGTTTTGAAGCAAGAGAGCTGCGTAAAATGCGTCAGTTCTATCTTGCATTTCCAATTCGGGACTCACTGCGTCCCGAATTGAGTTGGACACATTATCGCAGGTTAATACGCATTCCTGACCCCGAAGCTCGCACCTGGTACATGAACGAATGCGCCGATTCTCGCTGGAGCACGCGTCAGCTCGAGCGCCAGATCAACACCATGTTCCGCGAGCGCCTGCTTGCCAGCAAGGACAAGGAGGCCGTCACCCAGGAAATCCAAAAGAGCGCCCCGGCTCATCGCCCCGAGGATATCATCCGTGACCCATATGTACTGGAGTTTTTAGGTTTCTCGGACGATACTGCGTTTCGCGAGAGCGATCTAGAGCAGGCGCTCATCACGCATCTTCAGAAGTTCCTGCTGGAGCTTGGCCGTGGTTTCGCTTTCGAGGCGCGCCAAAAGCGCATCACCTTTGATGGGCGCCATTTCTATATTGACCTTGTGTTTTACAACTATCTGATGCGCTGCTTCGTGCTCATCGACCTTAAGACCGATGACCTTACGCATCAGGACCTGGGCCAGATGCAAATGTACGTGAACTACTACACGCGCGAGCTCATGAACGAAGGCGACAATCCGCCTATAGGCATCGTGCTCTGCGCGGACAAAAGCGACTCGATTGTCGAGTACACGCTGCCCGAAGACAACGACCAAGTGTTTGCCGCCAAATACTTGCCGTATCTTCCAAGCAAGGAAGAGCTGGCGCGCGAGCTGAGTGCCGAATACCGCGCCATCAACGAAGCGACTAATGGCGAAGCGCAAGGGTAGCAGCACGTTGCGACCGATACCCCCGACGGCGTTTCATATCCCCCGACATAAGAGGAGCGCTCCATGACAGACAGACCGAAAACGACACTGCGCGACTGCATCTATGGGCTTGCCGTCGGCGACGCGCTGGGCGTTCCTTACGAGTTTAGGCCCCGCGGCACGTTCAAATGCACGGACATGATCGGCTACGGCACGCATGGGCAGCCCGCCGGCACCTGGAGCGATGACACGTCCATGACACTTGCTACCTGCGATTCGATTAGGGAGCTCGGGCATATCGACACCGCAGACATGCGCGACAAGTTCGTAAGCTGGATTGCCCGTGGCGAGTATACGATCGACGGCGTTTTCGATTACGGCGGCACGACTGCCCGCGCCTTGCGTACCGGCAAAGGAGGCTCCGGCGAGCGCGACAACGGCAACGGCTCGCTCATGCGCATCGCGCCCCTGGCGTTCACCGATGCGACAGACGAAGAGATCAGCGAGGTCTCCGCGATTACGCACGCCCACAGAACGTCGACCGACGCGTGCATCATATTTGTCGAGCTGATGAGGACCGTGATGAACGGCACGCTTCCCTCGTGGGCGCTTCATCTGAAAGGTGTGCCTGAGCAGGAAATCAGGTCCGGCGGCTTCGTGCGCGACACCCTTAAGGCCGCCAGCTGCTGCTTTGTCAACACCAACAGCTACGAAGATTGCGTGCTTGCCGCCGTCAATCTGGGCGACGACACCGACACCACCGCAGCCGTCGCCGGCGCCCTCGCCGGCACGGCCTACGGTATCGAGGCAATTCCACGGGAGTGGATCGACACCCTGCGCGGTAAAGAGCTGATTGAGAGCTGCCTGTTTTAGGGCGCCATACAAGAAATAAGGCTGGAGGCACCATGGAGAGGACGATCGCGAATATCGATGAGTTCCAAATGGACGAGAACGAGGTCCCGATGCTCCCAGCAGGACTGAAGGAAGAAGCCAACCTCTACGTCCTCCCTGACGAGCGTGACCTCCCCAGCGGGGTCTACCGGACCGAAGATGGCGGCTCACTCATTTATGAGCCATCCGAACTAAGCTTCTTCGGGCAGATGCTTGCTCAATTCAAAGAGTGCTAGAGGTTTGATTGCCCGTTAGATCGACACTGTTCCGAACCATGGGATGGGCAGGATGTCTCCCACCGCGGCCTGTGAGGTAAAATCTTGACTGCCGCGGAATCCGCCTGCGGGCAACGCTCCGATCTCCGATTGGGGTGAAGCCTATGAACTTGTTTCTTGAAATCCTGCGCCTCTCGATGTATGTGACCGGCATTGCCCGGAACCTCTACTCGATCTGGCGGGAATATAAGCAGTAACGGATAGCGAAGGGAGTCATGAAAAGGGCCGGTTGCAGCCGGCCCTTTAGACGATAATACCTGCGTTGCCCGCGCTTCCGAAGTGTGACTAGCTGAGGAGCGGGTTCCGCGGCACAACCTGATTTTACCCAGTGAGACGGCTCCTTTGCAGTCGCTCCACCGTTTATTTACATCTGGCACCCTCAAACAATCAGACGGCAGCCCGTACCCCCTGCGAGCTGCCCCGTAGCCCTAACCTTCAAGTTACAGCGCCAACCGGCACCGCTCCCCTACTTCCCAAAGATCGCGGCGAACAGGCCCTTGCGTTTGGGCTTTTCTTCTCGGTAGGAGCCCTCGACTACCGCTGTCACCTGGCGCGGCTGCTCGCTGCCTCCCTTACGAACAATCTGGTACAGGAACGGCGACTTGACGTATTTGACCTCGATGGGCGTGGCGTGCACGGTGCTTTCGCTCGACAGCATCACGTTGGGATTGAGCGGTGCCAGCACATGCGTCTCACGCTTGTCGCTAAACACCGCCGCGGCCGCGCGGCCCGTCTGGCCGTTTACGGCAATGCGCACCTGCTCGCCATCGCGGCTGTCCGTCGCCGGGCGATCGACAAAGTAGACCGGCACCATCACCAGGCCGTCCTTATGCTTGCGAGCCTTGCGCGCCCAGGTGCGGATGCTCTTTTTATTGAGCCCCAGCACCGCCTCGGCATCGTTGCCGGCAATGTCGAGCGCCAGCTTATCAATGACCACCTGGTCCTTGGTAGACGCATCGACGGAGACAACGCGGAAGTCGCCTTCCTGCATAGCGGGATCGAACGGCCCAACCTTGGCAAAGTCCCACGGCTCCAAAATGCCCATAAGGCGAACGTCCAGGTAGTTTGCCCGCGGATACGCCCAGTCGAGCACCTCGTAGTACACCAGGGTCTCCTTGCTCAGCCCCTTGCCCGGGAAGGACGCCATCATGCGCAAATCCGCGAGCGCCATGGGGAAGTAGAAGAGCATCATGTCATTTTGAATCGCGTCTTCCACGTCGTGCCCGGCAAAGGCATCGGGATACTGGCGCACCAGCTGCAGCGCGTTGGCACGTGCCTGCTGCGGCGTTATCTCGCAAGGAATACCCTGCTCAGGCACGTACTCGGCACCAACGCCCATGGTCAGACGCTTGCTAAAGGTACCGGGCTTGAGTAGGTCGGCAACGCCGATCTTATTACCGCAGGACGGGCACTCAAACACGCGCTGGGTCGATGACCCCTCAAAGGACGCACCGCAGAAGGGGCAGGGAATGCTCACGTGCGCTGCCTCTTGAAACTCCTGCGCCGTGCCGCGGTCCTCCCACAGCAGATGCTCCAGAACCGACTGGTTGCGCCAGTACGCATTAAAGAAATACCAGTCGGGGTCCACCGGGCGCTCGAGCTGCGACACATGGGTGAGCTTAAGCAGTCCATCGACAACCGTCAGCGGCGTATGGCGAATGCCCAGGGCGCTCTTGGGCTCCCCCGCATCGGCCTGCCACGGAACGACCGTGCCGCAATAGGCGCACTCAAAGCTGCGTTTAGCCTGGTGTGAGTACATAGGACCGCCGCAGTTTTGGCATTTAATGGCGAACATCTCGTCCATGGATACGTCCTCCTTTGCACAGGGGTTGTCGACATTAAGTATGTCGGGCAGGCAGGCACATGCCCATACCCATGTGGCCCAAAATGGAGCACCTGGTCGGACAAGAAGGGCCGCTCGTTAACTCCAGCAGACCATTGCTGCATTTTCTGAGCATCGGCGCACGGTACGCTCATGCGAGCTACACTATCCCCTTAAACGAGGATGCGAGGAGATACGCCATGCTATTTGTAAATCGGCTGGTACATACGCTTGTTCCCGGCAGCGAGGACGAGCCGGTCGATACCGCTTGCCGCACCAACGCAGGCTTTGCCGCAAGTCTCATCTGCATTGGCCTCAACATTACCCTGTGCCTAGCCAAGGGCATCGCGGGCCTGCTCGCCGGCTCCGTCTCGCTCATCGCCGACGCCTTCAACAACCTCTCCGATGCCTCGAGCAACATCGTCAGCCTGCTCGGGTTCCGCCTTGCCAGCCGCCCGGCCGACGAAGGTCACCCCTATGGCCACGGCCGCTACGAATACCTCGCCGGCCTGTTTGTCGCCGTCCTCGTTTGTGCCGTCGGCATCAACCTGGTGCTCGAGTCCGTTACCAAGATTATCAAGCCCTCCCCCACCGCCTACACGCTCGTTTCCCTTGCGGCACTGGCTACGTCCATGCTCGTTAAGCTCTGGATGGCTGCATTCAACCGCACGCTGGGGAATCGCATCGACTCCGAGACGCTCATCGCCACGGCGCAGGACTCCAAAAACGACGTCATCACCTCGGGCTCGGTCTTGGTGGCGGCGCTTATTTCGCAGACGACCGGCTTTGACCTCGATGGCTGGGCGGGCCTGGGCGTGGGCATCTTCATCTGCATCAGCGGCCTGGGCCTGGTGCGCGACGCCATCAGCCCGCTGCTGGGACAAGCGCCCGACCCCAAGCTCGTCCAGGAAATCCGCGACAGGATCATGTCGTACCCCCAGGTCCTGGGCACGCACGACCTCATGGTGCATGACTACGGCCCCGGCCGTCAGTTTGCCAGCGCACACGTGGAAATGCCCGGCGAGGGCGATGCCTTTGAGCACCACGAGATTCTGGACACCATCGAACACGACATCAAACGCCAGATGGGCATCGCCATCACGTTGCACTGCGACCCCATTGCAACAACCGGCGATGACTTGCGCGGCTGGGTCAAGCGCGGCGTAGCGCAGATCGACCCCGCGCTTTCCATCCACGACTTGCACGAGCACGACGGCTTTGTTTCGTTTGACCTGGTGCGTCCCGACGGCTTTGACATATCCGACGAGGAGCTGCTGGGGCTCGTCACGCGCATCGTGCACGAGCGCAGGCCCGATGCATCATGCGTCGTCACGTTTGACTCCGGCTTTAGCTCGCCCGAGCGTCCGGCAGAGCAGCTGTAGCCCGCTTAACAGCTAGTTACCCTGTGCGCCCGAAATGCCGTTTTGCAGAGCGTCCCAGGCATTGGTAGCCATATCGCCCAGATTCTGAGCAGTATCACCCAGGTTTTGTGCCGTATCGCCCAGCTCTTGCGCCTTGTCTCCCAATTCCTGCGCCTTGTTGCTCAGGTCCTCCAGCATGTTGGAGCTCGAGCTGTCGGTGCCGCTTTGGCCGTCGGACGAGTTGCCCGAGCTGTTCTTGTGCGTGAGTTGAATTTCAAGGTTACCGTTGTCGTTATAGTAGGCAGAAGTAACAACCCAGTTGGCATCGACGACGGGCGTTGAGCCATCATCAGTCAGGACCACGGCATTCGAAAGATCGGCGCCACGCGACTTGAGGAGCTTCTTAGCGTTGGACCAGTACTGCCCCGGGATATCGCCCAGCTCTACTGCACCTGTCTGGTCGACCTCTGTCTGCTCAGCCGTCGTGCTGGTTGTAGCACCTCGCTTGTTGAGCATGCCCGTCACGATGGCAAACACAACCGACAGCGCAAAAAAGATCGCCAACACAATGAGGATCTTCTTGATCACGCTCGACGAACGCGACGGCGTCTCTTCCTCGTCCTCACCATACTGCGGGATCGATTTGGGATAGTCGCGATAAGGTTGGCGCGCATACGGATCGCGCGACTCATATCGAGGCTGGGCCTGCGCCGTGCGCGGCATATACGTCGTCTGCTGAGGCTGCGGAATGGGATTTTGCGGCAGGTTGTCATAAGTGCCTGCCGCCGCATTGCCATACGGGTCCGGCGCCGCATTGCCATACGGATCCTGCGGTGCATAATCAAACGGATCCCGCGGTGTATCGCCATAGCCCATAACTCGTGTGGGTTCGGCGGACGCCTGCGTCGTATCGGGGGCAGCATTGCCGGGGTTCGACACAATGCGGGTCGCATCGGCGCTGCCGCCAGCCTGTGCGGAGCCATATCCGCCCATCACGGTCGTCTTGTCCTGATCCATGCAACGTTTCCTTTCCGTCGCCTGCAAGCATCAAGTTATCCATGCATTCTACCCGCGCAAAAGCCTAAGATGGGCAATGGCCGTCGGTATCTACAAGACATGCGCGGGCCTAAGGATCAAATAGCCCCGCCGAGCCTGGTGGGCACGACGGGGCGGGTAAGCGACTATAGGCAGCAGTCTTAGAACAGGCCGGTGATGTTGCCGTCGTTATCGACGTCGATGTTT
The DNA here is from genome assembly GCA_900542085.1 of uncultured Collinsella sp. GTDB lineage: Bacteria > Actinomycetota > Coriobacteriia > Coriobacteriales > Coriobacteriaceae > Collinsella. The sequence continues at coordinate 36,594 of UQMK01000008.1, forward strand.
TCGGCCGCGGGGACCTTGGGCAGGCCAGGCATTGTCAGAACGCTGCCAGTCAGCGCGACCACAAAGTGGGCACCGGCGGAAACCTTGAGCTCGCGCACGGTGATGCGGAAGTTCTCGGGAGCGCCCAGTGCCTTGGCGTTGTCGCTAAAGCTGTACTGCGTCTTGGCGACGCACACCGGCAGGTTGCCAAAACCGTTCTCGCGCAGCTCGGCAAGCTGACGCTTGGCAGCCGGCGTAAAGTCGACGCCGTCGGCGCGGTAAACCTTGGTAGCAACGGCCTCGAGGGCATCGGCAACATCGGCGCCGTCCTCGTAGGCAAACTTGAGCTCACTCGGCTGTTCAATCAGGCGCATGACCTCATCGGCCAGCTCGAGCGCGCCCTCGCCGCCCTTGGCCCAGACCTCGGAAAGCTTAACGTTAACGCCGAGCTTCTGGCACTCGGACTCGATGAGGGCGAGTTCAGCCTCGGTATCGGTCGGGAAGCGGTTGATGGCGACTACGCAGGGCAGACCATAAACGTTCTGGATGTTGTCGACGTGACGCAGCAGGTTGGGCATGCCGGCCTTGAGTGCCTCGAGGTTCTCCTCGTTGAGGTCGGCCTTGGCGACGCCACCGTTGTACTTCAGCGCACGGGCGGTGGCGACGACCACGACGGCGCTGGGGCGAACGCCCGTCATACGGCACTTGATGTCGAGGAACTTCTCGGCACCCAGATCGGCACCGAAGCCGGCCTCGGTAATGGCAACATCGCCAAAGCGCATCGCCATACGCGTGGCCATGATAGAGTTGCAGCCGTGGGCGATGTTGGCGAAGGGGCCGCCGTGGACAAACGCGGGCGTGCCCTCGAGCGTTTGCACCAGGTTGGGCTTGAGCGCGTCCTTAAGCAACGCGGCCATGGCACCCTGGGCCTTAAGGTCGCGGGCACGGACGGGCTCGCCGGCAAAGCTGTAGCCGACGACGATCTCGCCCAGGCGCTCCTTGAGGTCGCTGATACTCGTAGACAGGCACAGGATTGCCATGACCTCGGAGGCGACGGTGATATCGAAGCCGTCCTCGCGCGGCACGCCCTGGGCCTTACCGCCAATACCGTCGATGACGTGGCGCAGCTGACGGTCGTTCATATCGACGACGCGCTTCCAAGTGATGCGTTTAACGTCGATGCCAAGCTGGTTGCCCTGCTGGATGTGGTTATCAAGCATGGCGGCCAGCAGGTTGTTGGCAGCACCGATGGCATGGAAGTCGCCGGTAAAGTGCAGGTTGATATCCTCCATGGGGATCACCTGAGCCCAGCCGCCGCCGGCAGCACCGCCCTTAACACCAAAGACGGGGCCGAGCGAAGGCTCGCGCAGGGCCACGGCACTCTTGACGCCGCGACGACGCAGGCCATCGGCCAGACCGATGGTCGTGGTGGTCTTGCCCTCGCCCGCAGGCGTTGGGTTGATAGCGGTCACGAGGACGAGCTTGGCCTGGTGATCGGTCGGCTCGTTGAGCAGCGAATAGTCGACCTTAGCCTTGTCGAAGCCGTACGGAATAAGGTGTTTAACGTCGACGCCGGCGTTCTTGGCCACCTCGGTAATAGGCAGCGGCGTGACAGAACGTGCGATTTCGATGTCAGTAGGCATAGGCGGTCCTTTCGTTACCGAATGAGAAAAAGACCAATTCAGCATAGCACGGGCGCGCAATAGTAAAACACCCGTAACCGATGAATGGCGATATGTTTATCCAATGCTCAGCGATAGCTTAACAGCCCGCCAAAACAAAGCGCCCTAAATGGTAGGTTCAATCCCCAAGTGCTCAAAGGTGCGAAGCGTTGCCTGGCGGCCCTGGGGCGTGCGAATCATCAAGCCGCACTGCAGCAGATAGGGCTCATAGACATCCTCGAGCGTTCCCGGGTCCTCGCCCACCGCGCTGGCAAGCGTTGTCAGGCCCACGGCACGTCCGGAGAACGTCTTAGCGAGTGTCTCCAAAATGCGAATATCCATCCAGTCCAGACCAAGCTCATCGATCTCGAAGAACTCGAGCGCCTGGCGGCAGATATCGAGCTCGATAGGGCCGTTGCCGCGCACCTGTGCATAATCGCGCACGCGCTTGAGCAGGCGGTTGGCAAGACGTGGCGTGCCGCGCGAACGCGAGCCGATCTCGAGCGCACTGGGGTGGTCGATCGTCACGCCCAGGATGGACGCCGAGCGCGTCACAATCTGCGCGAGTTCTTCGACCGTGTAGTAATCCAGGCGATATGAAATGCCAAAGCGGTCGCGCAGCGGGCCAGTCAACATACCCGAGCGGGTCGTTGCCGCCACCAGCGTAAACTTGGGGATATCCAGGCGAATCGATCGTGCGGCCGGGCCTTTACCGATCACGATATCGAGGGCAAAGTCCTCCATCGCGGGGTACAGGACCTCCTCGACCGAACGGTTGAGGCGGTGGATCTCGTCAATAAACAGCACATCACCCGGCTGCAGGTTAGTCAGGATGGCCGCCAGGTCGCCGGTACGCGCAATAGCGGGTCCGCTCGTCGTCTTGATCTGAGCGCCCAGCTCGTTGGCGATAACGGTGGCCAGCGTGGTCTTGCCCAGGCCCGGAGGACCCGAGAAAATCACGTGGTCGAGCGTCTCGCCACGGCTCTGCGCCGCTTCGATCAACACGCGCAGGCTCTGCTTGATATGCTCCTGGCCACAGTAGTCGTCCAGGCGCTGGGGGCGCAAAGTGCGGTCGACATCGAGGTCCTCGGCCGTCAGCTCCGAGCCCACCATGCGCTCGCCGTGCGCCATGGATGCCGCCGGCGAGTTGCCGGGCGTCGCCCACAGGTCCTGAGAGTCATCGGCTTCCCACATCACGCATCCATTCCGAGTCGCTTAAGCGCCGCGCCGAGCAGATCCTCGACACGCATATTCTGCCCATCATACCCGCTCAGGGCAACATCGGTCTCCTGCGGGCTAAAGCCCATGGAAAGGAGCGCCGCACGGGCGTCGTCGATCGCCGAGGGAGCGGCGGCGGGCACGGGCATCGCAACCTGGCCGGGAATCACGTCGACCGGCACAAAGCCCTTGTCCTTGGCAAAGGTGCTCTTGAGCTCCAGGATCAGACGCTGAGCTGTCTTTTTGCCCACACCGGGCACCTTGGCCATGCCCTTGTCGTCCTCGGCCATCACCAGCGAATACAGCTGCCCCACGGTATAGGTGGAAAGCACGGCGAGCGCCAAGCGCGGGCCAACGCCCGAGACAGACACGAGCCGATCGAACATCGTGCGCTCATCCTTAGAGGAAAAACCGAAAAGTGTCATGGCGTCCTCGCGCACCTGCATACGCGTGTAGAGGCGGACCTCGCCGCCGGGCGTCGGCAACGTGGCCGCAGTGCTGCCCGAGATGCCGAGCTCAAAGCCAACGCCCGACACATCGACGACAGCAGAGCTCATCGTGGCCTCGACAAGCGTTCCGTGGAGCTGGGAGATCATCAGTATCCGGTTCCTCTCTGTTGATAGAACTCGCCGCCGGTAAGCGCCCGGGTACGGCTGAGGTTAACGTGGCAGATGGCGCAGGCCAGGGCATCGGCGGCATGGTCGGGATGCGGGTCGTGATCGAGCTGCGTGAGCGTGCGCACCATGTAGGCGACCTGCCGCTTATCTGCGGCACCGGTACCCACCACAGCCTGCTTGATCTGCATAGGCGTGTACTCGCCGATCTCGAGCGCGCACTCCGAAAGCGCCACGAGCGCGGCACCGCGGGCATGTGCCGTGGGGATTGCCGAGCGGACATTAGCGCCAAAGTAGATGCTCTCGATAGCCGCGGTATCGGGACGGTAGCGTTCGACGACGCCCTTGAGGTCGCGGGCGATATGCGACAGGCGCACCGCGAGCGGACTGCCTACGCTGGTCTCGATGCAGCCATAGGCACGGCAGCGAACCTCGCCACGCCGCTCCTCGATAATCCCCCAACCCGTATGAGCCAAACCGGGGTCGATGCCCAAAATAACCAAGCCAACCTCCCCTCGTCTTTTACCAAGCGCAAGGCAAGGCCCCGCGCACTACTCACGAACGTCTGTTCTAGAATAACACAACGGGGTCAAGATGCTTAGTTGAAGTATCGGGGTTGAGAGCGAATCCCATCCCCAGTTTAGTTCTGCGAGAAGAATGGGAACTGTCGGGGATCAACCGGCGGATGCGGCATCGGGCCACCCTGAGGACCACCTTGCGGTCCGCCCTGGCCGCCCATCATCTTATCGATGGCGTCCTGAACCTCGCCCTCGAACTTTTTCATTCCCTCGTGTAAACGACGCTGACCGTCTTCAGAGCGCAACTCCTCCATTTGTTCGGGCGAAATACCCAGTAGCTCGCCCAGCACGCCCATCATCTCGTTTCGCACGCGCTCGCTAGTATCCTCGTCAGCAAAACGGCGCACCTCGGCGCGCGCCAGCGAATCGACCGTCATACGCTCCTTGCCGTTAAGCCCCAGGTCGGACCACGCGAGCATGTACGGCCAGGAGCGCTCGGCAAACGAACGGGACGAAACGATCGGCGCCGTCGGCAACATGCGGCGGGCAGCCTCACCTTGGCGCACGAGCATCAGCAGCAGCGAGCAGGCCTCAGGCTTGCCAGTGGCCATCGGGATGTCGTCGAAAGATCGATTGCGGTCCACGTGCGCCTCGAGCGCGCCATCGACCTCACCCGGCTCAAGCCCGCCGAGCAGCTGTGCCGCGCGGTCGAGCATATCGACCGGACCGTCGAGCGTCGAGAGCGCCTGCGCCAGCACTCGCTCCATACAATCTTCCACCGCGTTGAGCGTCACGAGCTCTTGGGGCACCACGGCAGACGTGCGGTTGCGCACACGCGCCACAAACTCAAGCGCCGACAGGTACACATCGCCAAAGGGCGCGTAATCGCCCTGGTAGCCGCCGCAAAGCGCCGGCGCCGCCAGCGCGTACTCAGTTTTGGACAGCGGGCTCAGCGCCATCGCACCCAGCTCGAGCGCCGTGTCCTCCAGCATGAGGCCCAGCGTGCGCGAGCGCAGACGCTCGGCATCGCCCGCCGACACGTCGCGATCGAGCACACGCGCCGCATCCGGTGCATCGCGCTCGACGGTGCGAATGTGCAGACGCTCGGCGATGGCGCGGACGGCGGCACAGCGGGCAGCCTCGGCCTCTTCCTGCGCCGGCGTAAAGATACGGTTGCGCCCCAGCACCAGGCCAATCACATTACGCGGGCCCAGAGCGTCGACGGTCAGCGCCGCCAGCAGGGACGACGGCAAGTCGCCCTCGAGCGCCACCACAGCACGCGACGCACCGTGGGCTCGGGCGTTGTCGCGCACGGCGAGCACCAGCGCCTGCCACAGCCACTCCTCGGAACGGAACTCGGGCAGTTCGTGATCTTCCAGGGCATCGAGCATCACGCCGCGCTGAATCTCCTGAACCAGCAGGTTCTCCTCAAAACACGGCGCCTGGGCCACCACGCGACCACAGTCGTCGAGCACAAACGAACCGCCGGTATACACCGACTCGTCATAAGCACCGACCGGCGCCATGCAGGCAAACCACACGCTGCGCTTGGATGCGATCTTGCGGTAGGCGCCGCTGCGTACGGCGGCAATGGCAGCAGTCTCGCGGTCGGTCATGTCAAACGCGTTGAATTGGAAATACGCAATGAGGTCAACACCGGTCGGCAACATCTCGAGCTCGCGGTCCAAGTCAAAAATCACGGCGATGCGCACGCCGTCCACGTCGAACACCGGCGGCGCCCAACGCGTGTCGTTGTTCTCGCCACGCTGCAGGGCAATGCTCGAACGCGCCGGCACCACATGACCGTCCTTGAGCATCATGTAGTCGAGCAGCGGCTGGCCCTCAAACGAAACCGCCGCGGGCACGATGCAGATCATGTCAAGCTCCTGGATACGCTCGGCAACACCAGTCAAGCCGGCAAGCATGTCGTGCTCAAAGTCGGCAGTGCCCACCAGGCCCCCGGGCATGGCGCCCATAAAGAGCGGAGCCGGAACGCACAGCACGCGCGCCCCGCGCTCGTGGGCCAGACGAGCCTGGTCCTCGATGCGGCCGCAAATGCCCTCAATATCACCCAGGCGCATATCGATCTGTGCAAGCGCGAGCTTCATGGCTCAGCCCTTTCCGTCGTAAACCATCGAAATCGTAGTAAAAGCGCCGGCCGCATAATGCAGTCGGCGCTCGCATGTGCATATGCTAGCTATGATACCCCGAGCGGGGGCGCGCTCCTAGAACGTCGCGGACCACAGCCCGTGCAGGTTGCAGTAGGCATAGACGGTACCGGTCTTGGAACCGCCGGCAAAAAACGTCGCGGGCTTCATGCCGGGCTCAAGATAATGGACCTCTAAGCGGCCCTCGGCCTCAAGGGCGATCCACTCAATATAGTGCTCGGGCAGGCTGGGGTGCTCGACCGAGCCAACGCGTGCGCGAATCACGTGACCGTCGCGCTCGGTCTCGACAACAGGCACGTGCTTCTCGTGCGCCGCGTCCTCAGTGTTTGCGGTCAGTTCCGTGCAACCGGCAGGGGTTGCAACGTCGTTGCCAAGGGCGGCAATGAGCTTACCGTCGGGGTCCTTAAAGAATTTCGCCATGATGTTCTCCTTTGCTGACGTGCAAATGTTCTTGATGGTTCTTATGCCCAAAGGCAGACAAACCATCCACGGCATTGCAAATGAACACATAACGGGCGGGGACGATGGGGCAGCGCGCGCTATCCGCCCTGACGGCCCCGCCCGAGCGGGTTAGCGCCCGTCGCCGCCCAGCAGCGCCAGAACATCTTCGCGGGTAAACAGCGCCGACGAGATGCCGTCGCCGCCGAGCACGCTGTTGACCAGGTCGCGCTTGGACTCCTGCATCTGCATAATGCGCTCCTCGATCGTATCCTTGGCGATGAGCTTGTACACGGTCACGGTATGTTGCTGGCCAATACGATGCGCGCGGTCGGTCGCCTGGTCCTGCGCCGCCACGTTCCACCACGGGTCGTAGTGGATGACCACGTCGGCCGCCGTCAGGTTGAGGCCCACGCCGCCCGCCTTGAGCGAAATCAAAAAGACCGGAACCTCGCCCGCTTGGAACTGCGCGACCATCTTGGCGCGGCCCTCCTTGGACGAAGCGCCCGTGAGCTTAAGAAAGCCGATGTCCTCCTTGGCCAAGCGCTTACCGATGATATCGAGCATGCCCGTGAACTGGCTGAACAACAGGATGCGATGCCCGCCGTCGAGTGCGCCGTGCACGAGCTCCATGCACGTATCGAGCTTGGCGCTCCCCGCCTTGTAATCCTCGTAGTGTAGACGCGGGTCGCAGCAGATCTGGCGCAGCTTGGTGAGCTCGGCGAGCACCTTGAGTTTGTCCTTCTTAAACTCCCCAGCCTCGCGGTGCTGCACCTGCTGGGCGATGCGGTCCTGGTTGGCCAGGTAGAGCTTGCGCTGCTCGCCGGTAAGCTGCGCCATGACGGTGTCCTCGATCTTCTCGGGCAGGTCGGCCACCACGTCTTCCTTAACACGGCGCAGCACAAACGGCGACACGAGCGCTTGCAGGCGGACGGCACTGTCGCCCTCGGCATGCTCGACCGGGCTTTCGAATCGCTTTGCAAACGATTCACGCGTGCCCAGCAGGCCCGGCATCAAAAAGTCGAAGATGCTCCAGAGCTCGGATAGGCGGTTTTCGATGGGCGTGCCCGTCAGGGCAAAGCGCACGCCGGCAGGCAGGCGCTTGGCGGCGCGCGCCACCTGCGTGAGCGGATTTTTAATGTACTGTGCCTCATCGAGCACCACGCGGGCAAAATCCCGCTCGACGTACTCGTCGATATCGCGCCGCATAAGGTCATACGACGTCACGACCACGCTATGCTCGGCCACGCCGGCGATCTGCACGCGGCGTTGAGCCTTGGCGCCCACAATGGCGCACACATCGAGCGACGGGGCAAAGCGCTCCAGCTCGGCAGTCCAGTTGTACACGAGTGAGGCCGGGCATACCACGAGCGTGGGCTTGGTGTCCCCCGCCTCCACGCGCGCCAGAATATGCGCAATCATCTGGAGCGTTTTGCCCAGGCCCATGTCGTCGGCCAAGATGCCGCCAAGGCCCAGGTGTTCAAGCGAGCCGAGCCACTGGTATCCGTCGACCTGGTAGCCGCGCATCGTTGCCTTGAGCGATGCCGGCACCGTAAAGTCCATCTTGCCGAGCGTGTCCAGGCGCTCGACGGTACGGCGGAACGCAGCGTCGCGATCGGCCTCGAGCGCCGGCGTGCGTGCGAGCATGCTGTCGACGAACAGGGTGCTCGACGCGGGAAGCGACACGCCGTCGAGCAGGTCGACGGCATCGACACCCAGGTCCTCGGCAAGGCCAAACGCGGCGCGCGCTCCCTCGTCCAGGCGAATGATGTCGCCGGACGTAAGGCGCGCAAACGTTTGATGGCGCTTGTACGAATCGAGATAGACGGCAAGGTCCGCGGCCGAAAGCCCGCTCGCGCCCAGCTCGACATCGAGCAGATTGCTCTTAACGGTCGCACGAACCGAGAGCTTGGGCGCAGGGCGGACCGAGATCTGGCGCAGACGGTCGCTAAGCATGACCTCACCCAGCTCGGACAGGGCGGACAGGCCCTCGGTCAGCAGGCAGAACAAGCGGGCGTCATCGCGCTCCTCAAACGCCAGACCGCCCTCGTAGAAATCGAAGTACAGGGCCGCCGTATCCATAACGCGAAACTCCGCCACCTCGTCGCGGGGCGGCACACCGGGGCGCTGCTCTTCGAAGGGGCTGCCCGGAGCGCCCAGGCCAAAGAGATCCGCCGACCAGTCGCCGTAGGTAATCGTAATCTTGCAGGTCACGAGCCCATCGTCGACGCCGATTGCCATGGCAAAGCTCGGCTCGGGCGCCACGGTATCGAGCGCAGCGGGCGCGGTAAGGTCGGTATAGTCGCGCAAAATGGGCAGCGCCATACGGCAGAACTCCCCCACCTGCTCGGCGGCAATATGGGCGGGCGTGCGGCACGGCAGCAAGCGCGACAAAAAAGGTGCGGCATGCTGAGCAAATGCAGCGTCGGTACGGCGCACGCGGCGCGTGTCAACCAAGTAGGCGGCATCGCCCGACGCAAAGCAGTACATATCGGCGGGCAGGCGCAGGTCATAGCTACCACCAGCCGCCGGCACGATTTTGGCGGCAAGCAGCGGTGGGCGCTTAGCGGATGCCTCGTCCTCCCCTTGCGGAGACAGCTCAACCGCCACGTCGTAGGTGCGATGCGTCGTCATCCCCCGCGACCAGGCGGGCTCAAAGGAGATGGTCTGGCCGCGCAGCAGGTCCAGCACATATACGATGCTATGCTCGGACAGCGGCAACTGACGCTCGGCAACAAAACCACTGCGGGCAAAGTCGTACGACGCCGAACGCGAGCTTGTGATGTCATCGAGATAGGCAACTGTCGTCACAACAAGGTTGAGCAGCTTTGCCGATGTTTCGTCAAAGGCCTCAGGTGAATGGACAAACGTGAGCTTCTTGCCATAGGAAAACGTGCCGCCGCGCACGTAGGCATCGGCCATGCCGTCGATGTCCTTGACCACGTAGGAGACCGATCCACAGCGAATGCGGAACTCGAGCGCCCAGCTAAAGCGGTCAGCGAACAGCGGATTGTAGTACGGCACCAACGAGGGCTCCAACGCCGCTTTGGGGGCCTCGGGATCAACGGCACCGGCAAGCTTGCGGCGCATGCTCGCCAGCTCATCCATGCGCGCGTCCGAAAGATCGGAAAGCGCCGCCACAAGGCTCGGGCTCGTGGGGACGGGCGCCGGGAAGGGAAAGTTGGGGTTGACGGCCGGCGCGGCGGACGCGGCGCGCGCGGGCTGTTTCGGCTGCGCCGTAAACGTGCGAACCGGCGTGCGCAAACCTTCGACGGGCTCGGCGCCGCTGGCATCCAAATACGCCAGCGCCGTGGCAATAGCGTGCTTACACATACCGGGATAGCGGTATGCGGCGGGGCAGTCGCAGTCGTAGTCGATAACCTCGTGCTCGTCCATGTCGAGCGCCACGTGCGTCTTGTACAGGTCACCGCGCGAGCCGCGCACCGAGCCTTCAACCGTCACGTTTTTGGAGAAGCGCGAGCCGCTGTCCTCGATCGACAGCACGGCGCCGTTGAGCATGAGCGAACGCCCCTTCATAAAGGTGCCGCTCAGCGCCGCCTCTTTCCGGAGCGCCTGCACAAACGTCCCCTGCGCCATCACTTCCTCCAATCTCACCCCGGGTAGCTTAGATAACCATCACGCGGCCCTGGTTACCCACGATGGCCTTGGCCTCGGCCAGCAGCGGAATCGAGCGCGCGTTGACCTTGGCAGGTACCTCGGCGCGCAGCACGCGCCCGTCCACCTGCTCGATAAAGATCTCCACGCGGTCGCCGCCCGGGTTAGCGGTGAGCACCGTGGCAAGACGCGCCATATTGCCCTGGCTAAAGCGGCTGTTGGGCACCATGACCTCAAAGACCTTGGGCTTGTTGTTCTCCTCGTTGAGCTCAAGCGGCACGATCTCCTGCGCGATGATCTGGTCGCCGCGGTCCGAGCGCTCAAGCTTGCCCTTGATGCGCACAAAGGCATCGGACAGCTGCGCGCCGGTCTCGGGATCGACCTCGCCGTACAGGTACCCCTCGGCCTCCTTGTAGGTCTTGGGGAACACGACGACGGTGGCCTCGCCTTCCATGTCCTCGAGCTGCACGATGCCCATGGGGTCGCCGTTTTTGGTCACGCGCTTGGACACGCTCGAGACCATGCCGGCCCACCACAGCGCCTTACCCTCGGGAATCTCCTGGTTGATGGTACCGCCCGTGGGGTTTTGCACCTCGTAGCCGGTGTCGATCTGCGAGAACGAGAAGTCGCGCGCCTTGGCTAGCGCATACTCAAACGGGCGCAGCGGGTGGTCCGAGACATAGATGCCCAGAACCTCCTTCTCCTGGCTCAGCTTAAGGTGGCGGTCCCACTCCTGGCCGTCCGGATCGGGCACGCTCACCTCAAAGCCCGAGCCCTCAACATCGCCGAACATGTCGAAGAACGACGTCTGACCGCTCGCGCGATCCTTTTGGCGCTTCACGGCGGCATCGATGATGTTCTCGGGGTTGTTCTTGTCCACAAAGTGCATCATCTGGCGGCGCGGATACCCCGTGGAGTCAAAGGCGCCTGCCTTGATGAGCGATTCGATCACGCGGCGGTTTGCCTGGCTCGAGTCCACACGCTCGACAAAGTCGTGCAGTGTCTTAAACGGACCGCCCGCCTCGCGCTCGGCGATAATCGCCTGCGCCACGCCGGTGCCCACGCCGCGGATGCCGGCCAAACCAAAGCGCACGCCCTCCTTGGTGGCCGTGAACTCGGTACCGGACTCGTTGACATCTGGCGACAGCACGGGGATGCCGTCGTGACGGCATGCCGAGACGTAGTGAACGATCTTGTCGGTCTTGCCCGTGTAGGACGTCAGAACGGCCGCCATGTACTCGTGCGGATAGTGTGCCTTGAGCCACGCTGTCTGCATAACCAAGATGGCGTAGCCGGCGGAGTGCGACTTGTTGAAGGCGTAAGATGCGAACTCGAGAACATCGTCCCAAATCTTCTGGGCGACCTCGCGCGTGTAGTTGTTCTTGATGGCGCCGTTCATCCAGTGGTCGTAGGTGGTCTCGTCCGAGCCATCCTCCCAGTGGAGCACCGTCGACGTAAGCAGCTTGATCTTTTTCTTAGCCACGGGCTTACGGATACGCGAGTCCGATTCGCCCTTGGAGAAGCCGCACATCTCAACGGAGATGAGCATAACCTGCTCCTGGTAGACCATGGTGCCGTAGGTTTCGCCCAGGATGTCGTCCAGGCGGTCGTCGTAGGAGACGGCCGGCTCCTTGCCGTTCATACGGTTGATGTAGGACGAAACCATGCCGGCGCCCAGCGGGCCCGGGCGGTATAGAGCAATCAATGCCACGACGTGCTTGTACTCGGTTGGCTTCATGTTCTTGATCGTGGCCGTCATGCCGGCGGACTCGACCTGGAAGACGCCGGCGGTGTGGCCGGAGCCCATGAGCTTAAAGATCTCGGGGTCGTCAAAGGGAATCTCTTCCTCTTTGATGTCGATGCCGAAGTTCTTTTTGATGTTTGCCTTGGCCTTGGAGATAACCGTCAGCGTGCGCAGGCCCAGGAAGTCCATCTTGAGCAGGCCCATGTCGGCAACGGTATGACCCTCGTACTGGGTAATCTCGACGCCGCCCTTGGTATCGAGCTTGGTGGGTACGTGCTCGTTGACGGGATCGCGGCAGATCAGAACGGCGCACGCGTGCACGCCCTCGCCACGGGTGAGGCCCTCGATCGAGAGTGCCGTGTCGATGATGCGGCGGGCGTCGTCATCCTTTTTATAGGCCTCGGCAAAGTCGGGGTTAAACAGATCCTCTTTGCCGGGTTGCTTTTCGAGCACCTGCTTGAGCTTGACCTTGGGGTCGCTCGAGACCATCTTGGACAGGCGCTGGCCCATGTAGACCGGGTAGTCCAAAACGCGCGCGGCATCGTTGATGGCCTGCTTGGCCTTAATGGTCGAGTAGGTGATGACGTGGGTGACCTTCTCGGGGCCGTAGAGCTGGCGAACGTGCTCCACGACCTCGAGGCGCCGCTCATCGTCGAAGTCCATATCGATATCGGGCATCTCGGTACGCTGCGGGGACAGGAACCTCTCGAACATCAGGCCGTTCTCGAGCGGGTCGAACGCGGTGATGTTCATGGCGTAGGCGACGATAGCGCCGGCGGCCGAGCCACGGCCGGGGCCGACGCCGATGCCGTTGTCTTTGGCCCATTGCACGTACTCGGCAACGATGAGGAAGTAGGCGGCAAAGCCCTTGTCGCAGATGACCTTGTATTCGTACTCAAAGCGCTCTTTGATGTTGACGCCACCGATCTCGCGCGTGGCCCAGTCGTCACCATAGTGCTGGCGCAGGCCCTTCTCACACTCGCGGCGGAACTGGCTCTCGTGCGTCTCGCCGGGATCGAGCAACGGGAAGCGCGGCAGGATGATGGAGTCCCAGTCCAGCTCCACGTAGCACTTGTCGGCGATCTCGAGTGTGTTGTCGCAGGCCTCGGGGCAATACGGGAACATTGCCCGCATCTCCTCCTCGGTCTTCATATAAAACTCCGAGCCGGTCATGCGCATGCGGTTGGGGTCGTCGACCTTGGCGTTCATGCCAATGCACATGATGACGTCCTGCACCGGCGCGTCCTCGCGGCGCAGGTAGTGGAAATCGTTGGTGGCGATGACCTTGACGCCCACCTGCTTGGCGACATCGATGAGCGTGCGGTCCATCTGCTCGTCGGTCAGGCCGTTGTCGGTGGTGATGCCGTGTTCCTGGATCTCGATGTAGAAGTCGCCGGGCTCGAAGGTGTCACGGAAGGTCTCGGCCCACTTGATGGCGCCTTCCATGTCACCGCGGTCGATGTACTTGGGAATGATGCCCGCGATGCAGGCGCTCGTGCAGATCATGCCCTTGGCGTGGCGGCGCAGGTTGTCGAGCGTCACGCGCGGCTTGTAGTAAAAGCCCTGCACGGCGGCCTCGGAGACCGTCTGCATCAGGTTGACGTAGCCCTCCTGGTCCTTGGCCAGAAGGATCATGTGATAGAGCTCGGGCTTGTGGTCGCGGGCGAGCGTCTCGTCCGGCGTAAAGTAGACCTCGCAGCCAAAGATGGGTTTGATGACCAGGGGCGGCTTGAGCTCGTCGATGTTGCCCTTCTCGTCCCACATGGCCATGTCCTTCACATACTGGGCATGCTCGCGCGGGTTTTCCTCGGGATCGGGCTCCACCAGCTCTTCGCGGCGGTCCTTTTCCAGAAAGGCCTTGTCGTGACTCCAGGTTTTGTACTCGGGCGTGTTGTGGTTAACGGCGTCGCAGGCCAGCGCCAGGTCGGGCACGCCGTACATGTAGCCGTGGTCGGTAATGGCCACGGCGGGCATGCCAAGCTCAACGGCACGGTTGACCATATCCTGGATACGGGTTGCGCCGTCGAGCATGGAGAAAACAGTGTGATTGTGCAGATGGACGAATGCCATGTAATGAGCTCCGATGCGGGTTCGTGATCTTAGGGTTACGATTCTACCGCACAGCGCGGACGGCACCCGAACCTAGCCCAAACCCACACGGCTCCTCTTGCAGTTGCGGTGAAATAGTTCCCGCTTGGGCCACCTGGACCGCAATACAGGAACTATTCCACCGCAAGTTATCTGAGGGCTAGAGGTTGTAGGTGACCACTTGAGGTTCGGCGGGTTCGACGAAGATGGTTGGATTCGCCTGCTCCACGCGGACGAACTTGACGGTCACGACCTCAAAGCCCGCCTTGTGCAGAACATCCGAATAGACGCGCGCCTGCAAGGCGTGCTTCTCCTGCAGCTGCTCCGGCGTCTCGTCCGGCGTGCCACCCGTCTTGTAGTCGATGACCAGTGCGCGCGACGGATCCGCCGGGTCGGTTGCCAAGGCATCGATGGCACCCTCGGCATAAGCACCGTAGCGAGCGATGTCCTTGTCCTCGCAGCCCAGCGAGAAGAACGGCACCTCGGCGCGAACGCACGGCCACGCGAGCAGGTCGGCACGAACAGCCGACTTGAGCCAGCGGTCCAGGGCAACGTCGAAGCGTTCGCGCTGCTCCGGCGTCAGGCACCACAGGCGCGCCAGCGCATCGGCACGCTCAGCGGGCAGCGCATCGGCACCCATCTCGATGAGCCACTGGCAGGCGGCATGGAACGCCGAGCCCAGCGCCATGGGGTTGCCGGCGGGCTCAACGGCGGCCACGTCTGCATCCGTCATCTCGGAACCATCCGACTCCGCATCATCGCCCGCCTCGTCCATGGGCACATGTGCCTCAGCGGCACGGTCCTCCGACTCGGCATGCAGCGCCGCGGCAATTGACGAGTAGCTATACGAATCACGCATCGGATACGGACAGATGCCCATGCGCACGCCCACCGCCTGGGAATACACAAGCTCAAACGAATCGGGCTCGGGGTCGGCAGGACCGGGCACAGTTGAGTGCGCAGCATTATCGGCGACATCGACATCGCCGCGAACAAGCCTGCCCTCGGCATCCAGCGAAGCGTTAGCCTCAAACGCTTGCTCGCCAAACGTAAAGTCCGCCAGCGAGATAAGCTCGT
Organism: uncultured Collinsella sp.; assembly: GCA_900542085.1. Lineage (GTDB taxonomy): Bacteria > Actinomycetota > Coriobacteriia > Coriobacteriales > Coriobacteriaceae > Collinsella. The sequence goes on from UQMK01000008.1 coordinate 51,714, forward strand.
AGTCGCCCGGCTTGGAGTTGTCGAACACCAAACGGTCGCTATCGAGTTGCGGCATGTCCAGACTGTCGGTCGGCAGGATGCGGCGCAGCACGTCGTAGGTCAGATCGGTCTCGACGTCGAAGGTCGGCGCCGTCACCTTGCCGCGGCTCACGCCGGCGTCCATCGCCAAGATCACCAGCTCGCGCGCACGCGTCATGGCGACATAGAGCAGACGAGCCCGCTCCTCGAGCGAAAGCTGCAGGTCGTCGTTGCGCAGGCGGGCAAATGCCTCGGCGGGAGAGCCCGTCGCGCATACGTCCTCCATGAGCTCCGGCGGCAACCACAGCGACGTGCCCTTGCCCTTAAACGCGTGTTCAAACTGCTTTTTGACGTCGTCGCCCTTCACGAAGGTACCGTCGGCGAGCTTAACGCCGTCGAAGCGTGCCGGCAGCGCCACGACCTGCGCTCCGCCCTCGACGCGACCCATCTGTGCCGCACCCGAGGACTTACGCACGCCAAAGCACTCGGCGACTGCCACGACCGGATATTCCAGACCCTTGGACGCATGCACGGTCATGATGCGCACCGCGCCGTCACCCTCCTCGTTGAGGGCGCCCGGGGCCTCCTTGCCCGCCAAGAAGCGGTCGAAGGCGAGCGCGATGGAGCGCGGAGAATTGCCGAGCTCGGCCTCTGCCTCGGCCACGGCGTCGAGCGCCTTGAGCACGTTGGCGGCAATGGCCTTGCCCTCGGGGCCGCGCTGCGCCAGACGCACGAACCAGCCGGAGGCATTGACCACGTCGCGCGCGATGGCGGCGAACGAATCACGCCCCACGCGACGCAGTGCGTAGCGCAGCACCTCGCGGGCGCGCGTTACGAGCGGCAGGTTTTGCAAACCCGGCACATCGGAATCGCTCATGATGCCCATGTCGATATTCCGGCGCGAGGTCTCCCCCGTCTGCTCGTCGAGCTTGGTCGCCAGCGCCAGGAACTCCTGGGCGCCGAGTGCAAACATCGGCGAGGCCAGCAGCGGCATAAGACCCTGCGCCGTATCGGCCGGATTGGCAAGCGCGCACACCAGGGCGCGCACCGTCTGTACTTCGACTGCCTGGGCAAAGACCGAGCCGCCTGCGATCACGCAGTCGAGCCCTTGGTCGCGGAAGGCCTGCGCATAGACATCGGCATTGGTCATGCGCCCCAGCAGCAGCACCATGCTGCCCTGAGGTTGTTTTTCATCGGCAAGCGCGCGGAAACGCTCGGCAATCGCGCGAGCTTTCGCCTGCGTTCGCTCCTGCGTGTTGCCACCGGCAACGAACAGCGCCTGGCGGCGCGAAGCCTTCGCCTTGAGCTTGTCCTTGCGTTTGTCGCTCGGTTCAAGATCCAAGAACCCCTGCATCAAACCACCGGTGTCGCCGTCAAAGACGCGCGCCACATAGCGCAGCACCTCGTCGTGACTGCGGAAGTTGCGTACAAGCTTAACGAGCTCGCCGGCGGGGGCATCGGATGCGACAGCCGTCACGGGCGCAGCAGAGGAGCCCACCTTGCGCTCCTGACGACGGAACACCTCGACCTCGGCACCACGGAAGCGGTAGATCGACTGCTGTGCATCGCCCACGGTGCACAGCGCACGCTCGCCCGCGCCCGTCAGATAGCGAATCAAATCGACCTGCATCTGATCGGTATCCTGGAACTCATCGATCATGACCATCTTAAAGCGGCCCTCATAGGCAGCTCGAATAGCCGGGTAGTCGCGCAGCGCCTCGTACGCCATGCGCAGCAGGTCGTTGTTATCGAGCGCGGACTGGCCGGCCTTGAGCGCGCGGTACTCCGCCTCCACAGCGCGGGCAAGCCCCACCAGCGCATCGAGCGCCGGGCCGCCGCAGGCAAGCACGATATTGATAAACGCATCGGCGGCCTCGGCCTTGAGTAGCTCCACCTGCTCCTTAGGAAACGCCTTGCTCGCCCGAGGCATACTGCACGACATCATGAGTCGCGCCGCATCCTCCATGGTTTTGCCGCTCGCCTCAAACGCGTCGATGGCGTCGAGTGCCACCTGCGCTTTCTCGGTCGTGGCCTTGCTTGCGCCCAGCGCCGCACGATAGGCATCGGCAAGCGCCGAGGTGTCGGCCTGGCCGCGCGCCACGCACACATCGTCCATGCCGCCCGGAAGCTGGCTCGATAGCTCCAGCAAGTCGCGCACCAGGCCTTTGATGGTGGTACCGGCGCCAAACGTCCCGCCCTCGCCCGCCATGGGATACCAGGCGTAGAGGGCCTTAAGCGAAGTGGCGAGCTCGGGCGCGGCATCGAGCGCCGTCGCGCGCCCCAGCACATGCTCGACAGCCTGATCCATAAGCTCATCGGTATCGGTAAGCACCGTGAACTCGGGGTCAATGCCCAGCTCCAGCGCGTGCGCGCGCAGGATGCGCGAGCACATGCCGTGAATGGTCGAGATCCAAGCGTCGTCGACCGTCAGGGCCTCTTCGTCCATGCCCTCTTCGATAAGCGCGCGGCGCACGCGGTCGCGAATCTCGGCCGCGGCGTCTTTGGTAAAGGTAATGGCGAGCACCTGGTCCAGATGCTCGACAAACGGACCGGATTCGGGCGAGAGCGCGTAGACGATGCGGCGCGTGAGGGTAAAGGTCTTGCCCGAACCGGCACCCGCCGAGACAAACAGCGGGCGGTCGAGCGTTTTGACGACTTGCAGCTGTTGCGGCATCAAAGTCGAAAGATCCATGGTCTACACGTCCCTCCTTACAAACGTTCCTTCGTGGTTATACGAGCAGCGCGCATGCGCGGCCTGAGCCGACGTCGGATCGACGGCGGCGACGTCACCCGCCTCGAGCTCGCACAGGCGCTCGGCGATGCCGGCCTCCACGCGGTCGAGCAGCGCATCGAAGTCCATGTTGCCGCCCTCGCCCGGAAAGCCCTTCTTGAGGCCCGGGATGCGACCGTCGCCGCGCTCTTCCTCGAGCAACTCGGCACTTGCGGCACCACGCAGCGCGGGCTTGCCGCCCTTGGTCGAAAAGTAGAGCGCAGCGCGGGTATCTAGGCCCAGCGCCCGACGCATGGCCTGCGCGTAGATGAGTGTCTGGGTATGGGGCGGCAGCCAGCGCGGGTCGTCGATGGGGGCCTCGCCCGACTCCTCGTCGCGCACCGTGGGGTCGGCGAGCTTAAACTCCTCGACACCCGAACGATGCTTGTAGTCGATTACCACGGCGCGGTTCTCGGCGTCCACATCCACGCGGTCGATGCGCCCGCCGAGCGGCCAACCGGCATACTCGACCTGGAGCTCGTTGAACGCAAACTCCAGGTAGCGCGGAGCAAAGGGGGTGAGCGCCTCGGACTCGTAGGCAAGAACGCCCTCCAGCTGCGGCAAGATCTCGGCCACCTGACGCTCCTCCACCGGGGAGAGCGGCACCAGCGGGCCCTCGGTACCGCGCTTGCCGGCGTGCTCGGCCAGGGTCTCGGCAAAGACCTCGCGCAGCAGCTCCTGTGCACGCGGCAGGTTCTCGGGCGTCACGCGCTCCATGCCCTCTTGGGGCAGACGGGCGTGCAGGTGTTCCAGCACGTCGTGGACGAAGTTGCCCTTCTCCATGTTGCCAAAGCCCGCATCGATGGACTGAGGTTTGACGCGATACGACACGAACCAGCACAGCGGGCAGGTGGAATAGGCCTCGATCTGCGAGGCGGACGTCAGGCGTGGCACGAGCGGCGCGTCCTCGCCCTCGCCATCGCGACGGCGCAGGACCAAATACGGCACGGCCTCGGCACTCAGATGCTGAGGGGCTTCACAGGTCACGCGCTCGCGCTTGAGGCCTTCGCCTGCCGCGGGATCGAAGTCCCTTACGATATCGCCCTCACCCACGCACTTCGCCTTGTCGGCGCCAGCGGCCTTGTCGGCGTCAGCGACCTTAGCGGCGTCAGCGGCCTTAGCGTCGTCAGCTGCCTTAGCAGCTTCAGCGGCCTCGGCATGCGCCCGCAGCTCGGTCCACACGGCAGCCGGATAGCACTCGCGCGCCTGGCGATCGTGCGTCACGCGCGCAAGCGCAACCGGACCGCGTGCCGTCTGCATCGCGTGGCCAAAGCGCACGCGCAGCAAGGCCGCGGGCTCAAGCGTCACGCCCTCGCGACCAAGGCTCGCCGTCAGCGTGGCCAGCGGCCCCTCCTCGTGTGAGAGCGGATAGCTGTCCAGATCGACATCGGCAAACAGCACGGCATCGTAGCTGCCGGGGCGCAGAGCCGCCGCATCGGCAAGCGAAGCAAAACGAACCTGGGCACGTGGCGCACGGTCAACCTCGTGGGTCTCGTAATCGTAGGCGGCGCTACGCTTGTCCACCTTGGTGCGAATGCCGTCGAGCACGGGCACGGTTGCAGTCTGCGACACGTCGAGCGCGCGGGCGCCATTCATAAGGATGTCGATGACGTGGCGCAGCAGGGCCACCTCCGCCTGGCGACGGGCTTGGCCATCCAAGCTGCCCAGCGAGCGATCGGGCAACGCCTCGGCAACGGCAAGCATGGCCTTGAGCGCCGTCACGGGCTTGTCACGCCACAGCGCCTGGAACACGTCCGAAACCACACACGGTACGTTCTTAAACCAGTTGTCGTCGCTCGCCGCCTTGCGCGCGCCCCTCACCTGGCCTTGGACACTCTGCAGCAGGCTCTTAACGCTCGCGGTAGTCTTGCTACGCGAGAGACGCATATTCTTATCGAAGGCACGGGCATTGACGGCATCAGCGCCCGAAAGCGGACTGTAGATCCAGTCGGTAAGTTCCGGCGCGGGCCACCACTCGGTCTTTGACGCCGTGCCCTCATCGGCGGCCTTCATGCGCTCGATCAGGCCGGCAAGCGCCGCAAACTGCCTGCCCGCAATGGATTGGGAAAACGCCGTGAACTCAGTTGTCTCGGCAGCGATATGACGAGCCGCCAGACGAGAGGCGAGCTCACCGAACAGCTGGGGTGCCCGGGCAGAAACGACGAGCACGCGCACGGGGTCGGTGGGCATTGCAGTAGCTTTATCGGCCTTGGGCTCCTTGTGCGCTTTCACCAACTTATCGACGGCGTCCGCATAGACATGAGCACGGGCATGGGGACCGGCGACCTCAATAAAGGCAGGCTGAGCGGCAGTCCCGCAAGCGACATCAGACGCGACGGCGTCCTCCCCCAGCGGCGCAATCTCAAACAGCACACCGCGGGCATCAAATGCCGCGGCAAGCTCCTCGCGCATCGCCGCCTGCTCGCGGGCAAGCAGCACGACGACCTCTCCCCCATTGTTCGCCACGGCAGACAGCAGCTCGAGCAGGCCGTGCGTAAACGACGTGACACCGCGCACGCATACGGCGCGGGTGCACGCCGGCAGGCTATCGACCAGGGCACCGGCCATAATGTCGGCCGCCTCACAGGGCTCGACCATATCTCGACGGTCCAAACCGCCCGCGTAGGCGCGCAAAAGCTCGAACACACGAGCCTCGGCATCGCTTTTTGGCTCCGGTTGGCAGTTGTCGCCACGGCATCGTTCGGCACCCGTCCCCGCAACGCCCGGCAACACGTCGCGGGCCATGCGCGCGAGCATGCGCACTGTACCCTGGCTGCGTGAGAGCGGCTGTAGGTCGGCATCATCAAGACGCGTGACCATGTCCGAGAACAGCATCTGGCGTTGCAGGTTGTCGACGAAACCGCGCCCGTCACCCAATAGCTCCCAAAGCGAACGAAGCCACGATGTAGGCGTCTTGTAGTCGATACCCAGTGAAACCCCGGCTTCCGCCGCATCATGACGGCACAGGTCGAGCTCGGCAAACGTAGGTGCCAGCAGCACGGCACGCCCGTGGCGGGCAATAAGGTCGGCAAGCAACGCCGACTCGGCATCGCTCAAATCCGTGCCGGCATTGGTGGTATAGATTCGAACAGGCATGGTCCTCCGCTCAAACTGTTCGCAATAATCAATGTATCCATCCTACCCGCCCAAGCGGACAGATTTGCCCCACGCCAACAGATTTGATCCCTTGGGGACGGAGGAAAACGGATCACCGAGGGGGTCTGTCTAACCCGGTGATCCGTTTTCCTCCGTCCCCAAGGGATCAAAAAACCGCCCCCGGAGGAGCGGTTTTGCACAATTCGTTTTTGGCGCGGCTTACTCGCCATCCTCCAGCTTAATGAGGATCTTGCGATAGCCACCGTACTCGCCGTTGAGCGCCTTGGACACACGGCTCACCGTGGTGGACGAAGCGCCGGTACGGGCCTGAACCTCGACATAGGGCTCGCCCTCGTCTAGGTAACGCGCGACCTGCAGACGCTGCGATAGATCGCAAATCTCGCGCGGCGTGCAGATATCGGTCAAAAACGCTTGGATATCTTTCTCGTCGTCCAAAAGGCTAAATGCGTGGACCAGCTGCTTGACATCAGGCTTGTCAAACATGTTCTCGATATTCATCGATCACCACCAAACCCGCCAAAAGGCATCGAAGTTGATACTGACATCGGGCATCGCTCGCCCGTTCTATGCAATAGGGCAACGCCTGTGGCTTTTGCCCGTAGCAGTTTAGCACACCACCAAACTAAAGCGACAAGACTCTCTGCCAGCGGCGCATTTTTTAGGACGAGCGCCGTTTTGAAACCGAATGCGCACGCAAGCTCCACGAATATCTGAGACAATGGGCGCCCAAACAGGACCGTGCCCACGCATCTATCCGAGTTGCAAAGGCATGTGCCCCTCACGCCCCCTCACCACGCCATGCGCAAGAAAGGATTCCCACCATGCGCTTTTTGCTCAACTGGCTTTTGACCTCAATCGCCATCGCGATTGCAACGTTTCTCGTCCCCGGCATTCAGCCCTTCGGCATGGCCGACGCCTGGGTCTGCTTTGCCTTCGTGGGACTGTTCCTCAACATCGTCGACTCGCTCGTAAAGCCGTTCCTGACGGTCATCTCACTGCCGCTCACTATTATCACGCTTGGTATTTTTCAGCTCGTAGTCAACAGCTTTATGCTCGAGCTGGCCAGCTACCTGTCGGTCAATCTGCTGGGAGCGGGTATCTCCATTGCCGGCTTTGGATCGGCCTTTATGGGCAGCATCCTGGTATCCATCATGCGCAGCATTCTCGATGGCGTCGCCAAGAACTAAAGCGACCGGATACGGACCGCCACAACACACCAAAACGAAGGCCGTCCATCGCAACGATGGGCGGCCTTGTCATTTGCCAAGCCTCAGAGGGCAAGATGATCTACCACTTCTGCCCCGTCCCCAAATGGCAGGTGGGGCTAGATTACGTAGTCGTAGCCCTCGTTGGGGGCGACGAGTGCATCGAGCGTCACGCCGTCGAGGTAGTCGTTGATGAGCTTGTCCAGGTTCTTCCACACGTCGAGCGTGGGGCACTCATCAGATCGCGAGCAACCCTTGCAGTCGCCGTCCAGGCATGCGACCGGCGCCAGGCTGCCCTCGGTCAGGCGCAAGATCTCGCCTACCGTGTACTGCTCGGGCGGGCGCGTGAGCACGTAGCCGCCGCCTTTGCCGCGCATGCCCGAGAGCATATTGGCGCGCACGAGCGTGGCCAAAATGTTCTCCAGATATTTCTCCGAAATCCCCTGACGCGCGGCGATCTCTTTGAGGGGAATGCGGCCTGCCGCCTGGTGCTCGGCCAGGTCAACCATAACGCGCAGGGCATATCTGCCCTTTGTGGAAACCAACATATATATTGCTGCCTTTCGGTCTTTTAATTCGTAGAAATTCTAGCCGAAAAATTGGTTTTGAAAATACCTATTCCCGTCAAGCTGGTTAATCGACTCGTAATAATCTTCTATTTCCTATTGCATTACTAGGCTTTACTGTCTACTATGCTTGCCAACAGCAAAAAGAACAACCCATAAGGTTTATGGGTTTCGCTGCTACTCACACCGTAAACCCACACGGTATCCAGTCATTTGAACACTTTGGAGGTTCACCATGAGCAATGTTTACACGTCCATCGATCAGCTTATCGGCCACACTCCGCTTCTGGAGCTCACTCACTTTGAGGCCGATGAGGACCTCAAGGCCCGCGTGCTCGTCAAGCTGGAATACTTCAACCCCGCCGGCTCCGTCAAAGACCGTGTCGCCAAGAACATGATCGACGAGGCCGAGAAGGCCGGCAAGCTCGTGCGCGGCGGCGACTACACCATCATCGAGCCCACGAGCGGCAACACCGGCGTCGGCATCGCCTCGGTGGCGGCCGCCCGCGGCTACAAGGTGATCATCACCATGCCCGAGACCATGTCCGTTGAGCGCCGCAAGCTTATGCAGGCATATGGCGCACAACTCGTGCTCACCGACGGCTCCAAGGGCATGAAGGGCGCCATCGCCAAGGCCGAGGAACTGCAGAAGGAGACCCCCAACAGCATTATCGCCGGCCAGTTTGTAAACCCCGCCAACCCCGCCATCCACAAGGCCACGACCGGCCCCGAGATCTGGGATGACACCGACGGCGAGGTCGACATCTTCGTCGCCGGCGTCGGCACCGGCGGCACCGTGACCGGCGTGGGCGAGTTCCTCAAGGAGCAGAATCCCGAGATTCAGGTTGTCGCCGTCGAGCCCGCCACTTCCCCGGTGCTCTCCAAGGGCCAGGCCGGCCCGCACAAGATCCAGGGTATCGGCGCCGGCTTTGTGCCCGACGTCCTCGACACCCAGGTCTATGACGAGATCATTCCCGTCGAGAACGACGACGCCTTTGCCACCGGCCGCGCCGTGGGCCACAAGGAGGGCGTGCTCGTGGGTATTTCGTCCGGCGCCGCCGTGTGGGCCGCGCTGCAGCTGGCCAAGCGCCCCGAGAACGAGGGCAAGACCATCGTGGCGCTGCTCGCCGATACCGGTGAGCGTTACCTGTCCACGGCGCTCTTCCAGGACTAGAGCTTCTCGTTCTTAGAACGAGTCCAAGGCACGCCGGCCTCCCCTCTCTTCTGGCAGCCTGAGCTCATCCCAACAGGGTGTCCCACGAGACGTCCGAACTTGATACAATGTCTGCGGCGCGGAACCAGCCTCCCGCGCCGCTTTTCTTTTTTGGCCACATGCCACCAAGGAGAACCTCCCCATGCACAACAAGCGCGTGCTCGTCGCCATGAGCGGCGGCGTCGATTCCAGCGTGACCGCCTATCTGCTCAAGTGCCAGGGCTACGAATGCGTCGGCGCCACCATGCGCCTCACCTGCCCCGCGCCCGATCCCGTCACGGGCATGAGCAAGGTCGACCGCGACATCGCCGATGCAAAGGCCGTCGCCGAGCGCCTGGGGATACCCCACCATGTGCTCGACCTGCAGCAGACCTTCGACCGCAATGTTATCGAGCGCTTCGTGACCGCCTACCAGGAGGGGCTGACGCCCAACCCGTGCATCATCTGCAACCGCCATATTAAGTTTGGCGCGCTGCTCGATGCGGCACTCGATATGGGCTGCGACTACATCGCCACAGGCCACTACGCCAAAACGAGTCAGGCGCCCGACGGCACCTGGCAGCTGCACCGCGGCGAGGACTCCAAAAAGGACCAGAGCTACTTTTTGTATTCGCTCACGCAAGAGCGTCTGTCGCACACGATCTTTCCGCTGGCTGGGCTGGACAAAGAGCGCGACGTGCGCCGCATTGCCGCCGAGCAGGGCTTCATAAACGCCAAGAAAGCCGAGAGCGAGGATATCTGCTTTATCGCGGACGGCGACTACGCGGGCTATATCGAGCGCCGCTGCGGACATCCCGCTGCGTCGGGCGATATTGTATGGCGCGACGACAGCGTGGTCGGACATCACAACGGTGCGTTGCGCTATACCATCGGCCAGCGCAAGGGCCTGGGCGTCGCGATGGCGCATCCCGTGTACGTAACGGCCGTCGATGCCGCCAACAACATTGTGCATTTGGGCGAGGCCGAGGACCTGACGGCCACAGCGCTCACGGCCAATGACTGGATCTGGAGCGCCCCCGCCGACCGCATGGAGGCAGAGCTCACGTCCGGCGGCATTCGCGTGGGCGCCAAGTACCGCTACCGTCAAAAGGACCAGGCAGCAACCCTTACACGTGGCGCCGACGGGCAAATGCTGCTGACTTTTGACGAGCCGCAACGAGCCATCGCCCCCGGCCAGGCAGTCGTTATCTACCGCGGCGACGTCGTCTTGGGCGGCGGCACCGTGACCGGCGCCATCAAATAACAGCACTCCTCGATAAGTTGCGGTGAAATAGGGACTGTTTTAGCAGTTAACCAATCGCAACAGTCCCTATTTCACCGCAACTTTGTTAAGTATTATGATGTTTGTGCTTGCTATATTTAACGATTAGAATACTTAACGAGGTGATGCAGCAGATGAGTACTTCCAACTATATAACCATGGGTGACGCCGCGCGCCTGCTGGGCGTTACGAAGGCCCGTATATCGCAACTGGCTGCATCGGGAACGCTCGCGTTCGATATCGTCGGTGGGCGGAAAATGGTTCAGTACGATTCCGCGATTGGTTATCAAAAGGTCCGTAAGCGTGGGCGCCGTCCCGCAGCTGACGTAGGGCGCAAGTTCACGTTGATGTCAGCCGACCACGAGGTCGCGCATGTCTCGTTTGATCCAACGCGCGAGTTTTCCTTTGAAATTGCCGAAATACTCGATGCACGAAGGATGCCGTTTGGCACGTGCTCGGGTTCTTCTCCAACGGTGAATAAACGAGCGCTCAACACGTGGTGGAGCCACCGGTCGGTGCCCGACGTCCGCCCCGGACTCATCTCGCGCTATCGCGAGCTGGGAATTGACAGCGGAATTGAAGTGCCCGTTCGTTGCCTGGGTTTTTCGCTTTCGGATTGCTATTGGCTAAGACCGGTCGACTGCGATGGACTCGATTGGCAGCACCTCAATTACTTCGAAAACGATTTTGAACGGTCGGCACCCGAGCATCGTTCAGGCTGGCTTGAGGGCATCGGACTCAAAAATCCTGACAATACGTCCGAGGGCGAGCTCCCCAAAACCTGGATGATCCGCAATGGCGTTCGCATCCTGGTCAAAGGATGCGGAATGGACGATCAGCGACCGTTTAACGAGGCGGTTGCAACAGCTCTACATCGGCGTCTGCTATCCAAAGGTGAGTTTGTTCCCTATACGGTCGAGCGCATGTTCGACGGGCCCGTATGCCTATGCGATGACTTTCTTAATGGCCGTGAGGAATACGTGCCGGCCGCTTATATCAGGGACGCACTCGGTGGCCAGCGAGGAAACTCAACATACGATCGATACTGTCGCTTTCTTGGCAGACACGGGGCTGACGAAGCCACGGTAAGAAAATCCATGTCGCAGATGATTGTCTGCGATGCCCTCCTGGCCAACAGCGACCGCCACTGGCGAAACTTCGGCATCATCCGCAATGTCGACACGCTGGAAATGCGGCCTGCACCGCTGTTCGATAGTGGCAATTGCCTGTGGTACAACGTGCCAACCGCCGTGCTCGTTGCCGGGGAGTTTGGATTTGCCGCCAAACCGTTTGGTCCGGACCCTTCCACTCAGCTAGCATTTGCTGACTCGCTCGATTGGTTCGATGCGTCGCATCTCGATGGGTTCGTCGACGAGGCAGTCGAAATCCTCTCACAAAGCGCATGGGCAACAGCAGGCAATCGCCTCAAGGCCATCCGCCGCGGTCTCGAGCGCCGCACGATAGAGGTAAGCGCCGCCGTTGAGGTGCTACGGCACGTGCAGAGATAACAGCACTGCCCCCTAAGTTGCGGTGAAATAGGGACTGTTTGGCGGTTTTAAACGCTTAAACAGTCCCTATTTCACCGCAACTTACAGAGGGCGGCCTCGGTCGGTACTGCGCTGCCAGCCGAGGCCGCTGCTCCCCTAGCGCTGGACGTAGGCGCGGACGAGCTCGTAGGTGTTGCGCACGCCGTCCATGTGGCTGCGCTCGTAGTTGTGGCTCGCGTACACACCGGGGCCGATCAGGCCGTGACGGATGTCGTAGCCGGCAGAAAGCGTGGCCTCAACGTCCGAGCCGTAATGCGGGTACACGTCGATGGCGTAATCGAGCTCGAGCTCGCGCGCGATATTGGACAGCGTGGTCACCAGATCGTAGTTATAGGGACCACCCGAATCCTTGGCACAGATCGACACCATGCGCTCGGTGCAGCCCAGGTCGTCGCCCACGCAGCCCATGTCAACGCTAATCATCTCGCGCGTGTCGGCCGGCACGAAGGCGCCGCCGTGGCCGACCTCCTCGTACACGGTAAAGAGCAGCGACACCTTGCGCGAAAGCGTCACTTCGCCGTCAGCAACGGCGCGGGCCAAGCCCAGCAGAATCGACGCCGACAGTTTGTCATCCAGGAAGCGACTCTTAATGTAGCCGCTCTCCGTCACCGTGGTACGCGGATCCATAGCGATGATGTCGCCGGTCTGAATACCCAGCTCGTGCACATCGTCCTTGCTGTCGACATTCTCGTCGAGCAGGATTTCCATGTTCTTCTCGATGGTCTTGACCGGCTCATCGGCCACATGCGCCGAAGGCTCGGTGTTGAGAACCACGCCCGTGTACACATTGCCATCGCGCGTATAAACGGTGCAGTTCTCGCCATCGGCCGTAGACCACTGATGCCCGCCGAGGGTCGTGGGACGCAAGCGGCCATTGTCCTTAATGGAACGCACCATGGCGCCCAGGGTGTCGACATGGCTCGCCAGTACGAGCGGCTCACCCTCGCCACCAAGCTCAACCAGCACGTTGCCCTTATTGGAACGCTCGGGGCCAAAACCCATATCGTGCAACGTTTCCATTAGATAATCAGTCGCCGCACGGGTATAGCCCGTAGGCGAGGCAATAGAAGTCAGCGTCTTAAGCTGGTCAGTAATGAAACCAAGCGTAGAATCCATTTGGGACACCATCCACAACTCCAAAGTCAACATCCCGCAATCAGTAAAAGCCCCAACAACGATACCATCACGCACAAATATTTACCCAGCGAGATGACCCATCGAGCTCTTCCGAACAGTGCCCGCCACGATAACGAGCCGGCGGGCCCCTGCCCGTTAGCCCCAGAATCTTTCCGCAGGACAGAAGGAGGCCCCGCCGCACGTAGTGCGCAGCGGGGCCTCCGACATGTCCGAGGACGATCGTGGGACTAACGGGCAGGGGCCCGCCGAACCAAGTTAGGCAGCCGGACAGATCTTCTTGAAGAGCTCGATGACGTCGTCGAGCGTCGCCTCGCGCGGGTTGCCCGGGAAGCAGGCATCGGCCATGGCGTCCTTGGCCAGGACCTCGATCTCGTCAGCCTTCATGGCCTCGCAGACGTGCGGGATGTTCACGTCGGCGGAAAGCTGCTTGACGGCGGCGATAGCGGCGTCGGCAGCCTCGTCGGTGCTCATGCCCGTGGTGTCAACGCCCATGGCAACGGCAACCTTGGCCAGGCGCTCGGCGCAAACCGGCTTGTTGAACTCCATGGCGATCGGCAGCAGCATGGCGCAAGCAACGCCGTGCGGGGTGTCGTAGTGAGCGGACAGGGTGTGAGCCATGGCGTGGTCGATGCCCAGGCCGACGTTGGAGAAGCCCATGCCGGCGACATACTGGCCAAGAGCCATGCCCTCGCGGCCGGAGCCGGGCTGACCGGACTTGGCCTCGGCGACAGAGTCGCGCAGGTTCTCGCTGATCAGCTTAATAGCCTCAAAGTGGAACATGTCGGAGAGCTCCCAAGCGCCCTTGGTGGTGTAGCCCTCGATGGCATGGGTCAGAGCGTCCATGCCAGTGGAAGCGGTCAGGCCGGCGGGCATGGAAGCCATCATGTCGGGGTCGACGACGGCGACCTCGGGGGCGTCGTTGGTGTCGACGCACACGAACTTGCGGACCTTCTCGGGGTCGGTGATGACGTAGTTAATGGTCACCTCGGCAGCAGTACCGGCGGTCGTCGGTACGGCGATGGTGAACACGGCATGGTTCTTAGTGGGAGCAACGCCCTCGAGGCTGCGGACATCGGCGAACTCGGGGTTGTTGATGATGATGCCGATAGCCTTGGCGGTGTCCATGGAGGAGCCGCCACCGATGGTCACGATAGCGTCAGCCTCGGCGGCCTTGAAGGCCTCGACGCCGTCCTTGACGTTCTGGATGGTGGGGTTGGGCTTGATCTCGGAGTAGAGGCTCCAAGCGATGCCGGCAGCGTCGAGCTCGTCGGTCACCTTAGCGGTAACGCCAAACTTGACCAGATCGGGGTCGGAGCAGACGAAGATCTTCTTGTAGCCGCGACGCTGGAGCTCGCCGGGGATCTCCTTGATAGCGCCAGAACCATGATAAGAAATGGTGTTGAGAACGAAACGATTAGCCATTGATAGCCTCCCATCGTGTGCGGGGCATCCATTACGCCCCGCGCTATTAGTTCCATCCAAACGCTTTTGAAACAAAAAACGCGCGAGAACGTCAAAGGTGTTAAAGCGTTTCAACAACTGGTATCGTCACCACCTGACCGCTAAACAAAAAAGGGGCGGCCAAGATGGCCGTCCCCTCCCCATTATCGATCTATCTGACAAGGGAACTGCCCCTGTCATATCCTGCCGTTATTTTTGGCAGGCGTCTTTCCAATTTTCGCAGGCGCGTTTCCAGCGAAAGCGCAAATCGCGCTCGCGGTCGATAAACATAATGCCAAACGCGACAAACAGCAGCACGCTCGCCACCGCAATGGCGTGCAGGCCCATGCGCTCAATGCACCAATTGCCCAGCACGGCGCCAAACACAAAGGTGAAGATCACGCCAAAGTACAGCAGGCCGTTTTCCAAAAAGCCGCGCTTATGGGTGATGATGTAGTCGTCCACGTTTTGCAAGGCATTACGGAGGTTGCCGATGCACATAGTCGTGGCGATGCCGTGACCGTGGATCTTGCGGAAGCTCTCGACCTGCATACCGCAGGCAAATGAGGTGAGGCAGTTGGCGAGCAGGTTGAAATCGCCACCCGGGATAAAGCTCACGCCCAGCAAGATAACGGCTTCAAAAAACACCGTCACCTGGCGCCAATGAATCACACTACCAAACCGCTCGTGTACCAGGTCGGCAAGCATAATGCCCACGGCAAACGACACCACGGGGAAGAAATAGCGTCCCGCCAGCGCCCAGTTGCCCTCCGAGATGCTCACGCCCACGAGCAGGATGTTGCCCGTCTGCGCGTTGGCGAAAACATGATCGCGCCCAATGTACGAATACACATCCATAAAGCCACCGGCGAGCGCCAAGATGATGCCCAGCTCAATAGACTCCGATATCTGTTTGGCACGCTGCATCGTCGTGTATCCTCCTTGTTGACGACTCTCTCGTGCGTTGGCGGAGACATAGCCGCCGTTCATACTGTAACCCATTGACAACATGGCATGCGCGCGAGACGGCCCCTTCGGCACGGGGATACACAGTCTGGAAACAAACAGCGGGCGCGGCGCCGACACCCGACGCCCCGTGTACTCCACCAGTCTTTTTAGCGCCGTCCCAAAAAGACTGGTTACAATTACGTGCAGCATACTAACAACGGGAGGAATCGTGGCAAAAAAGCCCCAGGACGCTCAGCACAACCAGCACGGCAAGCATGCCCAGCGCGGCCAGCAGCAAAAGCGTGGCGGCAAGGCCCAGGGCGGCCACGCCACTCATACCCCGGCTGCGTCCGCCCGTCCCTGGCGCCCGGGCCGCGATAAGTTCCTCCCCGTCAGCCGCGCCGACATGGATGCACGCGGCTGGGACCAGTGCGACTTTGTCTACATCTGCGGCGACGCCTACGTGGACCATCCCAGCTTTGGCATGGCCATCATCAGCCGCGTCCTCGACGCGCACGGCTACAAAGTGGGCATCATCTGCCAGCCCGACTGGACCGATCCCGCCAGCATCACCGTGCTTGGCGAGCCGCGCCTGGGCTTTCTCGTCAGCGCCGGCAACATGGACTCCATGGTCAACCACTATTCGGTGACCAAGCACCGCCGCCACACCGACGCCTATACCCCCGGTGGCGAGGAGGGGCGCCGCCCCAACCGTGCCGTCACGGTCTACGGCAATCTCATCCGCCAGACGTTCAAGGACGCCCCCATCATCATCGGCGGCATCGAGGCGAGCCTGCGCCGCCTGGCCCACTACGACTACTGGCAGGACAAGCTCAAGCGCTCGGTACTGCTCGACTCGGGCGCCGACATCCTCATCTACGGCATGGGCGAGCACGCGATCGTCGAGATCGCCGACGCGCTCGACGCGGGACTGCCCGTCGATCAGATCACCTATATCAACGGCACCGTCTACCGCACCAGCTCGCTCGACGAGGTCTACGACTACGACCTGCTGCCCAGCTGGGACGACCTCGCCGACGACAAGCTCAACTACGCGCGCAGCTTTAACGTGCAGCAGCAGAACATGGACCCCATCACCGGGCATCGCCTGGTAGAACCCTACCCCAACAGCGTCTATGTGGTACAGAACCCGCCGTCGGCGACGCTCACCACCGACGAGATGGACGAGGTGGCCGAGCTCCCCTACGCACGCGATTGGCACCCCGATTACGACGCAGCGGGCGGCGTGCCGGCCTTTGCCGAGATCAAGTTTTCCATTAGCTCCAACCGCGGGTGCTTTGGCGAGTGCTCGTTTTGTGCCCTCACCTTCCACCAGGGCCGCGTGCTGCAGATGCGCAGCCACGACTCGATCATGCGCGAGGCCGAGCTACTCACGCACGACCCCGAGTTTAAGGGCTACATCAACGACGTGGGCGGACCGACGGCCAACTTTAGCCGTCCCGCCTGCGACAAGCAGCTCAAGCACGGCGTGTGCAAGAACAAGCGCTGCCTGTGGCCGAGCGTGTGCAAGAACATGGTGGTCGACGAGAGCGGCTACACGCAGTTGCTGCGCGACCTGCGCCAGCTGCCGGGCGTCAAGAAGGTCTTCGTCCGCAGCGGTATCCGCTTTGACTACACCATGGCCGATGCCTCGGACGAGTTTTTGCGCGAGCTGCTGGAACACCATGTCTCGGGCCAGCTGCGCGTAGCGCCCGAGCACGTGAGCGACGCGGTGCTGTCCGTGATGGGCAAGCCGAGCCGAGCCGTCTACGACGCGTTCTGCCGTAAATTTGAACGCTTGAATCGCGAGTATGGACTCAAGCAGTATGTGGTGCCGTACCTCATCTCGAGCCACCCGGGCTCAACCATGAAGGAAGCCGTGGACCTTGCCGAGGCCGTGCGCGACATGGGCTACATGCCCGAGCAGGTGCAGGACTTCTACCCCACCCCGTCCACCATGTCGACGTGCATGTACTACACCGGCGTGGACCCGCGTACCATGGAGCCGATCTATGTGGCGCGCGACCCGCACGAGAAGGCCATGCAACGCGCGCTCATCCAGTATCGCAAGCCCGAGAACTACAAGCTCGTGCGCGAGGCGCTGGAAAAAGCCGGCCGCCGCGATCTGATCGGCTACACCAAGCATTGTCTGATTCGTCCCGTGCCGCCGCGCCCGGGCGAGACGTCTGCTGGCGGTGGGCATGGCACCGGCAAGAAGGGCGGCAAGCCGCACGGTGGCGCCGCCGGCAAGGGTCCTAAGGGCAACAAGGGCCACGGTGGCATGTCGCGTGCGCAGAACACCGCAGGCCGCAACCGCGCAGCTCAGGGGCGTCAGGGCGCCAACGGAGGCGGACGCCGCAACTAGCGTGGCGAGGGCCAGCCGGCATCTCTTGGCCAGCCGGCGCCCCTTCATCGGCCCAGGCGTGTTTTCCCTAGGGGGAACACACTTAGGCTGTCTCTAGTCGTGATTTCCCTAGGCGGAACACGCTCAGACGCACCTAGCCGTGTTTTCCTTAGGGGAATCACATTTACTGACGGGAGCGAGCCAGCTGGCACGCCTGCCTGAGCGACCGCATCGCCTCTACCAGTACGAAACCGGCAATGGCAACCGTGACCACCACGTCGAGCGGCGTGTTCACAAACCACAGCAGGCCCATGAGGTACGACCCGGCATTAAAGGCAAAGTGCAGCAGAATCGTGTAGCGGAGCTTTCCGGTCGTCACGAGCACCCAGCCAAAGATGAGGCCGGCGGCACCCGCGTAGCAGCCCTGTACCCAGTTCATGTGCATAAAACCGAAGATTGCCGCCTGCAGCACAATCGCCGCGGCGATACCCCACGTACTTGGGGCCGCCCAGGGCACCATGGCGCCGTTCTGCGCGCTCGCACGACGCGGGCGCTTCCAAAGTGGGCGGCACTGCGGATTAAACGCTCGGAGCGAAAACTCAAAGATAACGCCGCGCACCAGAAGCTCTTCGCAAAACGGCGCACCGAGCACCGTAGTCAGAACGGCAAGAAGGTTGGTATCGCCCATGCCCGTTTCCTCGACGAGCTCACTGTAGTCTGCCGCGACCTCGGGCAGCAGCGACAGCACGGCGTCGGTCACGTAGCCAACGACCACCTGCAAGGCCAGGCCAATCACGATAACGCAGGCGATGCGTTTCCACGCCCCACGCGCTCCCCCGCCAAGCGGGCGCTCGCCCTGCCAGCGCGCCATAAACGAGCGCGGCCACAGATAGCGCCACCACAGCAGCGCCATCAAAAACGACGCCGTCTGAGCGGCAGCCTGGAACCATTGGATATCGAGATTGTCGATCGGATAGCCCGTCAGCACCGATACGGCATCGAGAACCGAAAACAGAACCACGCTCAGGGCTATATCGGCAGCGACAACGCCAAAACATGCAAGCGCCCACGCCATCGCATTGAGCATGCCAACCTCCTCAAAACCGTTCCCTAGTTCTACCACAACTCGGCAGAGAGCTGATCCCATGGGGACGGAGGAAAACGGATCACTTATTGATGAGAATCGGGCGCAGTGCCAAAGGCCCCGTTGGGCGAAATGTCGAACGGAAAGGTGCCGCAGCGATTAAACGCGGCGATAAACATGCGGATGGCGTTGGACGGCGTGGTGCCCACGAGCTGGGTTGCCGCCGCGAAGGCCGCCTTTTCCTCGGGCAAGACCTTCGCGACAACCGGGGTCATGTGTTCTGCCATGGCGCTTCCTTTTTGAAACGACGGTGGTGCGGATAGATGCGGGCCACGCGGCTGGGCGACGGGCTGTGAAGGCAACCCGATTGGCCCGCATCTGGAGTTTGTTTCTACGGCGTTGGTATTACTTGGTATTCCTAAGTATTACCCCACAGATAGAATACCATACTCGACCCCATGGGGACAGAAGAAAACGAATCATTTAATTGTTGACTTAGCGCCTGAAATGGCTTTTAGAGCGTGATGATGTCCGAGATATTGAGGGCCCGAGCGTCGGCGACATCGTGCGTGGCAAGCAACAGCATACGACCGTCGAGCAAGTCGAGCACGGCCTCGGCGCATGCGTCGCGCGCAGCGGTATCTAGACCGGTAAAGGGCTCGTCCAGAATCACCGCGCCGCCCGGGCACAACAGAGCTCGAGCGATCTCGACGCGACGGCGCTGCCCGCCAGAGAGCTCGGCCACACGAGCATGTACATCGACCCCCGGCACCAGCAGGCGCAGCAGGGCTGCGGCACCCGAGGCGTCCACGCGCGCGTCGGCGCACACCAGCACGTTATCCAAAACCGAGGCGCCCTCTACCAGGCGCACATCCTGAAACACCATGGAGCACGGCACGCACTCCCCCGCCGCCAGCGCAAGCAACGTCGACTTGCCCACACCCGAGGCGCCCATCACGCAGGTACGCCCACCGGCAGGCACGCGAAATACCAGTCCGTCGAGCGCCGGCGCCCAGGGCGCCCGATCGCCCACGACGAGTGCAAGCTCCGCCGCAACCCCGCCGTCAGCAGGGCCACCTGCACGCCCGCGAGCGCCGCGCCCATGCGCCCGCACGGCAACACGCCATGCCGCGGGCCCCGAAGCCCGCAGCAACCACACCAGCACACGCTCGCATGCCCACGATGCCGCCACGACCAACACGGTCCAAGCCAGCAGGTCAGCCGTCTCGATGAGCAGCTTCGCCTGATAGATGCGTTCGCCCACGGTGCCCGTCGCCATGCCGATCAGCTCCGCCGCCACACCGGCCTTCCAGCTCATGCCAATCACGGCGCGGGCGCACGAAAGCACAAACGGCAGGACTTCGCGCCAGGCGTGGGCGAGGAACAGTCGCCAGCCCCGCACGCCATTCAGGCGAAACATCTGCTCCAGCGGCTTATCCGCTTGTGCCAAACCCTCGACCAGCGAGAAATATACGCCCGGCAGCGCCATCAAAAAGACCGCCGCAATGCTCACGCGCGCCGACCCCAGCCAAATGAGCAGCAGAACCACCACGCAGGCAACCGGCGTCGCCTTTACAAACGAAAGCGCCGGCGCCACCAGACGGGCAAACGTCCGCGACCGCACCGAAGCTCCCGCCAGCACGCCACCGCACACCGCGGCAAGCGCCAGCCCGCCCAAGATTCGCGCGCCTGAGCCCATCAGAATCGCCCACGTGCCGGCATCGCACACCAGCCGCAGCAACGCCACCACGACAGCACCCGGCCCCGGCAAAATCAGCGGCTGCGCCACCAGCGCCGCCGCGAAGACCCACACGGCAAGCCAAAAGGCGGCAACGGCACCTGCTGCCGCCACCGCCTTCATACGTTCTGTCATGTGTCGAGCAAACGCACGCACGGGCTACTCCATGTAGTAGAAATCATCGGCCGGGAGCTTGCCGCCCACGGCGCTCGCGTCCGCATCGGCCAGCACCTTCAGGTACCCACCGAGCGCCGCCTTCATATCCTTCCCCGTCATGCACACGAGCATGCACCCGGGAATCGCCTTTTCGGCAATCGTGGCGTTATCCACGATGCCCGCATCAACCACAGCCTGAGCCCATTCCGCCGGTGCTGCGTTGACAGCCTCGACGCTCGCCGCATGGCAGCTCAAGAATTCCGCCACGGCCTCGGGATGCTCCTCGGCAAAGGCACGGCGCACCACGGTCACACCCGTCAGCAAACGGGAGCCCGTGTCACCCGCCAGCTCGTCCCACACATCGGTCAGGCTCACCGGCGCCGACAGCTTGCCCTCGCTCTTGGCAATGGCCGCCGTCTTGAACGGCTCCGGCAGCACGCCCACGGCGGACGGGTCGGCAAGCAGGGCCGACAGCACCTCGGTGGGCTCGCTCTTAAACTCAAGCGCCACCTGGCCGGTCAGGCCCGCGCGCTCCAGCAGGTAGTTCATGACGTACTCCGGCGTGGTGCCCTTGCCCGTCATGTAGACGGTGCGACCCGCCAGGTCGCCAAACGAGGTCACGTCCGCGTCGCCCGTCACCACGTTCAGCACGCCCAGCGTGTTGATGTCGATGACCTGTACCGCGCCCTCGGTCTTGTTGTAAAGCACGCTCGCCACGTTGGCGGGCACCAGGGCAATGTCGATATCGCCCTGAATAACCTTGGGCACGATCTCGTCGGCGGCGGCGCTAATCGCAAAGTCAAACTCATTGTCCGTCTCGCCGTTTGCGACCTGGTCCATAAACTGCACCAGACCGATCGACGTCGGGCCCTTGAGCGACGCGACGTGCACCTCAACCGGCTCGGCAGCGGCACCGACAGCGGCAGACCCGGCAGCCGAGCCCGCAGAAGACCCCGCCCCCGCAGCTCCGCCGCCACAGCCAACCAGCGCAAACGACAGCGCACCCGCGGCGAGCACCGAGGCAAACCCCCGGCGCGACATCTCAACATCAAAAGTGTACATCGCTAGCACGCCCCCTCATTGGGCATCGACCAGGCGTGATGGTCGGTATGCAGTAGCTCCTCGGCCAGCGGCGAGAGCGGCTCGCCCAAGAACTCGCGATAGCACGCCTGGACATCGGGATTCTCGTGCGAGAAGCGAATGTCCGCCTTCGCATCCAGGCCCCACAGCACCTGGCCACGCTCGGCTGCCAGCTCGCAGCCGTCATGGATGGGCTGACCGCCGCCACCGACGCAGCCGCCCGGGCACGCCATGACCTCGACGAAGTCATAGCTCGCACGGCCGTCGCGAATCGCGTCGAGCAGGCGGGCGGCGTTGCCCAGCCCGTGCGCCACGGCGACGCGCACCTTGGTGCCATCGATATCGGCGACGGCCTCCTTCCAGCCGTCCAGGCCACGCACGTCGGTAAAGAAATCGGCATCCGGGTTCTTGCCCGTCACCAGGTAATATGCCGAGCGCACGGCAGCCTCCATCACGCCGCCCGTGGCACCAAAGATCACGCCCGCGCCCGTGCCAAAGCCCAGCGGCGTATCGAGCGGCTCCTCGGTAAGCGTGTCCACGCTCACGTGGCTCGCGCGGATCATGCGCACCATCTCGCGCACTGTCAGTGCAACGTCTACGTCGGGCGCGCCGTTCTCGCCCACCATGCTCGGCAGCGCGCACTCGGCCTTCTTGGCCGTGCACGGCATCACGGACACCACGAACAGGCGCTCTGGTTCCACACCCAGCACCTTGGCGTAGTAGGTTTTGGCAATAGCGCCGAACATCTGCTGCGGCGACTTGGACGTAGACAGGCTGTCGACAAACTCGGGGTAACGCGCCTTCACAAAGCGCACCCAGCCCGGGCAGCAGCTCGTAAACATGGGCCAGCCGCGGCTGTCACCCTCGCCCTTGGCGGCGGCGCCCAGGCGTTCGAGCAGCTCGGAGCCCTCCTCCATAATGGTGAGGTCGGCCGAGAAATCGGTATCGAACACGTACTCAAAGCCCACGCGGCGCAGCGCGCAAGCCAGACGCTCAACGGCTGCCTCCTCGCGCGAAATGCCGAGTTCCTCGCCCCAAGCGCTGCGCACGGCAGGCGCGATCTGCACCAGCACGATCTTGTCGGGATCGGCGAGAGCATCGAACACGGTCTCGGTGTCGTCGCGCTCGCGCAGCGCGCCCGTCGGGCAATGCGTGATGCACTGGCCGCATGCGACGCAATCGGTCTTGCCGATCGGCGCGCGTCCGCGGGTACCCACGGCGGTATGTGTGGCACGGTTGGTCAGGTCCCAAATCCCCAGGCCCTGCACGCTCTCGCACACCTTGATGCAGCGCATGCATTTAATGCACTTGTCGTTTTCGCGGATGATGGGGAAATCGAAATCCCAGCCCTCGCCCGCCAAATGCCTTTGATACGGCAGATAGAAAATGCCCAGGTCGTTGGCGATGGTCTGCAGGTTGCAGTTGCCGCTGCGCACGCAGCTCGTGCACTGCGAATCGTGCTGGGACAGCAGCAGCTGCACGTTGGTGCGACGGGCCTCGCGCGCCTTGGGGCTGTTGGTGTGGACCACCATGCCGTCGAGCACGTAGTTGTTGCAGGCGGCAACCAGCTGATCGCAGCCCTCGACCTCGACCACGCACACGCGGCAGCCGCCGATCTCGTTTAGATCGCGCAGGTAGCACAGGGTAGGAATCTGGATGCCGACGGACTTGGCCGCATCCAAGATCGTGGTGTGCTCGGGAACCACGACCTCGCAATTATCGATAGTGAGCTTGACCATGTTGAGTGCTCCGCTTTCGGTGTTGTCGCTGACGGTGGTTTTATTGGGCTCTACCATTCCAGGTTCCTCCCTCCGCGGAACGCGCCAAAGCCAAAGTGATCGCAACGCAGGCAGCGGCTCGCCTCTTGGCGCGCCTCCTGCTCGGTGAGACCCTGCTCAACCAGATTCCAATCGTGAATGCGCTCGCCGGCCTCGCGCTCGCCCAGCTCGCAGCGACCGCACTCATGCTTGCCCTTAAACTGGACGGTCGGCAGCTCGACCTCGAGCTTGATCTTGTGGTCGAATCCCAGGTAGTGGTCGATGTTTGCCGACGCCACGCGGCCGGCATTGATGGCGCGGATGACGGTGGCGGGGCCAGTCTGGCAGTCGCCGCCGCTAAAGAGGCCATCGAAGTTGGGCACGGCGCCGTCCGAATCGGTGACGACGCAGCCCCACTTGCAGGCAATGCCCATCTCCTCAAACGGCTTGGAATCGATGTCCTGGCCAATGGCGACGAACACGCGCTCGCAGGGGATGACGCGCTCGGGCGTGGCGGCGGCACGCGGAGCCGGACGACCGCGGCGGGGCTCACCGATAATCTGCGGCTGCACGCGCAGGCCGTTCACGCGACCGTCCTCGCCCGTCTCGATGGCGAGCGGGGCCGTCAGCTCCAGCACCTCGCAGCCCTCGGCCTGGGCACCGGCGATCTCGGCGTCCTGGGCCGTCATATCGCAGATGCGACGGCGGTAGACGATGCTTACCTTTTCGGCGCCGCAGCGCACGGCAGAGCGTGCCACGTCCATGGCCACGTTGCCGCCGCCGATGACGCACACGCGCTGGCCGCTCAGGTCGGGCAGCTCGTCATCGCCGATGGCGCGCAGCATCTTGACAGCCGACTCAACGCCGGGCGCCTCTTCGCCCGGAAGGCCGAGCTTCTTATCGCTGTGGGCACCGATGGCCAAGTAGACGGCATCGAACTCGCCGCGCAGGCGAGCGAGCTCCTCGCCGTTCACGGAGTGGTCGAGCTCCACGTCGATACCGGCGCTCATGATCCAGTCGATCTCGGCCTGCAGGCGCTCGCGTGGCAGACGATAGCTGGGGATGCCGTAGCGCAGCATGCCGCCCAGGTGGTGACGCTGCTCAAAAATGGTCACCTTGTGGCCCATCACGGCCAGATAGTAGGCGCATGAAAGGCCGGCCGGGCCGCCACCGATCACGGCGATGCGCTTGCCGGTGTTGTCGGCCACGCTGGGCTTGTAATCGTTGAGGTCGCTGTGCTCAACGGCAAAACGCTTGAGGGCGAGGATGTTCATGGGATCGTCGACCATGCCGCGACGGCAGTGCATCTCGCAGGGATGCTCGCACACCAGGCCGCAAACGAGCGGCAGTGGATTGTTCTTGCGGATGACCTTGACGGCATCGGCATAGCGACCGGCCTCGACGAGCGAAATGTACCCGGGAATGTCGACGTGCGCCGGGCAGCCCGAGACGCACGGAACGCGGGCATCGCGGTCAAAGCCGCAGGAGTGCTCACGGATGTGGTGCTCAAAGTCGTCGCGGAAGCCGCGAATGGCCGTGAGCGCCATGGCGCCGGCCTCGTAACCGATGGCGCAGTCGCTCGAAAGATAGATGGTGCGGGCCGTGCGCTCAATCAGGTTGAGCGTAGACTCATCGGCACGCCCTTCGAGCACATCGGCGAGCAGGTCGCTCAGCGCGCTCAGGCCCACACGGCAGGGCGTACACTTGCCGCAGCTCTGGGTGGAGCACAGGTTGACGAGCGCTGCCGTAAACTCAACGGGACACGGGGCGAGTGAACTCACCGCCAGACGACGTCCGAGCGCATCGTGCAGGTCGTCCATGACGGCCTGAGCGTGGCTGCGTTCCATTACATGCAGTCGAGCCATAAGATCCCCTCTCACATGGCAGCCCGGAGGCGAGGCCGGGCGAAATTGCTACACGCAACACACTGACCTATAAAGTTGTTAGGTCTCCACGCGGTTCGGCAGGCGGTATGAAATGTCACCTTCAGCGGTGAAATAGAACATCACCGCAGATAAATGCCATATTTGATAAACGCGTTACCCACAATGCGGCACTTGGGAACACTCCTTGTTTGGTGCAAGGGGGACAGTTTTGTTTGCACCAATCATGAGTTGCGGTGAAATAGGGACTGAAAAGCCACTCAAAAGGCCAAAACAGTCCGTATTCCACCGCAACTTCAAGACGTTGGTGCAGATTAACCTGACCTCTTTGCACCAAAAAGGGCCCCGAGCATAGTCTGCTCGGGGCCCTTAGTTCACCTCGCTCTAGCGGGCGATGCGTGTGTTATTTGCGCTTGCCGCCGCCGTCACCGGGGCGACGGGAGCTGCCG
>UQMK01000009.1 GCA_900542085.1 uncultured Collinsella sp.
GTTTATCCTGACAGCGCCTTATCGGTCACCTTGCGGCAGGCAGCCATAACGGCAGAGGCGCCCTCGGGCGAGGAGCCCATGGCGGCACCGCCGGCGGCAATATTGGGGCAGCTGACGTTGATCTCGTAGCCGGCAGCCCAGGGGCACAGCTCGACATACATCTCGAGCGCGCGGACAAACTCCTCGACGGAGTGACCGGCGACCTGGCAGATGACCTGACAACCGTCCTTGGAGAGCTGCTCGAGCCACGGACCGGACTCACGGGCAAAGGCGGCCACACCGGGGTTCTGAAGGCCCACGGAGTTGATCATGCCGCCCGGGATCTCGGCCATGCGAGGCGCGGGATTGCCGGGCCAGGGCTCGGCAGCACAACCCTTGGTGGTGATGGCGCCCAGCTGGGAGACATCAAAGAAGTTCTGGAACTGCCATCCGTAGCCAAAGGTACCGGCTGCGGTGTTGATGGGGTTCTGCATCTTGACGCCGCCGAAATCGACGGCCATGTTCACGGTACCCACTAGAAGACCACCACCTTGGAAGCATCAAACACGGGGCCGCACATGCAGGCGCCCTTCATACCGTCGACCGTCTCGACATTGCAGGTGTTGCAGGCGCCAAAGCCACAGCTCATCATGCGCTCGAGCGACACCTCGCAGTACGCACCGGCCTCGGCGGCAGCGGTGGCGACCTTCTTCATCATGACGGCGGGACCGCAGCTGGCAACGTAGTCGTAGCCACCCTCGCTAAGAAGCTCGGCGGCAGGATCGGTGCAGAAACCGTGCGTGCCGAGCGAACCGTCGTCGGTGCACACGTCAACCGTATCGCACAGAGCGCGGAACTCATCGATGCCCACGGCCTTGGACGCGGTTCCAAAGCCCAGGCACACGTCGACGGCCACACCCTGCTCGGCAAGCTTACCGGCAAGGCACAGCACGGGCGGAACACCGATGCCGCCCGCAACGAGCAGCGCCTTCCTGGTGCCCTCGGGCACCAGCCAGCCGCGGCCGCCAGGACCCAGCAGATTAGAGGTGGAGCCGGGGGCCATCTGCGACAGACGGCGGGTGTCGTCGCCCACGACGGCGTACCACAGCTCGACGGTGCCGGCCTGGGCGTCGGCGCGGTAGTAGCTCAGAGGCACGCGAAGCAGCGAGGACGCATCGCCGGGCACGGCGATGTTCACAAACTGACCGGGCTTGAGCGCACTTGCAAGCTTGGGGGCCGAGATGACGAGCGAGAAGATGCCGTCGGCGATCTCCCGGTTCGAGACGACCTCGAAGTCGTGCATGCGTGCAGTGGAAGGTGTGGGCATAGACGCTCCAATCCCCCATGCGGTTGCATGGTCTAAACGAATAGAAAGCGCGGCACCGCAAGGGCGCCGCGCACAAAAGCGATAAGGCTATGCTAGCAGATGCAGCCGTCGGCAAGCGTCTGTTTACCGCCGACAAACACATCGGTGGCACGACCGGTAAGCGTGCGACCGGCGAAGCCGGAGTTCTCGGCACGCGACTCGTAACCGCCCTCGCCAACCGTCCAGGTTGCGGCGGGGTCGAACACGGTCAGGTCAGCAACGGAGCCCGCCTTGACCTGAACCTGGTCGAGGCCCAGGATCTCACGCGGTTTGATGGCCATGAGCTCGACCATGCGGCCCACGCTCATCTTGCCCGTGTTGACCAGCTCGGTGAGCACGAGCGACAGCGAGGTCTCGAGACCGATCATGCCAAAGGGCGCAAGCTCGAACTCGCGGGCCTTCTCCCACGGGGTGTGGGGAGCGTGATCGGTGACGATAACGTCGACGGTACCGTCGATGACACCCTGACGGATGGCCTCGGCGTCCTCGTCGGTGCGCAGCGGCGGATTGACCTTGAGCGAGGTGTTGTAGGTCTCGTCCAGGTCGTTCTCGGTCAGGAACATGTGGTGCGGGGTAGCCTCGCAGGTAACCTGAACGCCAGCGGCCTTACCGGCACGCACGATTTCCAGGCCATGGGCGGTGGAGATGTGCTGGATGTGCAGCTTGGCACCGGTCAGCTTAGCGATCTCGATGTCGCGAGCGATCTGGAGCTCCTCGCCGGCAGCCGGCCAGCCCTCGAGAGCCAGACGGGTCGAGACCTTGCCCTCGTTGATCTGGCCGTGGCCGACCAGGTCCTCGTCCTGGCAGTGGCTCATAAATACCTTGCCGAACATCTTGCCGTAGTCCATGCAGCGACGGAGCATGCCCGCGCCCTGCACGCCGCGACCGTCGTCGGTAAAGGCGACGGCGCCGTGGGCGACCATGTCGCCCATCTCGGACATGGCCTCGCCCTTAAGACCGCGGGTCATGGCGCCCGACGGATAGACGCGGCAGTGACCGACCTCGGCAGCGCGGGACTTGACGAACTCCACGACGGTGCCGTTATCGGTGACGGGATCGGTGTTGGGCATGGCACACACGCCGGTAAAGCCGCCCTTGGCAGCTGCGCGGGTGCCGCTCTCGATGTCCTCTTTGACCTCGTAGCCGGGCTCGCGAAGGTGAACGTGCATATCCACCAGGCCGGGGACGAGGTACTTGCCGGAAAGGTCGCGGACCTCGGCTCCCTCGACGGCGAGATTCTCGCGGACCTCGGCGATCTTGTCGCCGTCAATCAGGACGTCAACGACACCGTCAAGCTCGACGGACGGGTCGACGACGTGGGCATTCTTAAGAAGCAAGGCCATTATCGGCACCTCCAAGCAGCAGATACAGGATAGCCATACGCACGCAGATACCGGCGTAGACCTGCTCCAGGATGACGGAGCGTTGCGGGTGGTCGGCCATATAAGAGTCGAACTCGACGCCGCGGTTGATGGGGCCCGGGTGGCAGATGATCGCATCGGGCTTCATGAGCTTCTCGCGGTCCTTGGTCAGGCCGAAGAGCTTGTGGTACTCGCGAATGGTCGGGAACGGGGCACCCTCGAGGCGCTCCTGCTGCACGCGCAGCATGTAGACGACGTCCAGCTCGGGCAGGACGGAATCGAGGTCGCTCGTCACGTGGTCGCAGCCCAGGACCTCGGGCGCCGGCGGCAGCAGCGTGCCGG
The DNA here is from genome assembly GCA_900542085.1 of uncultured Collinsella sp. Lineage (GTDB taxonomy): Bacteria > Actinomycetota > Coriobacteriia > Coriobacteriales > Coriobacteriaceae > Collinsella. The sequence continues at coordinate 3,049 of UQMK01000009.1, forward strand.
GGGCGACGGCGTAGGTCTCGCAGCCCATGATCTTAAGGGCGGGGATCAGCGAGCCGCACACGCGGGAGTGGGCGATATCGCCGACGACGGCGACCTTCAGACCGTGGAAGTCACCCTTGTGCTCCCAGATGGTGTACAGGTCGAGCAGGGCCTGCGTGGGATGGTTGTGCTTGCCGTCACCGGCGCAGATGACGCTTGCAGGCGAGTTCTGCGTGACGATGTAGGGAGCGCCGGCGTGCTTATCGCGCACGACGATGCAGTCGATCTTATAGGCGTTGAGGGTCTCGACGGTGTCGACGAGGCTCTCACCCTTGACCGTGGAGGTCGAGGAGCCGCCAAAGTTAAGGCTGTCGGCCGAAAGACGCTTCTCAGCAAGCTCGAAGGAGCTGCGGGTGCGTGTCGAGGGCTCATTGAACATGTTGACGATGGTCTTGCCCTTGAGCGTGGGGACCTTCTTGATGGCACGCTCGTTGACCTCGGAGAACGCCTTGGCGGTCTCGAGGATGAGCTTGATGTCCTCTTCGGAGTACTCGGTAATGTCGATCAGGTGCTTATGGTTGAACGCCACGGTACTACTCACCTCCCAGCGGCGCGGAGCCCACGTGGGAACCCGGCGCGACGTCGTTAATCTCGACGGCGGTGTGGCCGTCGACTTCCTTCATATATAGGTGCACGTTCTCCTCATGCGACGAGGGAACGTTCTTGCCGACAAAGTCCGGCGAGATGGGGAGCTCACGGTGGCCGCGGTCAACGAGAACTGCCAGCTCAATACGGCTCGGACGGCCCAGGTCCATGACGGCGTCGAGAGCGGCGCGAATGGTACGGCCCGTATACAGGATGTCGTCCACCAGCACGACGCGTTTGCCGTCGACGCTAAAGGGAATGTTGGTGGCGTGGATCGCGGGAGCGAAATTGGTAGCGTAGTCATCGCGGTAGAAGCTGATGTCGAGGCTGCCGAGCGGAACGTCGACGCCCTCGATCTCCTTGATCTCCTCGGCGAGTTTCTTTGCCAGAAGGTCGCCGCGCGTGACGATGCCGACCAGAGCGAGGTCTTCACAGCCCTCGTTGCGCTCGAGAATCTCGTGCGCGATGCGGGTCATCGCTCGATTGACGGCGGTCTCGTCCATGATGACCGCCTTGGGGGAAGTCGTGCCCATCGATCTCCTTCCTCACATGTCTTGACTGCTGACACAGTCAAAAAAATAGATGCCCGACCGCTCAAAGCGGAACCAGACACCCACAGGAAGGGCTGCTCTTTGGCAGCTATGTAATTCCATGTGGGTATCTCGTACCCCTTTAATGGTCAAGGGATAGTGTAGCCAACCTCAAGCTGAATTGCGAGCATAAATACAGAGCATTCCGTAAACGGAGCCCAATGCTCAATAAACCTATATATATTTGTGGGACGAGCTTGAAAACGCACACACGAGCTGGCATAATCCCCTCTGCTGCACGCAAATCGGATCTACGTCCAGGGCCGTGGCGTGGGCACTATCGCCAAAAGAGAAATATCTCTGTGTAGATTACGCACAGGGAGCTGCTTCTGTGCTATAGTTCAGGCTTGTTTGTTAACGCGACATGTTCGTTTGTCGCCCAAGGAGGGTCAGTTATGTCCAAAGTTTGCGAAGTTTGCGGTAAGCACCCCGTTGCCGGTCGCTCCATCAGCCACTCTCACCGCGTCACCAACCGTAAGTTCCGCCCCAACATCCAGCGCGTCTACGTCGTCGTCGATGGTCACCGTCGCAAGATGAACGTTTGCTCCACCTGCCTCAAGTCCGGCAAGGTTGCGCGCTCCTAAATAAGGTCTTACCAACAAGTACCTCGGACTCTCCGGGTCAAAGACCTCGCGTTCACATAGAACTTACCAAAGGCGCTCTCCCCTACGGAGGGCGCCTTTTTGCACTCATTGGGGACAGACTTACATGAGTGTTTTCACGCATTGGGGACAGACTTAGATGGGTGTTTTCACGCATTGGGGACAGACATGGCGCCCGCATGCGGCGTCCCGATCGGCTCCGACCCCTACCTCACGCAGCCTCCTTCCAGCCTGCAGTGGCCTTGGTCACGCTTGTGGCGCCGATACCGGTGATACGGGCAATTTGCTTGACCGTGAGATGTGCCCGCCTGAGCCTCAGCAGGCAGGCATCGCGTTCGGGGCGTGGCAGGGCCTTGAGCAGCACAGGATCTATGCTCAGCAGGACATCGCGCGCAACGGAAAGAGCCTCCTCATCGGGGATCCGCCGGCGTGGAAGAACATCCACTGACCAGATGCGCCCGGCAACTTCCTCGAGATGCTCGCAATAGCAACGGGAGCCTCCGACAATATCGAGCATAGGGGCCGCATCACAGATGTCAAAGGGATCATAGCCAAGCTGATATGCCTTGTAGCTTGACCAGCGGTACGCCTCAAGTGAGTCGAGCGCACCTTTCACGGGATTGAGATGAATATAGTCGAGCAGCTGTACCGCCTGCGTGTCCGACTCAACCGCGACCCGCGAATAGCGATTATCAAACAGATGCCCCGTTCTCCCCGTTTTCCCATTGAAATACTTAGCATATGCCGTCAGCGCGCACTGCATTGCCTTTGAAAGGTTGTCAAATGGGTCATCAACCATCAAATGGAAGTGGTTGTCCATAAGGCACCAAGCCAACACCGCAACTTTATGGCGCGCAAACCTGTCCGAGATATCCGATAAGAAACGATAACGGTCGGAGTCATCTTCAAAAATAATCTGTTTGGAGTTGCCGCGGTCATAGATGTGGTAATAGCCGGTGATCGAAACGGCGCGGGCGCATCGGGGCATAAACTCTCCTTTCAAAGCTGTACAGGCAACACCTAAAAGGAGAGAAGCAACGCGAAATGCTGAGCCTGTAACTTATTTATATCCAATGAGCGGCAATAAGAGGCCCAGAACGGCAAAATGACAAATCGATGTCTGTCCCAAATGAGTGAAAGCACTCAAGTAAGTCTGTCCCCAATGAGCGGGGCGATGCACTGGCAGATAGTTTTAGTTAAAACGTTTCATTTAATTGAAGCGTTTTAGTGTGCCTTTTACAGGAATCTGACCGTTCGCCGAATAATTTCTTGCTATCATGCAAGGCGTAGGGTAAATCTCCGATCGCAAGGAGACACAAATGGTGAAAAAGTCACCGGAAAACACTACTCCCGCAATTGTGGACAACGTAGAGGCGCTTGAGGCTAAGCTCGCTCAGATGCGAGAGGCCCAGGCGCTTTTTGCTACGTACACGCAGGAGCAGGTTGACAAGATCTTCTATGAGGCCGCCATGGCCGCCAACAAGGCTCGTATCCCGTTGGCGAAGATGGCCATCGAGGAGACCGGCCGCGGCGTTCTTGAGGACAAGGTCATCAAGAACCACTACGCCGCAGAGTACATCTACAACGCTTACAAGAACACCAAGACCTGTGGTGTCCTGGAGCGCGACGAGGCTTACGGCATCACCAAGATCGCCGAGCCCATCGGCATCGTGGGCGCCGTCATCCCGACGACCAACCCCACCTCCACCGCGATCTTCAAGACGCTGATCAGCCTGAAGACCCGCAACGCCATCATCATCTCTCCGCACCCGGCTGCCGCCAAGTGCACCATCGCCGCCGCCAAGCTCGTGCTTGACGCCGCCGTCAAGGCCGGCGCTCCCGAGGGCATCATCGGCTGGGTCGATGTCCCCTCCATCGAGCTGACCAACATGGTCATGCGCGATGTCGACATCATCCTCGCCACCGGTGGCCCGGGCATGGTCAAGGCCGCCTACTCCTCGGGTAAGCCCGCCCTGGGCGTTGGCGCCGGTAACACCCCGGTCGTCATCGACGACACCGCCGACGTGCTGCTCGCCGTCAACTCCATCATCCACTCCAAGACCTTCGACAACGGCATGATCTGCGCTTCCGAGCAGTCCGTGACCGTCATCGACACCATCTATGACCAGGTCAAGGCCGAGTTCCAGAAGCGCGGCTGCTACTTCGTCAAGCAGGGTGCCGAGATGGAGGCCCTGCGTGCCGCCATGTTCAAGAACGGCGCTCTCGATCACCGTATCCCCGGCATGGCTGCCGCCAAGATCGCCGAGCTCGCCGGCATCGAGGTTCCCGCCAAGACCAAGATCCTGATCGCCGAGGTCACCTCCACCGACCCCGCCAAGGAGGAGTTCTCCCACGAGAAGCTCTCCCCGGTCCTGGCCATGTACCACGCCAAGGACTTCCAGGAGGCCGTCGACAAGGCCGAGCACCTGGTGCTCGCCGGTGGCCCGGGCCACACTGCCTCTCTGTACGTGCACCCCGCCCAGGCCGAGAAGATCAGCCTGTTCGAGCACGTCATGAAGGCCTGCCGTATCGTCATCAACACCCCGTCCTCGCACGGCGGCATCGGTGACCTGTACAACTTTGGCATGAAGCCGTCTCTGACCCTGGGCTGCGGCTCCTGGGGCGGCAACTCCGTCTCCGAGAACGTTGGGGTGAAGCACTTGATCAACGTTAAGACTGTGGCCGAGCGCCGTGAGAACATGCTGTGGTTCCGCGCTCCCGAGAAGGTCTACTTCAAGAAGGGTTCCACGCCCGTCGCCCTCGACGAGCTCGGTACCGTCATGGGCAAGAAGCGCGCCTTCATCGTCACCGACCAGTTCCTCTTCAAGAATGGCAACACCCGCGCCATCGAGGCCAAGCTCGACGAGATGGGCATCGCCCACGACTGCTTCTACGACGTCGAGCCCGATCCGTCGCTGCAGTGCGCACGTCGCGGCGCCAAGCAGATGGCCCTCTTTGAGCCGGACGTCATCATCGCCGTCGGCGGTGGCTCCGCTATGGACGCCGGCAAGATCATGTGGATGATGTACGAGCACCCCGAGTGCAAGTTCGAGGACATGGCCATGGACTTCATGGACATCCGCAAGCGTATCTTCACCTTCCCCGAGATGGGCAAGAAGGCCTACTTCGTCGCCGTCCCGACCTCTTCGGGTACCGGCTCCGAGTGCACGCCGTTCGCCATCATCACCGACAAGGAGACCGGCATCAAGTGGCCGCTCGCCGACTACGCGCTGCTCCCCAACATGGCTATCGTCGACGCCGACAACTGCATGACCGCCCCGCGCGGCCTGACCGCTGCCTCCGGCATCGACGTCATGACCCACGCCATCGAGTCCTACGTCTCCATCATGGCTTCCGACTACACCAAGGGCCTCTCCGAGCGCGCTGCCAAGCTCGTCTTCGAGAACCTGCCCTCCAGCTTCACGAACGGCGCCAAGGACCCGCATGCCCGCGAGGAGATGCACAACGCCTCCTGCATGGCCGGTATGGCCTTCGCCAACGCCTTCCTGGGCCTCAACCACTCCATGGCCCACAAGCTCGGCGCTTTCCATCACCTGCCCCACGGCCTCGCAAACGCCGTCATCCTGACCCGCGTTATGCGCTACAACGCCGCCGAGGCTCCCGTCAAGATGGGTACCTTCTCCCAGTATCCTTACCCCAACGCGCTGCACAACTACGCCGAGATGGCCAAGTACTGCGGCATCGAGGGCAAGGACGACAAGGAGGTCTTCGAGAACTTCATCACGAAGCTCGAGGAGCTCAAGGACTTCATCGGCGTCAAGAAGACCATCGCCGACTACGGTGTTGACGAGCAGTACTTCCTCGACACCCTCGACGAGATGACCGAGCAGGCATTCAACGACCAGTGCACCGGCGCTAACCCGCGCTACCCGCTCATGAGCGAGATCAAGGAGCTCTACCTGGACGCCTACTACGGCCGCGAGCCCCAGGACTACGCCGTCTGCTAGTTTTTAGCACGGTTATTTGCGGCGGGGGTGCACGGGTGTACGCACGCCCCCGCCGTTGCTTCTATCGCATCGTTGAAAGGATGCAATCATGCTGCTCCCCGATTCCAAGACCGAGCTCGTCCGTCGTGGCAACAAGGTCGTTTACGACCTGGGCGACAAGATCGTCAAGGTCTTTAACGAGACCAAGCCCGTCTCCGACGTGTTCAACGAGGCTTTGAATCTTGCCCGCATCAATGAGTGCGGCATCCGCAGCCCCAAGGCTCTCGAGGTTTCCCAGCTCGAGAACGCCAACGGCTGGGCTCTCGTGACCGAGAAGGTTCCGGGCACCACCCTTGCCGAGAAGATGACTGCCGAGCCCCAGCGCTTTGGTGAGTACCTCGAGATGTTCGTCGACCTCCAGATCGAGATCCACGGCTACACCTCCCCGCTGCTCAACCGTCAGCGCGATAAGTTCGCCCGCATGATCGACAGCCTCGATCAGCTCAATGCCACCACGCGCTACAACCTTCAGGAGCGTCTGGACGGCATGACCAAGGAGTTCAAGGTCTGCCACGGCGACTTCAACCCCTCCAACGTCATCGTCGGCGATGACGGTCAGCTCTATGTGTGCGACTGGGCACACGCTACCCAGGGCTCCCCTGCTGCCGACGTTGCCACCACCTACCTGCTCTTTGCCCTCAACAGCAAGGACCAGGCTGAGGCCTACCTGGAGCTCTACTGCGACCGCGCCGACATGCCCATGCAGGTCGTGCGTCAGTGGACGAGCATCGTCGCCGCTTCCGAGCTCGCTCGTAAGCGCAACGTGAACGATGAGTTCCTTAAGAACTGGATCGACGTCGTCGATTATCAGTAGTATCTGAGCGATTTATTTCGCATCGGAGGCACAAAGGAAAACCCCGCAGCTCATTTGGGCTGTGGGGTTTTCCTTTACCCGTCGAGCTTATTCACGCAACAAAAAAGACTGCTCCGCATCTCATTCTAAGAGAGATGCGGAGCAGGCCTGCAATTACATCTACTAGCAGAAATGTCGATTAACGACGTGCTGCCTTCACAAGCTCGGCGACCTTGGCGACGACCTCATCGATCGCCACATCCTCGCGCTCGCCCGTAGCACGGTCCTTGAGCTCGACGGTGCCGTTCTTAAGGCCACGCTTACCGAGTACTACCTGATACGGGAAGCCCATAAGGTCGTTGTCGGCAAACTTAAAGCCAGGACGCTCATCGCGATCGTCGACGACGACCTCGATACCCTCGGCGCACAGACCCTCGACGATTTGGTCGCAGACGGTAGCGCACTCCTCCTTCTTGGGATCGAGCGGAATCACCGCGACCTCGTACGGGGCAACGGAGACCGGCCAGACGATACCGTGCTCGTCGTTATGCTGCTCCACGACGGCAGCGAGCGAGCGAGACACGCCCACGCCATAGCAACCCATGATGAGCGGCTTCTCCTTGCCGTCCTCGTCCATAAAGGTGGCACCCATGGCCTCGGAGTACTTGGTGCCCAGCTGGAACACCTGGGAGACCTCGATGCCGCGAGCAGCAGAGAGCGGCTTGCCGCAGTGCGGACAGGGATCACCGGCAACGACGGTGACCAGATCAGCCCACTCGTCGACGGTAAAGTCGCGCTCGGGGCAGGCACTGGTAAAGTGATAATCGACCTCGTTGGCACCGCAGGCCCATTGCTTGGACTCGCGCAGACTCTCGTCGCACACTAGACGGATGCCCTCGGGCAGGTTAACCGGTCCGATAAAGCCCTTGTGCAGACCGTAGGTCAGGAGCTCCTCGTCGGTCATCATGCGATAGCCCTTGCCAAAGACGTGCTCGGCCTTGCAGTCGTTGAGCTCATGATCGCCCGGAACGATGGCCACAACCGGCTTACCCTCGGAGTCGATGAGAGCCAGGGACTTGCGCGTACCGTTCTCGGGGAACCCAAAGAACTTGGCAACGGCCTCGATGGTGCCCATGCCCGGAGTCTCGACCTTGGTGAGTGTGCCGTCGCCGGGGCCCTCGGTCACAACGACCTTAGTGCTTGCCGCCTCGTCATCGGCAGCAAAGCCACAATCGTCGCAGTAGACCAGCGAAGCCTCGCCGGCATCGGCCAGCGCCATGTACTCGACGGAGGTATCGCCGCCGATCTCACCGGAGTCGGCAACAACGGGCAGGGCCTTGATATAGCAGCGCTCGCAGATGTTAGCGTAGGCCTGCTTCATCTTGTCGTACTCCTCCTGCAGACTCTCCTGCGTGGCAGAGAAGCTGTAGGCGTCCTTCATGATGAACTCGCGGCCGCGCATCAGGCCAAAGCGGGGACGGAACTCGTCGCGGAACTTGTCCTGGATGTGATAGAGATTCACCGGCAACTGCTTGTAGGAACGCAGCTCGTTGCGCACCAGGGCAGTCACGGTCTCCTCGTGCGTGGGACCCAGCACAAACTCGCGGCCGTGGCGGTCATCAAAGCGCACGAGCTCCTTGCCATAGGCATCGATACGGCCGGACTCGCGCCACAGCTCGGCATCGACCATGATAGGCATCATGAGCTCCTGGGCGCCGGCAGCGTCCATCTCGTCGCGCACGATGTTCTCGATCTTGCGAATCGAGCGCCAAGCAAGCGGCAGATAGGAATAGAGACCGGCGGCCTCCTTGCGAATCATGCCGGCACGAAGCAGCAGGCGATGGCTCGCAAGCTCGGCGTCGGCCGGATCCTCTTTGAGCGTCGGAGCATAAAGCTTAGACATATACATTGCTCGAGTCATTTATTTCTCCTCAATAAGCTTGTCGACCTCGGCCATTAGCGCGTCGACAATTTGGTCCTCAGCTACTTTACCAATGATCTGGCCGTGCGAAAAGAGCAGGCCCTGACCTCGTCCGCAGGCAACACCCAAGTCGGCGTCAGAGGCCTCGCCGGGGCCATTAACGGCACATCCCATCACGGCAATCGAAAGCGGCGCGGAGTAGTTCTTAAGCCGCTCGGTGACCTCCTCGGCGATAGGAATGAGGTTAACCTGGCAGCGAGCGCACGTGGGGCACGAGACGATCTCGGGACCACGGCGGCGAAGGCCGAGCGACTGCAGAATACCCCAGGCGACCGGCGGTTCCTCGACCGGATCGGCCGTGAGCGAGACGCGCATGGTGTCGCCAATGCCCTCGGAAAGCAAAATTCCCAGGCCCACAGAGCTCTTAATGGTGCCCTGGAGCTTGGTTCCGGCCTCAGTCACGCCCAAATGAAGCGGAACATGGGGGATTTCGCGCGACAGGGCACGATAGGTGTCAAGCGTCGTGGACACGCTATGAGCCTTGGCGGAAAGCACGATATTGGTAAAGCCGCGATCCTCAAAATGTTTGACGAAACGCTCGCTCGACATCACAAGCTTTTCGGGCTGCGTAAGGTCATCGCGCTCGGCGATATCCTGCTCAAGCGAGCCGGCGTTCACGCCAATGCGAATCGCGCACCCAGCGGCGCCCGCGGCATCGATCACGGCATCGACCTTAGCCCAATCGCCAATGTTGCCGGGATTGATGCGGAGCTTAGCGGCACCGGCCTCCACAGCACCAATGGCGAGTTTATGGTTAAAGTGGATATCGGCAACGATCGGCACCGGAGACTCCGCACAAATCGTGCGAAAGCCCTCGAGCGCAGCCTCAGTGGGCACGCTCACGCGCACAACATCACAACCCGCCTGGGCGAGTGCACGAACTTGTGCAAGCGTTGCCTGCGCGTCGGCGGTATCGGTGCAGGTCATGGATTGGACCACCACCGGTGCGCCGCCACCGATCTGAACGCCGCCCACATGCACGGGGCGCGTCAGCTCGCGCGGCAAAGGATGGGATAAAGACAATCCAAACACTCCCCTACAAAATAAATCGAAGGACGTCGGAACGAAGCATATAGACAAACAGCAGCGCAAAGAGCACGATGCCGACATAGCTGACGATCGTCTGCACCTTCAGCGGCAGCTCGCGACCGGCGACCTTTTGGATGATCTCGATAACCAGCTTTCCCCCGTCGAGCGGCGGAATGGGCAGCAGGTTCATAAAGCCCAGCGAGAACGAGATGAGCGCGGCAAATGTCAAGAACGTCGCGGGGCCGGCTGCCGCCGCCTGAGAAGACATGACGCTGATGCCAACAATCGAGCTGGACTGATCGAGTATCTCCATCGTATGCTGCGGCTGCAGCAGACGCATAACGCCCTCAGCAGTCTGCTGAACATAGGAGAACGACAGGCGCGCCGAGGTGATAGGGTCCAAATGGACCACCTGCGTAGAAGCATAAACACCCAAACGCTCGTCCTCCTTGAGCGCGACCGAGGTCGAAAGTTTCTTACCGTCGCGCTGGTACTCAATGGCGATATCGTCCTGACCGGCAGCCTTGCCGATGGCATCATACACATCCATCCAGCTGGAGCAGGACACGCCATCGACACTAAGAATCGTGTCGCCGGCCTCGATGCCCGCCTTGGCGGCTATCGAGCCTTCTTCGACCTGACCGATCACATTGCTATCGACCGGCACCGATACGCCGGCGATAGAGTAGATACTCATAAGCAGCAAAAAACCCGTCAGAATATTGACGAGAATGCCCGCGAGCAGCATAAAGGCACGCTTGAGAAAACCCTGGCCCAGATAGGTATGCGATCGCTCCTGCTCAAGAAACTCCGAAGCAGTGACCGGCAGCTCCCACACATCGCCCTCGGCAGTCGCATGCTCTCGATCGAACTTGCGGCCGTCAAAGGTGGTATATCCTGCAGCATCGCGCGGCAGCGTCTGGTACCTAACCGGATAATAGCTAGGTGAAGGCTTCTCCCCTTCCTCGTACCAAGGCGCAATGGAACCCCAGCCCAAAAGCAAGGCACAAGCCTCGAGAACATCCTCCTCGGGCAGCTCCAGCTCGACGGAAAGGTCTGCAACCGAAACGCGACCATGACGATAGATCGCCGCAAGCACACGGTCGGCGCACGAGACATCGGTCGGGTCCATACCGCAGATAGCGGCATAGCCACCCAGCAGCAGCGGCGTCACGCCAAACTTGGTACCGATGCGACGCGACGTATGATGAATATCGAAGCGGCACGGTAGGCCCAAGAAAAACTCGGTGACGCGCACGCCGCACGCACGGGCCGCCAAAAAGTGGCCGCCCTCATGCAGAAACACGAGGACGGATAGCATCAAAAGGCCCCAAAAGACTGAGGAGAGAACGCTCAGAACAGTATCCATAAAACGAAAAGCAATCCTTACGATTAAGAGCGGGTTGCAGCGAGCACCTCGGCGGCCTTGGCACGAGCCCACGTATCGATATCGCGAAGCTGCTCAAAGGATGCGACCGTCTGCGTATCGTGTGCATCCATGCACGACTCGACGATACGGTCGATATCGGTAAAGGTACAGGCATCGTGCAGGAAGGCATCGACGGCAACTTCGTTGGCGGCATTCAGCACGCACGGCATGGTGCCGCCCGTTCTGCCGGCACGCTCGGCCAGCGCCAGGCAGCGGAATGTGTCCATATCGGCAGCATCAAACGTGAGCTGCCCGAGCTCGCGGAAATCGATTCGAGGCGCTGGGGTATCCCACCGCTCGGGATACGAGAACGCGAACTGGATGGGAATGCGCATGTCGGACGCACCAAGATGTGCCATCACAGAGCCGTCCGCATACTCGACCATCGAGTGGATCTTTGACTGGCGCTGAACGACCACGTTGATAAAGTCGAGATCGCACCCGAACAGGTGCATCGCCTCGATACGCTCCAAGCCCTTATTCATGAGGGTCGCAGAGTCGATGGTGATCTTAGCACCCATGGCCCACGTGGGGTGTGCCAGCGCATCGGAGCGTGTCACGCAATTGAGCTCGTCGCGCGTACGGCCAAAGAACGGACCACCCGAGCAAGTGAGCCAAATGCAGTGAGCCTCGCGCGGATTCTCCCCCAGATAGCACTGGTAGATGGCGGAGTGCTCGGAGTCGACCGGAATAAGCTGACCGGGCTGCGCCAACGGCATCAGCAGGTCACCGCCGACAACGAGGGACTCCTTGTTAGCAAGTGCAAGACGCTTGTTCGAGGTCAGGGCTGCATGGCTCGCTTCGAGCCCGGCAGCGCCCACAATGGCAACAAGCACACAGTCGACGTCATCGCGACGCGCGAGCTCACAAACCGCCTGCGCACCAACACCGAGCTCGGTGCCCTCGGGCAGCTCCTGCAGCACAGCGTCCGTACCGTGGGTGGTGTCGGCCACGGCAACGGCCGGAACCGAAAACTCACGGGCGAACGCAACGAGCTCCGAGGTGCTGGAGTTAACGGACAGTGCCGTCACCTGCAGTCGATCGGCATGCTGACGGCATACATCAAGTGCCTGCGTACCGATAGAGCCCGTACAACCCAGGATGGCAACGCGAAGACGCCCATCGGGGCCGTACGTCGTCTGAAAGGCCATTACAGCACGCCTCCGATCATCAAAAGCAGCTGCGCGGTAATGCAGCCAAAGATAAGCGAGTCGCTACGATCGAGCATGCCGCCATGGCCCGGAATAAGGTTGCCAGAATCCTTGACGCCCACGCCACGCTTGATGCGTGACTCGATGAGGTCACCGATAACGCCCAGGATGGACACAACCACGCCGCAAAGCAGCGCATAGGGCAAGCTCAGCTTATAGAAATGCGTCGCCCACAAAATAAGCCAGATAAGAACCGAACCCAAGATGCCGCCGACAAAGCCCTCCCAGCTCTTTTTGGGAGAGATCTTGGGGACCATCTTGTGCTTGCCGATACGACTGCCCACGATGTAGGCAAACGAATCGGAGACCCAGAGAGACGCGCAAACACCCACCGAAAGCAGGGCGCCGGCAAAACCGGGCACGGCATCGCGCAGCAGCACGATGGCCGACAGCATAAAACCGGTGTAGATGGGACCCATGAGCGTCACAGCTACATCGGATATGCGGGTACGCGCCGACCAGACATACCAAATACCCACCGCAAGCATCAGAGCAAAAAGCAGGGCATTCAACAGCAGCGAGTCACCCAGCGCCGAGAGCGGAAAGAGCACGGCGGCAGCGATGCCCAGGCGCTCATTGGCCACCTTGCCATCGAGCTTCGTCATGCGGAAAAACTCAAAGCAGCACAGGCCGCTCATGACGGAGACGAAGATGGCGGTGGGAACGATACCCAAAACCAGGCAGAGAATAAATACGACGGCGTAGACGATACCTGCGGCGGCACGGGTAATAAAGCCGGCAAGCCACGAAGTCGCAGCCGCGCCGCTCTTGGCGGCAGGCGCCTTGGGAGCAGACGCCTTGGGACGATCGGACACGATTAAGCCTCCTCGGTCTTGCTCAGTCCACCAAACCTACGGTCGCGGCCCTGATAGGCCAAAATGGCGTTGACAAGACCCCAACGATCAAAGTCGGGCCAATAGGTATCGGTGACATAAAACTCGGAATAGGCAACCTGCCACAGCAGATAGTTCGAAAGGCGAAGCTCGCCGGAGGTTCGAATCACAAGCTCCGGATCGGGTAGCCCGGCGGTGTACAGGTGCGAAGCAACCATATCATCGTCGATAGCGGCCGGATCGATCTTTCCGGCAGCGGCATCGAGCGCGATCTGACGGACAGCACGGGTGATCTCGGCACGGGCTCCGTAGTTGACGGCAAGTGCCAGCGTCATGCCGGTATGGTCGGCACACTCGGCAAGACCTCGCTCAAAGACATCGCGGGTCTTCTTGGGCAGTGCGGATATATCGCCCAAAAAGACAACGCGCACGTTTTCGCGCTTAAGCAGCGGCAGCTCATCGATAAACGTCTTAGCAAACAGATGCATTAAAACGTTGACCTCATGCTGCGGACGATTCCAGTTTTCGGTGGAAAACGCATAGGCCGAAAGGACGTCGACGCCCAAACGCACGCATGCGGTAATGATCTCGCGCAGGGAAACGATACCGGCCTTGTGTCCCTCGGTGCGGGCAAGACCGCGTGCCGTGGCCCAGCGACCGTTACCGTCCATGATGCACGAAATATGATGCGGAATCTTATTGAGGTCAAGGTCGGAAAAACCGACGCCCGCAGGGGCGTCGGCAAAGTACTCGACCAGTTTGTTCTCGTCGTATTGCACCTTAGATCTCCATGACCTCGGCTTCTTTTTCCTTCAGAAGCTCCTCAACCTTGGCAACATACTCATCGGTATACTTCTGAACCTTGGCCTGCTCGCGACGGACATCGTCCTCGGTGAGCTCTTCGTCGCGCTCGAGCTTGTTGTTAAAGTCGCGACGGATGTTGCGAATGGAGACCTTGGCCTGCTCGGCATACTCGCGGCACTCCTTGACGAGCTCGCGACGACGCTCCTCGGTGGGAGCCGGGAACGGCAGGCGCACGACGGTACCGTCAGAGTTGGGAGTAATGCCCAGATCGGAAGCGCTGATGGCCTTCACGATGGCATTGACGAGCGCCTTGTCCCAGGGCTCGATAAGCAGCATGTGAGCCTCGGGGGTCTTAACGGCGGCAACCTGGGTAACCGGCGTGGGAACACCGTAGTAATCGACCGAAATGTCGGACAGAATGTTAGCGTTGGCGCGGCCCGTGCGAACCTTGGAGAAGTTGTGCTTGAGGGACTCGAGCGACTTGTCCATGTGGGCGGTGATGTTCTCTGCCATGCTTAATCCTCCTGATAGACGAGCGTGCCGACGGGCTCACCCGAAAGCGCGCGTTTGACGGTGTCCTCGCCATCGATGTTGAGGACCAAAATCGGCATACGGTTATCCTGGCACAGCGCCGTGGCCGTGGAATCCATAACCTGCAGACCGCGGACGAGAACCTCGTGATAGGTAATCTTGTCAAAACGTACGGCATCGGAACACTTGACAGGATCCTTGTCGTAGATGCCGTCAACCTTGGTGGCCTTAATCAGAATCTCGGCACCGATCTCGCAGGCACGAAGAGCCGCGGCGGTGTCGGTCGTAAAGTACGGATTGCCCGAACCGGCGGCAAAAATAACGACATTGCCCTTGGAAAGGTGGTTGATGGCGCGACGGCGAATATAGGGCTCGCAGATCTCGTTCATCTGGATAGCGCTCATCACACGGCAGGGAACATCGTTGTGCTCAAAGGCATCCTGCAGGGCAAGCGCGTTCATAACGGTTGCCAGCATGCCCATGTAGTCGGCCTGGGCGCGCTCCATGCCACCGGCAGCGCCGGCCATGCCGCGGAAAATGTTGCCGCCGCCGACAACAACGCCGACCTCATGGCCAACGGCGAGCAGCTCCTTGACCTGCTTGGCAAGATGGTCGGTAATCTTGGGGTCGATGCCATATTGGCCGTCGCCCATCAGTGCTTCGCCGGAAAGCTTCAGAAGCACGCGTTTATATCGGATGTCGGACAAAGCGATCCTCCTTTAATTAGACTCTCAATATGATAGCAAAGGCTCTGATAAGAGCCATGAAAAAGCAGGCTGTGAGTAAAACCCACAGCCTGCTCATTACCAGCTACAAGAGCTTATTTACTCGCCACGGACCAGACGGTCGAAGGCAACGACGGTAATGGTATCGCCGAGCTCCTTGGAGACCTGCTCAGCGTACTTCTTGATGGTGAGGGAGCTGTCCTTGATGAACTCCTGCTCGGTGAGCACGGACTGCTTGTAGAACTTCTCCAGACGGCCAACAGCCATCTTCTCCTGGATAGCCTCGGGCTTGCCGGACTCGGCAGCCTGAGCCATGTAGATCTCCTTCTCGTGCTCGACGGTCTCGGCCGGAACCTGATCGCGGGTAGCGCAAATCGGGGCGACGGCGGCAACCTGAAGGGCAACGTCGTGAGCGAAGGTCTTGAAGGACTCGGCCTGAGCGGTCTCGGCCTTCTCGAAAGCGAACTCGACGAGGACGCCGATCTTACCACCCATGTGGATGTAAGAAGCGAGAGCGCCGTTCTCGGCCTTGCGGGCGGAGAAACGAGCGATCTTCATGTTCTCGCCCATGATGTGAATCATCTCGGTGAGCTCGGAGGAAACGGTCTCCTCGCCCATCGGCTTCTCGAGCAGAGCATCGACATCGGCCGGCTCGGTGGTAGCGACAACCTCGGCGACCTTGGAAGCAAAGCCGGTGAACTTGGCGTTGGAGCCGACGAAGTCGGTCTCGCAGGAAAGCTCGAGCAGAGCGCCGGACTTGCCGTCCTCGGAGACGAACGCGGCGACAGCGCCCTCGTTGGTCTCACGGCCAGCCTTCTTGGCAGCCTTGGCGAGGCCGTTCTTGCGCAGAACGTCAACAGCGACGTCCATGTCGCCGTCAGCCTCGACGAGAGCCTTCTTGCACTCCATCATCGGGGAGTCGGTCATCTCGCGGAGCTGCTTGACCATAGCGGCAGTAATCTGGGCCATTGTGGTTCCTTTCAAAGAGATGAAAAAGACTTAAATAGGACTGATTTACTCGGCCTTGGGCTCGGCGGCCATCTCGGCCTCGGAGACCTGCTCCTTACCGGAGCCAGCGAGGCAGGCGTCGGCCATGAGCTCGCACATAAGGGTGACAGCGGAGATGGCGTCATCGTTGCAGGGGATGCCGTACTCGACCTCGTCGGGATCGGAGTTGGTGTCGATCAGAGCGACGACGGGGATGTTCAGGCGCTGGGCCTCCTTGATGGCGTTCTCCTCGCGCTTGGTGTCGATGACGAAGAGAGCCTGGGGCAGACCCTTCATATCGCGGGCGCCACCGAGGTTGGTCTGGAGCTTAGCGAGCTCCTTGCCGAGCACAGCCTGCTCCTTCTTGGGCAGCACTGCCATGCGGCCGTCCTCGACCATGGCCTCGAGCTCCTCCATACGGTTGATGCGGGAGCGGATGGTGACGAAGTTGGTCAGCATGCCGCCGAGCCAACGCTGGTTGATGTAAGGCATGTTGGCGCGCTCAGCGGCGTTCTTAACGGCCTCCTGAGCCTGCTTCTTGGTGCCGACGAACAGCACGTTGCCGCCCTTGGCGACGTTCTTGACGAAGGTGTAAGCCTGGTCGGCGTCAAGGATGGTCTGCTTGAGGTCGAGGATGTAGATGCCGTTGCGCTCACCGAAGATGAACGGCTTCATCTTGGGGTTCCAGCGACGGGTCTGGTGACCGAAGTGGCAGCCGGCCTCGAGCAGGGTGCGGATATTAATCTTGGTAGCCATATTAAACCTCCTGTGGTTTGCCTCCGCGCGGGGTCATCCTCCAAAACCAACCCGGACATGTGCTACCAAAGCCCGGGCACCACGGTATGAAGTAGCCGCGCGTGCGTGATAAAAACCTGTTGCCGTGAAGCAACCCGATGAATGATAGCAGGATTGCCTCTTCCTGCCAACCCGCAATCAAAACCACACACCTCGGTGCGGCGCGGGAGGCCCTTCTCCTACTCGCCGCGGGGGTGTGCCTGACTCACGGCACGCTTGAGTCGGTCGGGCGTGAGGTGCGTATAGATCTGCGTCGTGGACAAGCTCGCATGCCCCAGCAGCTCCTGAACCGAGCGCAGATCCGCGCCGCCCTCGAGCAGGTCGGTCGCAAAGGTGTGGCGCATCGCATGCGGGGCGATGTCGGCAGGAATGCCGGCAAGTGC
The DNA here is from genome assembly GCA_900542085.1 of uncultured Collinsella sp. Taxonomy (GTDB): domain Bacteria; phylum Actinomycetota; class Coriobacteriia; order Coriobacteriales; family Coriobacteriaceae; genus Collinsella. The sequence continues at coordinate 20,373 of UQMK01000009.1, forward strand.
CGCAAGCATGTGGAACCGCCTTCTGAGCATGGCTGCACTCATGCGGTTTCCGCGCGCCGAGATAAACAGCGGATGCAAGCCGTTCGCACTATCGACACGCTTTGCCTGCACAAGGAGATGTGGCCTCCCCTCCTCAATATAGCGACGAGTCGCCTCGAGAGCGCGCCGATAGAGGGGCACGATACGCTCCTTGCTCCCCTTGCCCCAAAGTCGCAGCGTTCGCTCTGACCAAGCAATGGACTCCACGTTGAGCGCCGCGAGCTCCGAGATTCGCGCGCCGGAGGCATAGAGCAGCTCGAGCATCGCTGCATCACGCAGCCCCGCAGGCGTCGATGTGTCGGGGGCCTTGAGCAACGCCTCGACTTGCCGGGTCGTCAGCACACCGGGAAGATCGCGCGGCAGCTTGGGCGAGGATATCGCCGAGACCGCATCGCCCTCAACGATTCCCTCGGCAGCCATCCACCGATAGAGCGAGCGAATGGCAGACAGGTGTGCCGCAAGGGTCCGAGCCGCCACCTGGCCACGCGACAGCTCGGCCAAATAGGAACGAACGGTCCTTACGTCGGCGGCGCGAGCGTCGATGCCCCCGCGGTCACACCACGCGGCGAAGCGCTCGAGCCGCGAGGCGTAGGCGGTTACCGTATTGGGAGCGAGTCCTTCGACGCGTGCAATGTAGGCAATGAACGAGTCGACGGCATCGTACAGGTCAAAAGCTATGACCTCTCGCCTCCAAACAGATCGGAGCGCGTTTCGAGATAGGCATCCAAGGCCTTGAGGGCGCGGTCCGCGTAAGCCTGGTAACGATCGCGCTTGCTGCGACGCTTACCGTCCTCGAGCGGCGGCACAAGACCAAAGTTGACGTGCATGGGCTGGTAGCCCACCGTAGCCGGATCGGTCGCATACCCCACAAGCGCACCCAGGGCACCCACGCGCGGCAGCTCGACGCCCGCAGCACCGATAGCCTCGGCATAGGTGTTGAGCGCGGCGAGCAGACCCGTCGCCACGGCCTCCATGTACCCCTCGGTACCGGTAATCTGGCCGGCAAGACGCACGCTCGTGCCGGGAACGGCAAAGGTGCCGTCGAGCACGTGCGGAGCATCGACAAAGGTGTTGCGGTGCATGACGCCGTAGCGGAAGAACTCGGCGTTCTCCAGGCCGGGAACCATATGGAAGACGCGCTTCTGTTCGCCGAAGGTCAGGTTGGTCTGGAAGCCAACCAAGTTATAGGCGGTCTTCTCCTTGTTCTCGGCGCGCAGCTGAATTGCCGCCCAGGGACGGCGACCAGTGCGCGGGTCGGTGAGCCCGACGGGCTTCATGGCGCCAAAGCGGATGGCATCCTTGCCCGTGCGCGCAACCTCCTCGGCAGGCTGGCAGGCCTGGAACAGGTCCCCGCCCTCAAAATCCTTGAGCACCACGCGATCGGCCGTAGTGAGCGCCTCGATAAAGGCCTCGTACTCTTCCTTGTTGAGCGGGGCGTTGAGATAGTCGCCACTCCCCTGTTCCTCGTAGCGCGACTGCGAGAACAGCACGTCCATATCGAGCGTGGAGGCATCGACGATCGGCGCGGCCGCGTCAAAGAACGCCAGGGCGTCACCACCGACGAGCTTCATGACCTCCTCACTCAATGCCGGCGAGCATAGGGGGCCCGCGGCGATAACCACATGGCCCTCGGGGATCTGGGTGACCTCACCGTGGACGACCTCGATATTGGGGCGGGCGGCAACCTCGGCCTCGACGAGCTCGGAAAACTTGACGCGGTCGACCGCCAGGGCGCCGCCAGCGGGAACGGCCGCACGATGAGCGCAGTCGAGCAGCACCGAGCCCATGCGCTCGAGCTCGGCCTTCAGCAGACCGGCGGCGGAATCGGGACGGGTCGACTTAAACGAATTGGAGCAGACGAGCTCCGCCAAGTGATCGGTATGGTGGGCAGGAGAGCTCACCTGCGGGCGCATCTCGCACAGCTTTACGGCAAACCCGCGATCTGCCAGCTGAATCGCGCATTCCGATCCCGCCAGACCGCCACCGATAACCGTCACCTGATCAAACAGCATCTGCAAACACCTTTCTAATTGACACGTTTTCCATTGTGACCGAAGGGCGTCTGGGCGTGAAGGGCAAACTTGGAGGGCGCATACCTTCCATCCATCATGCGCTCGATGAGGCCCTCGAGCTCGAGCGAGCCCAGGAGCTTGAGCACACCGACGGCATCAAGGGAGACGAGTGTGGCGATGTCTTCAACCTTGAGCGGCGAGGCGATGAGGGCATGCATCACGACCTGCTGTGTGGGGTCCAGATCCGCGATACCGGGCGCATCGGGACGTGAATAGCGCAGGGTACCGTAGATTCGAGAGATGGCCATCTCGATGGACTCCTCGTCAATAATGCAGCAGGCCCCGTTGGCAATGAGATAGTTGGTCCCGCGCGACTCGGGCGACAAAATGGAGCCCGGTACCGCAAGCAGTTCGCGCCCCAGGTCCATGGCGGCCTCCGCCGTGGAGAACGTACCCGAGGGCATGCCCGCCTCGGACACAAAGAGTGCCTGCGAAAGCGCGGCAATCACCCGGTTACGCCGCGGAAAGGCAAACTTACGCGGCCCCATACCCCAAGGCGAGATGGACACGACCGCACCGCCCGTATCGATCGTGCGCGCGATAAGCCCCGCACTCGAACGCGGGTAGACCACGTCGGCGCCCGTACCCAAAACCAAGACGTGCCTGCCCCCGGCGTTGACCGCGGCCCAACCCGAGGCCTGGTCGCAGCCGACCGCGCCGCCCGAGACCACCGTCACCCCCGCCTCGACCGCAACTTTCGCGGCCAGCTCTGCCACGGCAAGGCCGTACGGCGAGGCCTTGCGCGCACCGATAATCGAGAGCGCCGGCATCGAGAGCACCTCCGGGTCGCCACGGACGAACAACGTCTGCGGCACATCGGAAAGTTCCAGAACAGTAGCGGGAAACAGCCCATCACCGGGATGCAGTTCGTAGCGGACCTCACCCATCACTGATCCCTCCTTCCCTGATACATCGCGGCCTCGAGCACGTGGTCTTGCGTCACCCGCTCGCTTTCGGCGACATCGGCAATCGTGCGTGCGATGCGAACCAGACGCACGATGCCGCGTCCCGTGAGATGCGTGCGCTTCGACAGGCCAAGTACGCATTTCTCGGCGGCCTCGTCGAGTGCAAAGGTCGACACGACGCCGTCAATGGACCGTGACTCATCGTGCTCGGCCTCGGCATCCGCATCATCCATACGGGACTCGCGCCAGGCACGAAAAGCCCGACCGCGGACAACGTAGTCGCGCAGCTCGGCCGACGACATGCCCTCGGCGCCCTCGATAATCACCTGCGGATCGGGGCGGGTCACATCGAGCATCAGGTCGATACGGTCGGCCAAGGGACCGCGCAGCTTGGACCGGTAGCGCTCGACCATCGATGCCGAACAGCGACACGGGACCTCGCGATCGCCCAAAAAGCCGCAGGGACAGGGATTGCTCGCCGCAAGCAGCTGAAAGCGCGAGGGAAACGTGAAGGCGCCATCGACGCGCACGATCCTGACATAGCCGCGCTCGATTGGCTGACGAAGCGTCTGCAGCACACCGGTGGGAAACTCGGCAAGCTCGTCCAAAAAGAGCACGCCGCCATGGGCAAGGCTGATCTCGCCCGGATGCACCGGGCGCCCCCCGCCAATAAGGCCCGCTGTCGAAATGCTGTGATGGGGACTTCGAAACGGCCGATGCCCCGCAAGCAGGCCATCGATATTCTCACCCAAGACCGAATGGATACACAGCGCCTCCTGCTGATCCTCGACGGAAAGCTCGGGCAAGATACCCGTCATGCGGCGCGCAAGCATGGTCTTGCCCGATCCCGGAGACCCGATCATAAGCAAGCCCAGCTCCCCTGCCGCCGCAAGCGCTATGCCGCGCTTGGCGACCTCCTGCCCCAACACGTCGGCATAATCGAGCTCAGGCTCAAAGGTGGCCTCGAGCACTTCAGAATCCAGATAATGCCGAGCTGCCTCGCCCATACCGTGAGCAAGCTGCGACAGATGGTCGATAAAACCGCAGTCGACCCCCGAAAGCGGAACATGCTGGTCGGACCTACCGGCGATAAAAGACAACCCCATGTCGCGAGCCAGCAGCTGAAACGCTACTTCGCCCTTGACGGGAAGCACCGTGCCATCCAAGCCGAGCTCGCCGGCAATGAGGCAGCGGTCGAGATTGTCGCGGGGAATCTGTCCATCGGCCGCAAGCACCGCAATGGCTATCGGCAGGTCAAAGCCGCTACCGGTCTTTCGGATATCGCCCGGTGCCAGATTGACCGTAATGCCCGAGCGCGGGATCTCGAATCCGGCAGAGCGCATCGCACAGCGAATGCGCCCGCGCGACTCCATGACCTCCATACTCGGGATGCCGAGCATCTGGATGCCCGGGATGCCGCCCGCGAGCGAAACCTCGACCGTGACGGGAATCGCCTCGACGCCGCGGATACAGGCTGCGTGAACGGCAAAAGTTTCGAACGCCATCACGACACCTGCCAATCGAATGCATTGTACTGGTGCTCGATCTCGGCGATATGCCCGCCGCGAATGGTGACGCCCACGGCATCGAAGCGGATCGCCTTGAGCGGATAATGCTCCATGAGATAACAACTCGCGATGCGACGATAGCGCCGCTGCTTTTGGGCGTTCACCGCTTCCTCGGGAAACACCCGCGTATCACAATCCAACGTAACACGCCTGGTCTTGACCTCGGCCATCACCACCACATCGTCGAGCTCGTCGAGCAGCACCAGGTCGGCCTCGCCCTCCGAGCATCGATAGCCTTGTTCCAGCAATGCATAGCCGCGCTCGTTAAAGTAATCGATTGCGATAAGCTCGCCCAGCATACCGAGCTCGCGAGGACTGAGCCCCTTGATAAACTCAGGGGTGATCGACCCGCAATCGAGCTCCCCCTCTTCCCAACGTTCCTTGAGCTGCTGTGTCTTGCTCATTTTGGCTGCGGCACACATGGGGTCTCCTTTCCCACTCCCTGCATTGCCTCGATAATGAGGGCAGGTTTCATGCGGGTAAGTACCGGAAGCAAACCAAGAGCCAACCAAATGCCGACAAATGAGGGGCCGCATGCAACAATGGCGTTCCACGCGGCCCCTACCAGCAGGTTTATGGAACCCTTAAGGTCCCTGTCTTCACAATTGACCTAGAAAAGGCGCTCAGTCTGCAGAAAGTTTCCGCAAAAGCTCACACGATGCAGCGGAGAAAGACCATGTTTGCGAATGGCCTCGATGTGCTCGGGACTCGCATAGCCTTTCGATTCAGCCAAATGGTACTCAGGATACTCGGCATCGTACTCGACCATCATCTCGTCACGCGTGACCTTGGCCATGATGGATGCCGCAGCGATACAGGCGATCTTGGCATCGCCCTTCACCACGTCACGTTCGTTGGGAACGGCACCCAGGGGGCTGCCGTCCATAAGCACGCAATCGGACTCGAGCCCCGTATCTGCCACCGCACCCGCGACAGCAGCTCGAATGGCGCGGGCCATGCCCATCTCATCGATATCCGCAGGAGCGATATGGCAAAAACCGATGGCGGTCGCTACCTCGGCAATCTTCACCGAGAGCAGCTCACGGCGCGCCGGCGTGAGCTTTTTGGAATCGTTGATGCCCCAGATGCGAGGCTCCATCGGAAGACACACGGCACACACGGTCAAGGGACCCGCTACCGAGCCACGGCCCACCTCGTCGACGCCCACGACCACGCCATCACCGCCGAGCTCATGCATAAGCTCGTACATGCCGTTGACGCGCTCGCGTTCGGAAAGTTCCTTGGCATGGCGCTTAAGGGCACGTTCGCAAGCCTTGATCACCTGCTGGCGCGGATCCTCGCGATAATGCTCCACGAGGGCGGGAATCTCCTCGAACGTGGCGCTCGCCAGCTCGCCGGCAACCTGCGATGCCGAAACCGAGCTCGTCATATTGGCCATACCAGGCCCTCCTTGCATGCAAATCAGATAAAAAGAAGGGCCACCCGAAGGTGACCCTTGTGTCCAAACGAGTGGACAGACGCTGCGATCTTCTTAGCGCTTCTCGGGGATGCGAGCAGCCTTGCCCACCTTGTCGCGGAGGTAGTACAGCTTGGCGCGACGGACGCGACCATGACGAACGACCTCGAGCTTGGCGATCTTGGGGCTGTGAAGCGGGAAGGTACGCTCAACACCGACACCGAAGGAAATCTTGCGGACGGTGAAGGTCTCGCGGGCACCGGCGCCGGCCATGCGGATGACGTCACCCTGGAAAACCTGGATGCGCTCGCGGTCGCCTTCCTTAATGCGGTAGTGAACCTTGACGTTGTCGGCGACGCGGACCTGCGGGATGTCCTCGCGGATCTGCTGACGCTCGATTGCGCGGATGTAATCCATGTGCAATTCCTTACTCTTCTAGAGGTGCCGTACCACCTTGGCCGGCACGTAGTTGAACAAACGTATTCGAGTATACACGCCACGACCTTGGCTGCAAGAACTATTTTGCCCGTGCGCAAAAAGACAAAAACACGCACCCTTTCTGCACTTATGCGCCGTCCGCAGCATCAGTCGTCGGGGTCGTCACGGTCGTTCCGGGCGCGATGTAGCCGTATTCGAGCAGCACCGAAAGCGCATGCTGCTTCCAGGTGGCAAGCTCCTCGTCATTATAGTTGTCATGGACCCATTCATTCATCGCGTCCTCGGCGTCTTGGGGCACCAGATCCTGGCTGTCCGCCATCAGGTACAGGATGCCTAAGATGTCGAAGTCCTTCTTGGTCATCTCTTCCTTGTTTGATGTGCTGATGAGGCCGTGATCGATGCCGTAGCGGCAGATATCGGTCAAAACGGTAACGAGGCCCGTAGGAATCGGCGAGGCATCCTTCGCGGCAGTGGGCGCGGTGTCGTCAGTCACTGCAGCGGCATTGTCGCTCGCGGGAGCAGACTCAACCGCGTTTGTATCAGAAGCGGCCTGCTCTCCCTGGGCAGGAGCCGTACTATCCGTCGTTGCCGAAGAATCCCCCGTGGAGGCGGACGTAACGCTCACCGGCGTCTCGACCACGGTCGTCATCGGGTCGACCGGTGCGGGTGCGGCGATGACCTCGGCCCAATCGGAATACACGCCGTCAATAAAGGCGCGAACATGGAAGGTGCCCGGTTGCGAGATGGTCATCGTGCCGTCTGTCGCGACCGAAATGCCCTTGCTCTCGAGCTCCTGAGCCTCCCAGCTGCAGACTCTATCGACTTCCTTGCCCGTCGTGTCATAGACCGTAGCCGTCAGGCCTTCGATGCCGTTAAGGTTCTCCTCGACGCCGACGACGGTCTGCGCCGAGCCCTCGAGCTTGATGCTGCCGTTAAACGACTCGGGCGCCACGTCACTTACCTTATATTTGTAGGCCGCGGCGTCGATCTCGTCATTGGTCGAGACATGCCCGTTCACATCCACGTAGGTGTCCTCGGGGATAAAGTACTTTACGTAGGCGGTGCCGGCCTTTTTACCCACCACGACCTGCTCGTGGGTGACAGGGTCGGTCTGGATCTCGATGACGTCGGACTTGCATTCCTTGCCCTTTTTATCGACCACGCGCCAGTCGCCCGACGACTTCACAAAGCCGTAGTAATCAACATCGTCCTCGTCCCTTGCACGCACGCGATAGGAAGAGATGGGGTCTTCGTCTCCAACCGTAAGCCTTCGGGTCTTATCGGTCTGCAGCGACACGAGAATCTTGGAGATGGGCTTAATGGGCTGCGGCGTGCCCAACTGCGTATCGACCGTCACCGACTCAAACGACAGATTGGAACCCGTAATGGACATGGGATAGGTCGCGGCCATGTCATTGAGCACGTTGCACGTGCGCGGGGCGCCGCCGTTGCGCGAGGGCACCTCGCGATCGGCCAGGACCGAATTCCAATCGATGGCGCGCACCATGTGGTTGTTGGTACGATACGACCAACTCGTCACGTTTCCGGCGGTGGTATCGTACCCGTCGTCGCCACGATGGGCGATTGAGCGCAGGAACAGGTTCTGCACGGCGTCGGTCGACTGATCGCCAAAGGTGGTGTAGAACGAGCGCTGGTCATAACCGGCGGTATGGAACTCCTGCACGGCGGCGTTGTCATCGTAGCACTCGCCGTTCATATTAAAGATGATCACGTCGAACGTCACGCCCACCGGCTGGTCATAGTCCTCGGACAGCGTCGTGGTAGAACTCGTTTGCTTGCTATTGACCTGCGTGTGCGCCGGGATCGTCATATTGACGGTGACAGACTGGTTGTCCGTTGTGGTAATCGACTGTTCCTCGGTCTTGCTCGCCTCCCACAACTGGGACATCGTGGTTTCGGCCGAAAACGAAGTCTCGATCTCCTCGCTCGCTGTTGCGGGCACGCCCAGCGACTCCTTGAGGCTCACCGATGCGCCCCACGAGCCGCCTTTGGAATACGATGCGGATTCAGAAGTGCTCGTGCCGACCGTCTCCTCGGTACCGCGGGCGAGCGTGATGCTCTGCGAGGCGTCCTCATAGCCGACGTTAAGAGCCGAGGTAACGAGCTCCTGCTCAGTCTTAGAATCGACAAAGGAATAGCCCGGCGCGTCCTCGGGCGCACAGTTAAGCTTGTTCACGCTGTTGAGCTGCTGAACTCTAAAGTTATAGAACGCGATGCCAAAGCCATTGAAATCGTACTGGTAGGTGCCGCCGAGCTTGTCCACGCACGCGATGGTGGCATAGATGACGTCCTGCTCAGTCGTGTCTTTCGACAGTCCGTCGAGCGGCACGTATTTACGGAAATCGGAGCCCTTCAGCTTGTGACCGATACAGCCGGCGATATCGTCGGTCAAGCGCTCGTAGACTGCATTGAGGCTTTTTGCAGATGTCAGACCACTCTGCTTCGATTTGTCGGCACCATCGGAATGCTCACCGTTGCCGCCCGAAAGCGCATCATACAGATAGATATAGTGACCCTTACCGAAGTCCTTCTCAAAGCCCTTGCCGGCGTGGTCCCAGTACAAAAAGTCCCCGGAGTCGTCGCCTCCACCATAGCCAAGGATGTTATAGGCTAGCGATGCCCAGTTGGGCAGCACCTTTTTGACGGCGGCCGTGTAGAACGAGACGTTGTCGTACATCGAGGTACGGCCCTCGAGCTTGCCGTCATCGATATCTACAAACGTGCAGTCGCGATCGTTGACCGTAATGGTGAGCGGGTTGACCACGTCGCCATAGAGCTCGTCGCGCGAATCATCCTGAAGGGCAAAACCGGCTGTCGGCATCCCGCAAAGCGCCGTGACCGCAACGACCACCCAGCACAGGGTCATCTGTGCCCCCCGACGCGCTCGTTGCAAATACCTGGTGAGGTTTTTCATCGCAGTCCTCCCGTCAGTTGCCAATGTATTGAACCAACGTAAAACGCCGCCGCGTCCACGGGAGGCGCGACGGCGCGAAGGGGGGCGTAAAAGGCGCAAATGGAACGCGACTCAGTTAAGCGGAACGCATCGCCTCGAGCTTGGCCTGAGCGGCAGCCAGACGCGCGAGGGGCACGCGATAGGGCGAGCAGGACACGTAGTCCACATCGGCCACGTTAAACAGGGCCTTGATGGACTTGGGGTCGCCGCCGTGCTCGCCGCACACGCCAAAGTGCATACCGGGGTTGGTGGTGCGACCCTTCTCGACGGCCATGCGCACCAGCTCGAGTACCGCCGTGTCGATGGTCTCGAAGGGGTTGTCCTTCAAGATCTTCTTGTGCATGTACAGCGGGATGAACTTGGCCTCGGCATCGTCTCGAGAGAAGCCGAAGGTCGTCTGCGTGAGGTCGTTGGTGCCAAAGCAGAAGAAGTCGGCGTGCTGCGCGATCTCGTCGGCAACCATGCAGGCACGCGGCAGCTCGAGCATCGTGCCCACGGGAATATTGAGCTCGACGCCCTCCTCGGCGGAAACCTCGGCGATCACGCGCTCGATGACTTCGCGAGTCTGAACGTGCTCGGCCGTAATGGAAACGAGCGGAACCATGATCTCGGGGCGCGGGTCGACGCCCTCCTTGATAAGGCGGGCAGCAGCCGTGGCCACGGCGCGAACTTGCATGAGTGGCAGGTCGCTGAAGACGACGGACAGGCGCACACCGCGCAGGCCGAGCATCGGGTTGGACTCGACCATGCCGTCGATACGACGCAGGCGGGTGCGCAGAGCGGCAAGCTCTTCCTCGTTGGCGCCAGCGGCTTCCTTCTTGGTGATGGCGACCTCGAGCTCGCGTGGATTATCCAGGAACTCATGAAGCGGCGGATCGAGCAAGCGAACGACCACATCGCGACCGGACATGGTCTTGAACATCGCCAGGAAGTCCTCGGTCTGAACCTTGAGCAGGTCGGCCAGGGCCTGCTGTTTCACGGCCTCATCGTCAGACAGGATAAAGCTCTGGATGATGTTCTTACGGTCGCCCAGGAACATATGCTCGGTGCGGCACAGGCCAATGGCCTCGGCACCAAACTCGAGGGCGAGCTCGGCGTCCTCGGGGTTGTCGGCGTTGACGCGCACATGGTTGGCGTGGCCACAGGTCTCGTCCAGACGGATCTCGTCGGCCCAGGACAGGATGGTGTCCAGGTCGCCGGTGAGCTCGGCGGAGACCAAATCGACAGCGCCATCGACGACGATGCCCTGGGTGCCGTCGATGGAGATGACATCGCCTTCGTGCAGCACACGATCGCTGCCCTCGATGCGCACGACCTTCTCGGCGGCGTCGATGTGGAAGCGCTCAACGCCGCAGACGCAGGGCGTACCCATACCGCGAGCGATAACGGCGGCATGGCTCGTCTTGCCACCGTGGCTGGTCAGGATACCCTCGGCGGCGACCATGCCCTTCAGGTCATCGGGGTTGGTCTCCCAGCGAACCAAAATGACCTTGTGACCCTCGTTGGCGCGCGCGACGGCATCGTCGCTCGAGAACACGACCTCGCCCACGGCGGCACCAGGGCTGGCGTTGAGGCCGCAAGCCAGAGCCTCGTACTTCTTGGAGGCATCGAATTGCGGATGCAGGAGCTGGTCGAGCTGCGCGGGATCGATGCGGCTCACGGCCTCCTCGCGGGTGATCAGACCCTCCTCGACCATTTCGATGGCGATGCGCAGGGCGGCGGTAGCAGTGCGCTTGCCCACGCGGGTCTGGAGCATCCAGAGCTTACCCTGCTCGATGGTGAACTCGATATCGCACATATCGCGGTAATGATCTTCGAGCGTCAGGAACACGCGCTCGAGTTCCTCACCTGCAGACTCGAGGCCCGGAGTGTTCTTGAGGTCGGCGATGGGCTCGGTGTTGCGGATGCCGGCAACGACATCCTCGCCCTGGGCATTAACCAAAAAGTCACCATAGAACTCCTTGGTGCCGTCGGCCGGGTTGCGCGTAAAAGCGACGCCGGTCGCAGAGGTCTCCCCCTTGTTGCCAAAGGCCATAGCCTGCACGTTGACGGCGGTGCCGAGCTCGTCAGAAATGCCATGCTGCTTGCGGTAGATGCAGGCGCGCTCGTTCATCCAGCTGCCAAAGACGGCCTGGATGGCAAGGCGCAACTGAAGCTCCGGATCGTGCGGGAAGACGGGCTTGCCGTCGGCGACCTCGAGCTCGGGATACAGGGCGGCCTCGACGTTCTCGGAGAAAATGCTCTTAAAGGTCTCGACGAGCTCCTGCAGGTCTTCGGCCGAAAGCTCGGAATCGACGCGAACGCCGGAGACCAGGCGTGCCTGGGTCAGCGCGTTCTCGAACAGGTCGGCGTCGACGCCCATAACGACGTTGGAGAACATCTGAATAAAGCGTCGGTAGCTATCCCAGGCAAAACGCGGGTTTTGCGTCTGGGCAATGAGACCCTGAACGGAGTCGTCGTTGAGGCCCAAGTTGAGGACCGTGTCCATCATGCCGGGCATGGAGAACGGAGCGCCCGAGCGAACCGACACGAGCAGCGGGTCGGAGGCGTCGCCGAGCTTCTTGCCGCAGCGGGCCTCGAGGTCGGCCTCGGCGGCAACGATCTCATCGAGTGCGCCTTCGGGCCAGACGTTGCCGGCACCGGAGTACTCGACACAGGTCTGGCAGGTAATGGTAAAGCCACCGGGAACCGGCAGGCCGATGCGGCTCATCTCGGCAAGGTTTGCGCCCTTGCCGCCAAGCACAAAGTTCATGGACTTGTCGCCCTCAGTGACACAGGTGCCCTGGGCGTCGGTTCCAAAACGGTAAACCCTCTTGCAATCGCTCACGATACTTCCCCTTTCATGCGCTCTCGCGCACGACCGTGGTGACGAATCGACCCGCCGGATGCGGGCCGTGAGGGAACTATACGGCGGACGTTGAGCGGGCTTGCGTAGAGGGCGAGGGGTTTGGTAAACGTGATAAATGCGGCGGTAAACGGTAGGTAAAGGTGGTTACATTATGAAGATACCACTGCAAGAAAATTGCAGGTCAAATGCAAGTTCTTTGCTAAATCGCTTTACCAATATCGTGCATTATTTTTAGATAGTATTTTAAGGACGGTGAATTTTTAGCTACCCCAATGAGTTAGCTTTGCTGACCTCGGCGGGCGGCGCGGAAGGCACGGGCTTCTTGGATTTCCATCAAATGACCGATGATCTCGGAGGCGCTCTCCTCGATCGCCTTGCCGTCGGTACGCACCACAAAGCAGCCCAGGCGCTTCATGAGGGCACGGGCTTCCTCGAGCTCGCTGCGCACGCTCTCGGGCTCGGCATAGGAGCCGGCGACGGCACGGGCGTAGTCATCGCCCAAGCGGCTATCGCGTATCTCAGAGATCACATCGACAGTCGAAATCAGACCAAACAACCGCATCGGGTCGACCTTGTAAATCGACTTCGGCGGCTCCATGCCATGGGCCAACGGAACATTGGCAACCTTGTAACCCTGATAGGCCAAATACATCGACAGCGGCGTCTTGGACGTGCGCGATACGCCCAGCAGCACGATATCTGCCCCCGAAAGGTCGTCGCAGCCGCGCCCATCATCGTGCTCAACGAAATACTCCATGGCCTCGATGCGATGGAAATAGCGGTCATCGGTCCTGTGAATCACGCCCGCGACGCCCTTGGGCGGCACGCCGATGAGCGATGACAGCACGGCAAGTGTCGGACCGATCAGGTCGACCGAACGGATATGAAGCATGCCCAGGTAATCGAGTACGCGGGCGCGAAGCGCCGGATCGACAATGGTGTGGAACACGGCAATATCACGATGGTCCGCATCGACGCGCGGACCCACAAACGACTTGACCTGCTCCACCGAGTTCACCTTGGGCAGGCGCAAGAGACGAAAAGCCCCTTCATCAAATTGCCCGGACGCCGCAAGCACCACCTCACAAGCGGTATCACCGAGCGAGTCGGAGATAACGATAACGGTGGGACGAGCGGTGACCGGGCAATCCATGCGGGGCTCCTTTTGCGCTTACGCGCAGGCTGGCTTACTTTTTGCGGGCAAGCTCACCGATGTTGGCGATGCCGGAGAAAACGGCCTCGAAGCGGTTGAGCAGCTTAAGGCGATTATCGCGGAGCTGCTCGTCCTTGTCCATGACCATAACCTCGTCGAAGAAGCGGTCGATGGGGGCACGCAGAGCTGCAAGGGCGGCAAATGCGGCCGGGTAATCCTCGGCAGCAAGGGCGTCATCGACAGCGGTCTGAGCAGCCTCGGAGGCGTCGGCGAGCGCGAGCTCGACCTCGCCCATCAGGCTGCGGTCGTACTCCGCACCCAGCTCGGGCTTGGAGATGTGAGCGGCACGGGCATAGGCGGTAGCCAGGTTGTCGAAGGTCTCGGCATCGTTCTTGCGAGCCTCGTCGAGCGCGGCGCAGCGGGCGAAGAAGACGGACGGAGCGATGATGTGCACCGCGGAAACGGCGGCGACGGTATCGGCAGGAATCTTCTCGTCGCGGGCCATGCTCACCAGGCGGCCATGGAAGAAGTCACGGACCTGTTGGGCGACCTCGGCGGAGTCGAACTCAATGCCTTGCTCGCTATAGAGCTCAAGGGCGAAGTCGATCAGCGACGTGGGGTCAATCGGCAGGCGATCGCGCAGGATGTTGATGATGCCGATGGCGGCGCGACGCAGCGCGTACGGGTCGGAGGAGCCGGTCGGGGGCTCGCCGATAGCAAAGATACCGGCAATGGTATCGAGCTTGTCGGCACAGGCCACGATGCAGCCAGCGGTGCCCTCGGGCAGCTCATCGCCGGCAAAGCGAGGGCGATAATGATCGCGAATGGCGTGAGCGACCTCGTCATTCTCCCCCATCGCGGAGGCGTAATAACCGCCCATCACGCCCTGCTGGCTCGTGAACTCGACGACGGCGTTGGAAACCAGGTCGGCCTTGCACAGGTGAGCGGCGCGAGCGGCATCGGCGGCAAGGTGGGCGCCCAGGTGAGCCTCGCGGGCAATAGCGAGCGCGAGTTGCTCAATACGCTCGGACTTGGCGAGCACACTACCGAGCTTCTCCTGGAAGGCGACCTTGGCCAGACGCTCGCGGAACTCGTCGAGGGAGATCTTCAGGTCCTCCTCATAGAAGAACTTGGCGTCGTCCAGACGGGCGCGCACGACGCGCTCGTTGCCGTCGATCACGCGCTCGGCATTCTCGGGCTTGCTGTTGGAAACGACCACGAACTCACGCGTGAGCTTGCCCTCGCCGTCATAGATCGGGAAGTAGCGCTGGTTGGTGAGCATGGACTCGCAGATGATCTCGTGCGGGACCTTGAGGAACTCCTCGTCGAAGGTACCGACGAGCACCGTCGGCCACTCGCAGAGGTTGATGACCTCCTCAAAGACCTTCCTGGGCGTGTCGACATGGCAGCCGGGGCGAGCGGCCTCGACCTCGGCAATACCGGCAAGGATAGCCTCACGACGACGCTCGGCAGAGAGCACGCCGGCGTCCTCGAGCACCCGCTCGTAGACGGCGGGGCTGGCAACCACATGGTCACCGGGGCCAAGTACGCGATGGCCACGCGTGGTGTTGCCACTCGTCACGTCGGCAAACGACACGGGCACAACGTCCTCACCCAAAAGGCAGCAGATCCAACGGACCGGACGAACAAACGTAGCGTGCTCGTGGCCCCAGCGCTGGCTGCGGTAGTTGGGCCACTGCAAGCCGGCGATGGTCTTCTCGCACAGGGCCGTCAGGATCGGGGTAGCCGGTGCGGAGGGAATGTTCTTCTCGGCGAACACGTACTCGCGGCCGTCGGTGTCCTCGCGACGGACCAGGTCCTCGGCAGCCACACCGCACTTGCGGGCGAAGCCCTGGGCGGCCTTGGTGGCGTTGCCGTCGGCATCAAAGGCAATGTTTGCCGCGGGACCGCGCTTGACCTCATGGACCTCATCGGTCGCGGTGGCAACGTTGGCCACGAGCGCAGCCAGACGACGCGGGCTCGAGATCACGCGGACCTCGCCATGGGCCAGACCGGCCTCGTCGAGGCCCTTGGCGATCATGGTGCCGAGCTGCTTGACGGCATTGTTCAACGGTGCGGAGGGCATTTCCTCCGTACCGATCTCAAACAGGAAATCCTTAGCGTCTGCCATGGCTTACGCCACCTCGCCTTCCTGGTCGGCATTCTCGTTGACTCCGGCGACCTCGGCCATATAGGCCTCGCAGCACGCCTTGGCGACGGCGCGGACGCGCAGGATGTAGTTAGCACGCTCGACCGCGGACAGCGCACCGCGAGCATCGAGCAGGTTGAAGGCATGGCTGCACTTCATGACGCAGTCGTACGCCGGCAGCGGCAGCTTGCGCTCAAGGCAGGAGTGGCACTCGGCCTCGTAGTCGTCAAACTTCTGACGCATCATCTCGACGTTAGCGACCTCAAAGTTGTAAGCGCTAAACTCGCGCTCGTTCTCCAGGAACACGTCGCCATAGGTCATGGGCGTGCCGTCGGGCAGATAGCTCCACACCAGGTCGTAGACGGAGTTGACGCCCTGGGCGTACATGGCGATGCGCTCCAGACCATAGGTGATCTCGACGGGCACGGGATCGACCTCGATGCCGCCCACCTGCTGGAAGTACGTAAACTGCGTGACCTCCATGCCGTTGAGCCAGACCTCCCAGCCAAGGCCCCAGGCGCCCAGGGTCGGGCTCTCCCAGTCATCCTCGACAAAACGGACGTCATGGTCGTTGGGGTCCAGGCCGATAGCGGCAAGAGACCCCAGGTAAAGCTCCTGGGCGTTGACCGGCGACGGCTTGATGAGCACCTGGAACTGATAGTAGTGCTGCATGCGGTTGGGGTTCTCGCCGTAGCGGCCGTCGGCGGGACGGCGGCAAGGCTGAGCGTAGCAGGTGCGCCACTCGGCGGGGCCGAGCGAGCGCAGCGTGGTCGCGGTGTGGAAGGTACCGGCACCGACCTCGGAGTCATAGGGCTGCATAATGACGCAGCCCTGCTCGCCCCAGTACTGCTGGAGGCGCAGGATGATGTCTTGGAAGGAAAGCGATGAAGCGTTCATGCCTCTAATATCCCCTCGTCGAAACGATTACACGGTTAGGTACTGTACTATAGCGGTTTTTAGTCGATAGTGCCGATGCGGTTGAGCGGCCAGTAGCGCACAAGCGCCACGGCGATCAAATCAGAGCGATCGACGGGACCAAAGTAGCGTGAGTCGGCAGAGTTTTCGCGGTTGTCGCCCATCACCCACACGCACCCGTCGGGAACGGTGTAGGGATAGCTTACCTGAGCGCCGGGAGCCTGGACCGAAAGCGGCCAGCTCATGCCGGTCGTGTAGCCCTCGTCGAGCGCCTGGCCGTCAACGACCACCTTGCCGTCCTGAAGGTCGACCGTCTGGCCGGCCGTGGCAATAACACGCTTGACGAGAACATCGTGCTCGGAGGTGCCATCGGGGTTGTGGAACACCACGATATCGCCTTGGCTGACGGGCTGGCCGAGCTCAAGGCTCACCTTTTGCGCCAGGATCTGGTCGCCGATCTCGATCGTGGACTCCATGGAACCGGTGGGCACCACAAAGGGTTCGACCACAAACGAGCGAATCAAGAAGGTAGCGACCAGTGCGATCGCGACGACCACGATCCACTCAAACGCACCCTTTAGCACGGAATGCTGCGATGGAACCATTCTCACTCCTTGCTCTGCGAATACGACGCGTCCAGGATGTCCTGCGCGTAAGCGCGCTCCTCGGGCGTAAGCCGCGCCGTCTCGATCAGGTCGGGACGCCAGCGGCAGGTGCGCTCGATGGCGTTCTTGCGGCGCCAGGCGTCAACTTTGGCGTGATCGCCACTCACGAGCACAGGAGGCACGCCCTCGCCGTTGAACTCGGCGGGACGGGTGTACTGCGCGTACTCGAGCAGGCCACCGTCCTCGGCAGTCGAGAACGACTCATCGACGTTGCTCATCTCGTCACCAAGGGCGCCGGGAATCAGACGCACGACGGCGTCGGCAACGACCATAGCGGGAAGCTCGCCGCCCGTAAGCACGTAGTCGCCGATCGACAGGCGCTCGTCGGCATACGCATACGCGCGCTCGTCGACACCCTCGTAGCGGCTGCATACAAACAGCAGGCGCTCGCTTTTGAGCAGGCACTCGGCCACGTGCTGCGTAAAGGGCTCGCCACAGGGGGTAAAAAACACCACAGTGGGCTTGGGGCCCTCGGAGCTAATAGCCTCGATGGCCTCGGCGATGGGCTCGACCTTCATGAGCATGCCCTGCCCGCCGCCGTACGGCTCGTCATCGACGGTGCGATGGCGGTCGTGCGTCCAGTCGCGCAGGTTATAGGCCTTAAAATCAAAAAGGCCGGCCTTGCGGGCGCGACCCAAGATCGATGTGGACATGACGGGCTCAAACATCTCGGGAAAGACCGAAAGGGTCTCGATCAGCATGTTTTCCTCCCTACTTGTCCATATCGATCAAACCATCCATAACATGGACGGAAATTGTCCCCTGATCGGGAAGATCGAGCACAACCTGCTCGATCACGGGAATCAGCACCTCGCCGTACCGATCGCCCTCGACAACCCAAACATCGTTGGCGGGCGTCGACATGATCTCGACAATCGTGCCGAGCGAGCCAAAGCGCTCGTCAACCACCTCGCGACCCATCAGGTCGGTATAGGCGGCGTCGAGCGAATCGAGCTCAAAGTCGTCACGATTTGCCAGCACGTAGCATCCGGTGATGCCCTCGGCGGCCGTCAAGTCGTCAATGCCCTCAAACGAGACCAGATCGCCATCGCCCGTATCGGTGACGGATGTGACCGTGCAAAAACGGTCGCGCTTGAGCGCCGGCGGCGTCAAGGCGACGCGCATACCCGGCGTCAATACAGAAGGAAGCCCCCGCAGCGGCTGCGCGAGGACCTCCCCCTTCCTTCCGTGCGGCTTGACCACACGGGCGATGTTTTTGTACTGGGACCTCAAGGTCCTAGCCCAGAACCTCTACCTCGACTGCAGTGTCGAGGCGAGCGGCCAGCGCACGGGCGAGCGTGCGAATGGCCTTGATGGTACGGCCACGACGGCCGATGACCTTAGCGACGTCATCCTCGGCAACCGAAACCTCAATCGTGGAGGCGTCGTCACCATCGATGACCTCAAGGCTCACGGAATCCGGGTCGTCGACGATCTGAACAACGAGATATTCGACGAGATCAGCGATGCGATCTGAGAGCATTGCCTCACCCTCGAGCTGTGCAGCGTCAACCTCAGGCACGATTTACTCCTCGGCGCCCTCAGCGGCCTCAGCGGCAGCCTTAGCGGCCTCGGCCTCTTTGGCGAGCTGCTTCTTGGACTTCTTGACGACGGTCTCGGTCTTCTCGCCCTCGTTGGCGGCCTTGACCAGAGCAGCGACAGCGTCGGTGAGCTGAGCGCCCTTGGACTGCCAGTCGGCGATCTTCTCGAGATCGAGGTTGATGGTCTTGGGGGCGGTCATCGGGTTGTAGCGGCCAACCTCCTCGATGATACGACCGTCACGCGGGGCGCGGGAATCGGCGACGACGACACGGTAGTACGGACGCTTCTTAGCGCCGTGACGAGCAAGGCGAATCTTGACTGCCAAAGGAAACTCCTCCAACCAAGCAGCTTTAGGCTGCAACTACAAACAAACAGTTGAACATAATACGCCATCGACGCGGGCAGGTGAAGTCCGTGAGACCAACTTCTTCGGTGAAGTCGAAGGCAAATCCATATCTTAGACAAGAATTCGCGATTTGCAAGCACATCCACGCACCCCACATGAGCTGCGCGGTATACTCATGCCATGAAAAGACGCGAACATACATACGGTTATGATGATGCTGCGGGCATCACACCGCCGCCCTGGACGGGGCCGGCGGTGGGTCTCATGGATCTCGATGCGTTTTTTGCGAGCGTGGAGATGCTCGATCATCCCGAGTGGCGCGGCAAGCCGCTCATCGTGGGCGGCGATGCCGATTCCCGCGGCGTCGTGTCCACCTGCTCATACGAGGCACGTCGCTTTGGCGTGCACTCCGCCATGCCCTCCGCCGAGGCACGGCGCCTCTGTCCGCAGGCCATTTGGACGCATGGGCATTTCGATCGCTACCACGAGGTCAGCGCTCAGGTCATGGCGATTCTCGCCGACGAGACCCCGCGCGTTGAGCGCGTATCCATCGACGAGGCCTTTATCGACATCACGCCAGGTCGCTTTGCACCCGAGGACCCGCTGCTGGTTGCACGGCGCATCAGTGATCGCGTGGCGGCGCTGGGGGTGACCTGCTCCATTGGCGTGGGCTGTAACAAGACGGTCGCAAAGATCGCAAGCGAGCGGGACAAGCCATTTGGGCTGACCATCGTGCGCCCTGGAACCGAGCAGCGCTTTTTGGCAGCGCTGCCGGTATCTGCCATGAGCGGCATCGGGAGATCGGCCGAGGAGCGGCTGCGCCGCATGCGCATCTACACGCTCGGCGAGCTATCCCGCGCACCGGAATCCACCTTGGCCTCTATTTTTGGCATCAACGGCGAACGCATGCGCCAGCGTGCGCTGGGACTCGAACTCTCCGAAGTCACGAGCCTCGATGAAGAGCGCGAGGTCAAGTCGGTCAGCAATGAACGCACCTTTGCGAAAGATTTGACTGAGCGTGAGGACATCGAAGCGGCGATTGCGCTATTGGGAGAGTCAGTGGGACGCCGTCTGCGCCGTCAGGGACTAACGGGCGCCACGGTGACGCTCAAACTCAAGTATTCGTATGGAAGCGGTCGCTCGGCACAGCGCCGGCTGCCCCATCCGACCGACGATGAGAACATCTTCGTGGCAGTGGCGCTCGATCTGCTCGACAACATCTGGCAGGAAGGGATGCACGTGCGCCTGGCGGGCATCGGCATGAGCGACTTCGACCATCAGGGCGGTATCCAGACCGACCTGTTCTGCGAAGTCGATGATCGCGGAGCCCAATCGAGCGACCGTCGCGATCTCTCCGTCGCGATCGACGCCGTCCGAGACAAGTTCGGCGACACCGCCCTATCCTTCGGCCGTCAATCCCGCTTCAACGATTAGTCCCTTAGACAAAAAGAAAGCCGGGCAGCTGCGAATGATGCAGCTGCCCGGCGAACGGTAAAGGTTAGCTAAAACCCCGTCCCAAATGAGCTACTAGAGGAGGTCGAGGGGAAGCTGGGGGGCGTCGCCCCAGAGCTTTTCGAGACGGTAGAACTCGCGCGCCTCAGGAGTGAAGACGTGGACGACAACCGAACCGTAGTCCATGAGCATCCAGGTCTTCTGCTCGCGGCCCTCGATGGAAAACGGGTGCTCGCCGCAAGCCTCGGCGACCTTCTCCTCAATCTCGTCGACGATCGAATCAACCTGGCGGTTGTTGGTGCCGGTAGCAAGGACAAAGTAGTCGCACACATCGGAAAGCTCTGTCAGGTCGAGCACTTGCACGTCCTCGCCCTTCTTGTCGTAGGCGGCCTGCGCGGCGGCGCGGGCGACATCCTCGGCGGCGACACCGCTCGCGGAAAGCGTTGCGGCAGTGCGATCGGACGTGGCAACGAAGCTCTTGTGCTCCACACCTTCAAGAATCTGCTCGTCGGTCATGGTCTCGTCGGCCATGGAATACCTCTTTCTAGACAGCCCGAGCTAGCGCAGCTGGGCGTAATGGTTGTAAATCGTAATAGCCGTGGGATAAAGATAACGCCCGGTCTGGATCACATAGACCAGACCCTGCGCAAAACAGGAGAAGAACAACTCGACGAGCGAGGACTTCCCCACCATCTTGCGCAGCGCATGGGCATAATCGCCGTGGCGGTTGGGTTCGATGGCATCGGCCACAAAGACCACCATATCGAGCGGCGTCATGTCGCAAGCGCCCACGGTGTGACGGTCGACAGCCTGAAAGACCGCCGGCGACAGCTCGGGAAAAAGCTGCGGAAGCTCATAGGCGGCAACCGGGCCATGCAAAAGCGGCGTCGCGGCAGAAGGAGAGCCGGCAATCTTGATGCCATAATGCAGAGCGCGCGTGACCAGCTCGTCGTCGGAGAGCACCTTGTCCCAGTCATGGATCAGGCCGGCGGCAGCGGCATCAAAGCGGTCGACACCGTACACCTCGGCTAGGCGCAACGCAGTCTCGGCAACCCCGAGCGAATGCACGTAGCGCTTACGCTTATCCTTCATGCGCACATCGAGCAACTCGTGGATGCGCGTCAAGAGCGCGCGCTCGTCGCCCTCAAACTGATCTTCTACCGACAACGTTCTCCCCCATCAATCAAAATCGTCTTGCCCAAGATCGGCATACAGGCCGCGTTTACGGATATAGCCGAGCACGGACTCGCTCGTAAGATAGCGCACGCTCATGCCGCGAGCAACCCGCTTGCGAATGTTGGTCGAGCTAATCGCCAGCGCCGGAATCTGAATATAGCGAACGTCGAATGGCAGTCCCGATTCCTTAATCCGCGCCCGGGCCGTATCGATGTCAAAGCCAGGACGCGTCGCAGCAATAAAGGTTGCCAGTTCGGCAATCTCATCTGCATTGTGCCAGGTTACAATATCGATAATCGCATCAGCACCCGTAATAAAATAAAGCTTCACCTGTGGCGGGTAAAAGTCGCGCAGGGCGCGCAGCGTATCGGCTGTATAGGTGACACCGGCACGATCGATCTCGAAGCGGCTTGCCAAAAAGGCCGGGTTCGCGGCGGTCGCGAGGACCGTCATGGCATAACGGTCCTCGGCCGGCGTCACCGGTTTGTCGAGTTTAAAGGCAGGCGAGCCCGCCGGCATAAAGAGCACGGCGTCCAAGTCGAGGGACTCACGTGCCTGCTCGGCGGTCACCAGGTGACCGTAATGGATGGGGTCAAAGGTACCACCCATAATGCCGAGCCTAAACTCCTGCCCGTCCTCTATGGGAAGCTCGGGCAGACCGATTCCACCGCGCAGCGACATGGCCTACTCGCCCTCCGGGGTCTCGACGTCTTCCGCAGCAACAGCATCATCGGTACCGTCAATGGCATCCACCGCGTCGACAGCCTCCAAGCTATCGTCCGCGACATCCTCGACATCAACGACCTCGACGGCGACGTCCTCGCTACCGTCCTCAAGCTCGTCCTCGAACTCCGAGAAGTCCTCGGCGCCCTCAAAGTCAAAGGCGCGCTGGCAAATGCGAACCTCGTCGCCGGCACGGCAGCCGGCCTTTTGGAGCGCATCGTCAACGCCCATGCGGGAAAACTTATGCTGCAGGTAGATGACGGCCTCCTCGTTTTCCCAGTCGGTCTGGATAACCAAGCGCTCGATGGCGCGACCGACAACGCGGAAGGCACCGGGCTCCTCCTGGACAATGTGGAAGCGCTTCTCGCGCTGCAGGCGGCGACGCTCCCACTCCTCGTCACGCAAATCGACCGGCTCATCAGAGACCGCCAGCTCAGCGCGGAGCTTGGCCACCTGCTCGCCCACGGCAAGCATCAACGTGTTGAGACCGGCACCCGTCACAGCGGACACGGCAAAGAACATATGCCCGTCGTCGAGCGCCGCACGCTTAAGGTCGGCAATCTTGTCGGCCGTGCCTGGCGCATCGCACTTGTTGGCGACGACGATCTGCGGACGCTCCGAAAGCTCGGCACCATACTGCTCAAGCTCACGGTTAATAATGCGATAGTCCTCAACCGGATCGCGATCCTCAAACCCGCCCGTCATGTCAACGACATGCATGATCAAGGCCGTGCGCTCAATGTGGCGCAGGAACTGATGACCCAAGCCACGGCCCTCGCTCGCGCCCTCGATGAGACCCGGGACGTCGGCAACGACATAGGAGTACTCGCCGGCACGCACCATGCCCAGGTTAGGCACAAGCGTGGTAAATGGGTAGTCGGCAATCTTAGGGCGGGCGGCACTCATACGCGCGATGAGCGAAGACTTACCCACCGAGGGAAAGCCCACAAGTGCGGCATCGGCCATAAGCTTCATCTCGAGCTCGATCCAGTGCTCCTCGGCCGGCTCGCCCAGCTGGGCAAATGCGGGCGCGCGACGCACCGACGTCACAAAGTGAGTGTTGCCCAGACCGCCGGCACCACCGGGCGCCACGACAACGCGCTCACCGTCGTGCACCAGGTCGGCAATCTCGAACATCGGGGTCTGCGTCTCGGGATCGAGCTCGCGGACTACGGTGCCCATGGGGACTTTCAAAATCAGGTCCTCTCCGCTTTTGCCGTTGCGGCGGGCACCCTGGCCATGCGTTCCGCGCTCAGCACGGAAGTGATGCTTAAAGCGGTAATCGATCAGCGAGGAAAGCTGAGCGTCGGCCTGGATAACGACGTTGCCGCCACGACCGCCGTCGCCGCCATCGGGGCCGCCCTTGGGAACAAATGCCTCGCGCCTAAACGACATGCATCCGGCTCCGCCGTCGCCGCCGCAAACGTTAATGCGGCTGATATCGGTGAACTGTGACAACAGAATCGCCTCCTACAAAAAAGAGGGAGACCCTTGAATCCTAAAACTCAAGTGCCTCCCACATATGTGCTCTATG
The DNA here is from genome assembly GCA_900542085.1 of uncultured Collinsella sp. Classification (GTDB taxonomy): domain Bacteria; phylum Actinomycetota; class Coriobacteriia; order Coriobacteriales; family Coriobacteriaceae; genus Collinsella. The sequence continues at coordinate 44,289 of UQMK01000009.1, forward strand.
AAGGGTGAATTACGCGTTCGCGAGCGGGCGTACGCTGACCCTGTGCTTGATACCCTTGTGGAACTCAACGGTACCGTCGACCAGCGCGAACAGCGTGTCGTCCTTGCCACGGCCAACGTTCTCACCCGGGTGGATGTGCGTGCCGTGCTGACGGACGAGAATCGTGCCCGTGGTTACCGTCTGGCCGGCATAGCGCTTCGTGCCAAGGCGCTGACCGCGGGAGTCACGGCCATTACGGGAGGAACCGAGTCCTTTTTTGTGTGCCATTGTGTATACCTACTCTTTCGTTACGAGTGTAATCTACTCGGCGACGGGAGCCTCGGCAACAGCCTCAGCCTCTGCCTTGACAGCCTTCTTGGCGCGGGAGGTAGCCTGAACCTTCACGATCTTCAGCTTGGTGAGCTGCTGACGGTGACCCTTCAGACGACGATAGCGCTTGCGCTTGTGGAACTTGAAGACCAGCTGCTTCTCGCCCTTGAACTGCTCAACGATCTGAGCGGTAACCTTGGCCTTGGCCAGCTTGTCGGGATCGGTGACGATCTTCTTACCATCATTGAGGAAGATAACCGGCAGGGTGATCTTGTCGCCCTCATTGCCCTCGATCTTCTCGACGGTGATGACATCGTCGGTGGCGACCTTGTACTGCTTGCCGCCCGTGTTAACGATTGCGTACATGTTTACTTGCCCTTCATGCATCAGTTAGTGCAACAGCCGAATATAGTAGCAGGCGATAATACCCCCGTCAACGAGTATGTGGAGCAAATCCACAAGTTCGCACAGGTATGGGGCTGACGAGTCGGCCCTCGTCGTCCTCGCATGCTTGATTCTGACGCTCGACATCGTAGGAGCAGATGGTCACGAGGTCTTGCATACCGGTGGAAACAATAGGGGCATCGACGCCCGGGGTCAAGCCCTGCAACAAAACATCAGCGGCAGAAAGCAAAATTTCCGGACGCATGGAGCCCTCATTATCGGCATGGGTGTCGAGCATGAGCACCAGATGGTCCGGGCGCTCCCCTGCCGTGAGCTCATAGCCCACCAGTGTGTGGTCAAGGTCTAGGCGCTTGCTCTTCTTACCGCGTGCGTAGTCGATGCCATGGCCTGCACGCAGCGTATCGATAGCGCGACGCACCTCGTCGGCGTCCACCGGTGCCTTAGGGTCAAGATGCAGATCGATACGATACGACAGACGCGTGAGTTGCGCCGTCAGCGCCGGCGTGCGCACGTCGATGTATGCCGCCTCGATGGGGGCCAGATCGGCCGGAGATGCCGCCGCCAAACGTTCAAACGCCTCATCGAGCGCAACGAACTCAGTCATAAACAGGTCATACCACTCGCAAGTCGACGACGTTCCCACCGGCAGCGCCGACGAAAAGCCCACACGCATATGCGGAGAGAAGCCCTGCGTCACGGCATAGGGCAGCCCCGCGCGACGCACGATGCGCTCAATAGTATGAATCACTTCGAGATGGCCCAGGTACTTAAGGCGGTCGCGCTTGCCATAGCGAACGCGAAGCCTAAAGAGCGTGGGGTTGTCGGTCAGGCGCTCACTCATGCGCGATCACCCACCAATACGTTCTTGGCATGAAGCGTGGGGCAGATTCCGCAGCCGGTGCACGAGGTACGGGTACAGTCGGGCGTCGTGACGCCCTCCAACGAGCGGCGGTATTCGCGCTCGAGGAAGCCGCGCGAGCAGCCGGGGCTCACGTGCTCCCAGGGCAGGCGCCAGTCCAGTTCGTAGGGCAGGTGCACGAGCTCGTTGAGATCGATGCCGTTTTTGGCCGCAGCCGACTTCCAGTTGTCGAGCGAAAAATGCTCCACCCAGGCGTCAAAACGCGAACCGGCACGCCAGGCATCGATGATGACAGGCGTCATGTCACGGCCGGCGCGAGACAGCGCGGCCTCGACGAGCGAGGTTTCGGCATCGTGGTAGTGCACGCGGACCGCACGGTTGCGAACGCTCGTGATGAGGAGCTTCTGACGGCGCTTGACGTCGTCGTAATCGAGCTGCGGGCACCATTGGAAGGGCGTGGCGGCCTTGGGAATAAACACCGACACCGAGATGGACACCGAGACGGAGCCGCGGCGCGCCTTGGGAACCACGGAGCGGCCGAGCTCGAGCACGTGGTCGGCCAGGTTGGCGATGGCCACGATATCCTCGTCGCGCTCACCGGGAAGGCCCATCATAAAGTAGAGCTTCATGCGGTTCCAGCCGGCCTCAAAGGCCGCCTTGGCCGCACGGTCCAAGTCCTCCTCGGTCACGTTCTTGTTGATGATGTCGCGCATGCGCTGGCTGCCGGCCTCGGGGGCAAACGTCAGGCCGCCCTTCTTTTCGCCGGCGACCGACTCGGCCATATCCACGCCAAACGAATCCAGGCGCTGTGAGGGAATGGATACGCGAATACCCGTATCCTCCAGGCGGCGGTTGAGCCTGCCGAGCACATCGCGGATGCAGGAGTGGTCGGTGGTCGAGAGCGAGGTGAGCGACACCTCGTCGTAGCCGGTCTTCTGCAGGCCCTGGATCACCGAGGACACAATCTGGTCGGCCGAGCGCTCGCGCACCGGACGATAGGTCATACCGGCCTGGCAAAAACGGCAGCCGCGGGCACAACCGCGCAGAATCTCAATCGACAGGCGGTCGTGAACGAGCTGCGCGTAGGGCACGCACGACTGCGACAGCGGATTGGTAGCTCCAAAGTCCTCAACGACGCGCTTGTAGACCACCGGCGGGACGTCTTTGCCCTCACGCGGCACGGTATACCCGTGCGGAGAGCAAGGCTCGTCATGGCGCACCTCATACAGAGACGGCACATAGGTACCGGCGACCGTCGCGAGCTGCTCGACAATCTGAGCGCGCGAAACGCCCTCGTCGCGCAAGCGGCGATGCAGCTGGCAAACCTCGAGCAGTGACTCCTCGCCCTCGCCAATGAGGATGGCATCGAAGAAGGCCGCATACGGCTCGGGGTTATAGACCGAGGGGCCACCGGCAACGATGATGGGATCGTCCTCGGTACGGTCGGCGGCGAGCAGCGGAATGCCGGCGAGGTCGAGCGCCTCGAGGAAGTTGGTGACGGCCATCTCGTGCGGCACATGCATGCCGACGATATCGAACGAGGCCACAGGCGCCGCGCCCTCGAGCGACAGCAGCGGAATCCCCGCCTCGCGCATGGCATCGCCCATATCGGGCCACGGCACATAGCCGCGCTCGCAGGAAATGCCCTCGGCCTGGTTAAGGATGTTGTAGAGAATGGCAATACCCTGGTTGGGCAGACCGACCTCATACACGTCCGGATAGATCATGCAGCAGCGGTAGTCGGCATCGGCCTTTGAGAGCGTACCCCACTCGTGGTCGATATAGCGACTCGGCTTTTCGACCTTGGCGAGCAACGGCTCGATCAGATGAAAACAGTCTTGGTATGGAACGCGCAAAAGAAACCCCTAAGCAGCGAGATCGGATGCATCCTCGAAAGGACTCATAGGACGGGTGGCACCGGCGACCGTGGTCACCAGGTCGCGAACGCGCGAGAACGTGGCGCTGACAACCTCATTGGCACGGCTGTAGTCCACATCGCGCTCGTAGAGCGACACGAGCGCGCGACCCATGCCATAGGTACCCGCGGCGGCGGTAAGCGCCTTTACGACAAAGCCAATGTGCGGCGTCTGCTTCACCAATGCGCGGGTGACGGCACGAATCACCAGACCGCCGGCAAGCACGCCCGCGACCTCGTAGCCGCGCTCGGGCTTAATGCCGCGCCCAAAGATAGCCGCCAGCTCAAAGAGCATGCCCACCTGCGCCAGAGCCATCACGGGATAGTCGGCACCCGGCAAAAACACCAGGGCGCCCGTCGCCATGTTGGTGAGCGCGCACGAGGTAATGATGCGATTTGCCGCCGCGATGCGCATAAAGGCAAAGTTGGCGGCAAAAGCCGTCTCCTTGTCCGTACGATCGAGAATCCAGCGGGCAAGTGTCTCGAGCAGATAGGTCTTATCGGTCGCTGCCACCACGCCGAGCATGGGCGTAGATTCCTCAACGAACGGCACCTCGACGGCGGACTCGGCAAGCACGCACACGGGGGCGCCGGCAATCACGAGTTCCTGCACGGCGCTCTCCAGACGGTCGGATCCGCACGAAAGCACCAGCACCACATCGGTATCGGTCTTGGGGACGATACGGTCCTCACCCAGGCGCTCAACGCGCACAATGCCCGACGTCGTCTGCGGCACGAAGGCATCGCGCACCGTCTCGACCAAAAAACACGAGGCAGACGAATCGAGGTAGACGGACACGCGAACCGGCGTGTCGGAATCCTTCTTGGTGGTCGCGCCCATCTTAAAGACGCGGGTCAGCTTGTCCACGGGAATCTTCATAGCAAACCCCTCCAGCGGTTACGCGGCGCCCGAACGATGCCGCCATATGGATTGTACGATACCCACCGTCAGCAACTGGATCATCATCGAGGACGAACCGAAGCTAATGAACGGCAGCGGAATACCGGTAATCGGCATCATGCCGATGCACATGCCGATGTTCTCGAAGGTCTGGAATGCCCACATGCCGACGATGCCCACGCATGACAAGCGTAGGAACAGAGACTCACACTTAAAGGCGACGCGAATCGTCGAGAACATGAGCAGCACGTACAGGCACAGCAGCAAAAAGGAGCCGCAGAAGCCAAAGGTCTCGGACAAAAAGGCAAAGACGAAGTCGGTGTGGAACTCGGGCAGAAAGCCACCGGCAGACTGCGTCGCATGGCCCAGACCTTTACCGAAAAAGCCACCCGATCCAACCGCGATGAGCGATTGCTGCAAGTTGTAGGCATCGTCCGAATCGGCATTATCGGGGTCGATAAAGACGGTCAGTCGGTTCATCTGGTACTGCTTGATCAAAACGTCATGGCCCAAAAGAGAATCGAGCACCGAATCGAGCGCCAGGATGAGCGCCACCAAACCCACGAGCAGAGCCAAGGTCGACAGCACCCATTCGCGGCGCGCACCGCTCATGCAGATCACAACGGCACCCGACACCAACACGACCAGGCCCGAACCCAGGTCGCCCATGGCGACGACGGCCAAAAACGGAACGGAGAGCATGCCGCAGAGCTTAATGTAGTCGCGGGCGGTATCGATGCGGCCGTTGTACTGCGAACCAAGCGTGGCGATAAAGAAGATCGTGATGAGCTTGGCGAGCTCGACCGGCTGGAAGGTAAGACCGATACCGGGAATCTTGATCCAGCCCGTCATGCCCAGACCGCCCGTATAGGACAGCCCCGGAATCTTGGGCGAGAAAATCACAATGAGGTCGATGACGAGCAGCGCCGTCGAGAAGTTAGAGATGCCGCGCAGATCGGTACGCCAGACGAGCACCGCAAGCACCGCACCGATGCCGATGCCCAACAGGTGGCGCGAAAATGAGGCGTCGGCCTTAAACTGCGATGCCGACCAAATGATGATGGCACCATAGGCAACGAGTGCCAAGGTTGCCAGCAGCACGCCGATGTGCACCTTCTGGCGAAACGTGCCGCGCGAGGCCGAAAGCTGCTTGTTGACACGGTCCAGGCTGCTGCGGGAACCGGTTTTAGTTGAGCGGAACAGGTCCGCCGGCGAAAAATCCATCGCAACCTCCTATCGAACCGAAGAATCGCCCGTGGCAGAAGATGTGTCGGGCTCGTCATAAATGGCACCGAGGACATCGCGCACGACGTGCAGCGCGGTATCGGAGCCACCACCGCCCTGTTCCAAGACAGTGACAATCACGTACTTGGGCTCATCGGCCGGCGCGTAGGCGCAAAACCACGCGTAATCGTCCTCGCCGCTCTTCTCGCCCGTGCCGGACTTGCCGTAGACCGTGGGGGTCAAGGAGTTAAAGTGTGCGGCGGTCGAAGTCGACGCCGAGTAAATCACATCGTGCATGCCGTTGCGGACCAGCGCAAGATCAGCATCGTTGTTAATTTGAGCCTCAAGGCGCTTCTTTTTGCCCTTGCCGTTGTACTTGTAGGCATCGCCGTCGCCATCACGCGAGACAGCAGACAAGAACACATGCGGCACATACTGTTTGCCGCCGTTGGCAAGGCCCATGTAGGCACACGCCATCTGCAGCGGCGTCACCAAAATGTCGCCCTGGCCGATAGCGATGTTAGTCATATCGCCGGCATTCCACTTGCGGTCCTCGGCCGAGGCGTCGGTAAAGTACGACTCTTTCCACTTGGCGTCGGGAATGCGACCCGTGCCCTCGCTTGGCAGATCGATGCCGCAGGTCTTGCCCAGACCCCAACGACGAAAGACCTCTTGCAGGCCCTCGGGATGCTGGTCGTTGTAGAAAAACGCCTTGCCCATATCGTAAAACACGGGGTCGCACGAGTTGGCGATACCGGACTGCAGCGTCATAGTGCCGTGACCGGAATGCAGCCAGCAGTACTTACCCCATGACTTGCCCAGGCCCGTCCAATAGCCCGTGCAGTTCGTGGTCTGGCCTGAGGTATAGGTTCCAAACTCAAGACCGGCCAGAGCCGAGAGCGGCTTGATGGTCGAAGCCGACATATACTGGCCGCTAATGGCGCGGTTGAGCAGCGGATGCGAACCCTTGTCGTCGTTGAGCTCGGTCCACACGTCGTTGGAAACGCCGCCGATGAACACCGACGGATCAAACTTGGGCTCGCTCGCCATACCCAGAATCTCACCATTGTTGGGATCGAGGCACACCACGGCGCCGTTGCCGGCATCGCTATGGCCCGTGGTCTTGGCAAGCTCAATGGCATTCGCCAGAGCCGTCTCGCAGGCCTGTTGAATCTTAAGATCCAGCGTAAGCTTAATGTCAGAACCGGCCTTGGCGGGAACGGCGCCGGCTTGACCGGTCACGTTACCCGAGGCGTCAACTTTCACGGTCTGCTCACCACGAATGCCCTGCAGCAGATTTTCGTAGTAAATCTCTACGCCCGCCTGGCCCACAATATCGCCCGATTGATACGAGATCTGGCCAGCCGCGCTATCGCTGCCGTCCGACGACTTCTTGTTCTGCGCCTCGAGCTGCTCGGAGGTAATGGTGCCGGTATAGCCCAAGATATGGCAGGCGGTCTCGCCATACGGGTATTGGCGCTCGGTGCGCTCGGCGATCTTCACGCCCGGAAACTCACCGGCGTGCTCCTGAATGTAGGCGACAGTAGAGCGGCGCACGTCAGTCGCGATCGTATGCAGGCTCTGCGCGCCTTCGGAATTGTCCTGGATGTTGCGCAGCACCGCGATATACGGCATGCCGAGCACGTTGGCAAGATGACGCACCAGTACCTTGTCGTCGGCAAGGTCGCGATAGGCGACGACGGCGAGCGAGGGGCGGTTTTGCACCAGCGCGACGCCGTTGCGGTCCAAGATGCGGCCACGCACGGCAGGCGTGGTAACGGTACGGGTCTGATTGCTCTTGGCCTGCTTGTCGTAGTAGTCCGACGAGACCATCTGCATGCCCCACAGCTTAACGGCAAGCGCGGCAAACATCGCACCCACGCCCGCGGTGAGGATGGAAAAGCGGCCCTTGAAGGCCGTAGCGGCCGTATTGCCCTCGCCCTCGGTGGCGCGCGGGGCCGTTCCGTGCTGCGTGTCGTAGGTAAAGCGGGAGTCGCCGCGTCGCATGATGACCAGCGCGACCACAATGGCCACGACCAGGACGATGCCAGCGACAACAACCGTCAACTGGGAAGACATCTACAGACCTCCCCTATTTGAGCTTACGGGTCTTGGGCTTAAAGCGCATACCCGTCTGACGCCCACCGCGCGCGGAGAACCCATAGCCAGACTGCGGCGCGACGCCGGACATCAAAAACGGAACGGCGACCAGACCGGTCAGAATCGAGGACGGCAGGGCGTGTCCAAAGATCGCCACGACAAAACTCGATTCCAGTCCCATAAACAGCAAGATAATGCTGTAGATCACGTTAATGGCAAGCGCAAAGGCGCCCACCGTGATGCCGCGAGCGCTCGGGGTGCCGCCCGTCTGACCGGCGGCACTGTGTGTCAGGGCAAAGCTGCCCACTGTCAGCAACAGCGACATCACGCCCACCGGCACGGCTGCCGACAGGTCGTAGAACAGGCCACTGCAAAAACCGCAGATGACGGCCCGCGTGGGATCGCCCGAAAACACACTCAGGCACACCAGGATAATCATAAAGTTGACGCGACCGCCCGCGATGGAGATCTGCGGCGCCAAGCCCGCCTGCAGCAGGACGCAGACAATGGCGGCAATCGCAAAAGTGCGGGAGCCAGTCCCCTGTTCGTGTAGATCCATGGACATGCCTCCCTATTCGCTCGAGCCCGAGTCAGTCGTGTCGGACGCATCGGAGTTTTCATCCGAGCTTTCATCTTTGGACTTGGTGGCCGCATCGCGCGAGGTGCCCTGCGGCGTACTGTTGGCGCTGCCCACATCCTCGTCCGAAGCCGACTGCTCATCGGTCAGCGACGTAATGACCAGCACTTCCTCGTTGTTTTCGGCCGTTGTCTGAGCGCGCACGACGATGGTGTAGTACACATCGTTGGCAGACTTCTCCACCGACGAGACCGTACCGAGCGGCAGGCCCTTGGGGAATACGCCGCCGATGCCCGAGGTCACGATGATATCGCCCACCTTCACGTCGGAGTCGACACTCACGTGCTCCAGGCGCAGAGTACCGTCGGGCTGCCCCTGCAGCATGCCCTGAGCACGCGTATCCTGCACCATGGCGGACACACCCGAGTTCTCATCACTAATCAGGCGGACGGTGGAGGTCTTGGCCGAAACCTCGATAATCTGACCGATGACACCGGCAGAACTCGTCACGGGCATGTTGATGGTAAGACCGTCGGCAGAGCCTTTGTCGATGGTAACGGTCGAGGTCCAGGCATCGCCCGACGCGCCGACAATGCGAGCCGCGGTGGACTTGAGGTTGTAGGTCGACTGAAGACCGACCAGGCTCTCGAGTCGCTCGGCGGTCTTTTGAGCCTCGGAGAGCTCGGCAACCTTTGACGTCAGGACCTCGTTTTGCTTCTTAAGCTCGTCGAGGGTGTCTTGCGAAGCCGTAAGGTTTGAGAACACGTTTCCGATTGCGTTAAAGGGCGCGGCCACAGCCGAGCCCACAAAACGCACCGGCGAGGTAATCGTCGTCACGCCAGAACGCACGGCATGAATCGGTCCCGCCTCACCCTCGCGAATGTAAAACGTAAGCAGCAGCACCGAAATTACGCTGAAAACAATCAACGGGCGCATACCCGTTGATTGTCGCTTGGTATTCAGATTTGAAGAGAAACCCGAAGATCGTGCCAAATGGAATCCACCTTTTGGAAATTAAGCATTGGTCTGGACGAAGCCACCGTCAAACGCGTTGGCCTCGAGCACGCGGGCGCAGCCGTTGACGACGTTGTCGAGCGCCGTAGGGCTGACGTTGACCGAAACGCCGGTCTCGTCGCGCAGACGCACGTCGAGGCCGCGCAGCAGCGCACCGCCGCCGGTCAACAGGATGCCGTAGTACATAAGATCCGAGGCAAGATCGGGCGGCGTGGCGTCGAGGGCGTCCTTGACGGCCTTGGCCATCTCGTCGAGCGGCTTGTTGAGCGCGCGACGAATCTCCTCGCTCTCGATGCGCACGGTCTTGGGCAGGCCCGTGATCACGTCGCGGCCGTTGACCTCGACGTCGAGCTCGTCCTTGAGCGGCACGGCAGAACCGACCTTGATCTTGATGTCCTCGGCCGTGCGCTCGCCGATAGCCAGGTTATAGGCATCGCGAACGTGGGTAAGGATGGCCTGATCAAACTCGTCACCGGCAATGCGGATGGACTGCGACACGACGATACCGCCCATGGCGATAACGGCGACCTCGGTGGTACCGCCACCGATATCGATGACCATGGAGCCAGTGGGCTCCTCGACAGGCAAGTCGGCGCCGATGGCAGCGGCCATGGGCTCCTCGATCAGGTATGCCTGGCGGGCACCGGCCTGGATCGTAGCCTCAAAAACGGCGCGCTTCTCGACCGACGTGACACCGGAGGGGACGCAGACGACAACGCGCGGACGCGGGGTCCACGGATAGCGCTTCTCGGACGCCTTGTCGATAAAATAGCGAAGCATGGCCTCGGTAACGTCGAAGTCGGCGATAACGCCGTCCTTAAGGGGACGCACAGCCACAATGTTACCGGGCGTACGGCCGAGCATGCGCTTTGCCTCGATACCGACAGCCAGGATGCGTTCATCGTTCTTGTCGATGGCGACAACGGAGGGCTCGCGAATGACGATGCCCTTGCCGCGCACGGAGACAAGCGTGTTGGCGGTGCCGAGGTCGATGGCAAGATCGCCCGCATAGCTACCGAAAAACATATCCATCAAAGAAAACAACGCAACTCCTGATGTGTTGGATGATTGCTGGAAAACTACTAGCCCATCATACTAGCGCAAGCCCGGCACTTCACTTGCGGTGAAGCACCGGGCAGCGCCAAATCTCATAAGGTCACTACTGGTTGTCAGCAGCCGAGAGATCGATGTCGAGCGAGGAGACGGCCCAACCGATATGGTTGTCGGAGCGCACGAACTTGACGGTGTACTCCTGCTCGCCGCCCTTGGACAGCGACGCCTTGACCTTGGCGGTGGTCTCGGTCATAGACTGGTCCATGCCCTCAATGGAGACGGTGGCGCCCTGCGGAATCGAGGAAATGATCATCGACTTGGCGTCCTCGGACAGGCTGGAGGCCAGGCAGGACTCGGCCTTGGCGGTATCGCCGTCACCGGCAGCCTGGAACAGGTCGGTGACAACAGACTCCTGCGAGGGAAAGCCCAGGCCGCGCGTGTAGGCAAAGCCAAGACCGCCTGCGGCAATGACGATCAGCAGAAGCAGCACCAAGAAAACCTTGAGGCCCGTGTGGCGATGGCGACGACGGACCTTGGCCTCCTTGCGGTCCTGCTGAACCATCTCGGACTCGGACAGGGTGAAGAAGCCGGTGTCCGAGGGGTCGGGCATAAATTGACCGGTAGCACCCGTGGGGTCGAGCGGGTCGACGGCGGGAGCATCCATCGCGGGAGCCGGCGCCGTGGCCATGGCCGTCTGGGCCGAAAGAGCAGCGAGGGAATCGTGCACGCGGGCAAGCTCGTCGGCCTGCTCGGGCGTGAGCTGGTAGATGCCATCGGCGGTGGCGGCGTTAAAGGCATCGAGCGCGTCAGAGGGGCGACCGGCGGCAGAGAGCGCCTCGCCCATACCGGCGTTAAGCGCACGCGTGTCGTCGCGCGGACCGGCAAAGTCAATGGCCGTGCGGTAGGTCTCTACGGCGTCTGCCGGACGGCCGAGCTTAATGAAGCAGCGGCCAAGATCGCCAAGGGCGGCGGCCGGAGCCGGGTTGGCGCCATCGATGGCGGCCTGGCGGAAGGCGGTGCCGGCATTGGCATAATCGCCCGACTGGAACAGGGCGTTACCCAGACCCAGATAGGCCTTAAACGGCGTGGCATAGGATGCATCCTGCGTTGCGGCAGAGAACGCCTGGGCTGCAGTCACATAGTCACCCACGGCAGCAAGCGCCTTGCCGCGGTTGGTGAGCAGCGCGCCGCGCTTGCCATAGGTACCGTCGTTGAGGGCGGCGGCGTAGGCCTCGGCGGCCTCGGCATACATGCCCAGGTGCATCAAGGCGTTGCCGCGCAGATGATCGGCCTCGCCCATAATCTCGCTGGGGGTCTTTGCCGCACCGAGCATCTGGGCGGCAGCGGAATAATCACCCGCGCGATAAGCGGCGCGGCCCTGTTGGATCAGCTGGCTATTCAAGGAAGTCCCCTTTACTCGTGAACGATCTCGACGTGGACGATCTCGTCGCCGGCACGCAGCTGCGAAATCACATCGAGGCCCTCGACCGTGGTGCCAAAGACGGTGTAGCCGGAGTCGAGGTTATGCTGAGCGCCCAGGCAGAAGTAGAACTGCGAACCCGCGGAATCGGGATCCATCGAACGTGCCATGGCAAGCGCGCCGTCGACGTGGCTGTTACGCGGGTTGGTAGCGAACTCGCCCTTGATGCAGTAGCCGGGGCCGCCGGTACCGGGCATGCCGTCGGGGCCCTCAAGACCGGCGGCGACATCGGCGCCGGACATATCGCGGGTATTGGGGTCGCCGCCCTGGATCACAAAACCGGGCACATAGCGATGGAACTTAAGGCCGTCGTAAAAACCCATCGTGGAAAGCTCGCAGAAGTTCGCCACGTGGATGGGGGCGCCCTCGCCGTCAAACTTGACCTTGATGGTGCCCTTCGACGTCTCGATCACCGCGCACTCATCGCCGGCAAGCTGATACTCGGGCGTGTAGAGCTCTTTCTTAAAACCAAACATGTGGTTCCTTCCTCGTGCGTTTAAAGCATATTTGGTCAAATTGTAGCAATAAGCACGGGCTTCCATCAATTGCGCACGCAGGTTATGCCGCCGGAGGGCAACAAATTACGAACGTTGCTGCGGTCTCCATGCGCTCACGTTGGCGTCGTACTGGTTAAGCGCGCTGTTGCCGCCTTGTGCGATGGGCGCCAGGATCTCGCTCTGACGGGCACTCAGCGACTCGCCGTCGGGAATGGACAGTGAGATATCCCAGCTCTGGCAGATCACGTCGACACGCTCGTACATCCACTGGGCAAGCTGCTTTAGATGATCGATGTCCTCCGCATAGACGGTGTCGTCCTGAACCTTGAGGTTATTGAGCTCATCCTGGGTCTTTTTAATCTGATCGCGCAGGGCATAAGCGCTCTGCGACAGCTCCTGGCGGGTGGAGAGCGGCGTACGTAGATAGCCGTTATTAAACGAATCGATGACCTCGCCGATCTGATCATCGTCGCTGTACGACACGATGGTCTGGTACAGGCCATCGAGCCTGGCGTAGAGTTGGTCGTCGGTTAAGACGGTCTCCTCCTGAACGACCTCGGACGCATCCTCTTGCTTGGACTCTTTCTCGGTGGCCTCGCCCTTTTGGCGCGACGGGAAGGTGGTCTTGGCGGCCTGGCCAAACTGGTCGTAGAAGCCGGGCATGACGCCCATAGGATCGGCAGTCACAAACCAATACGCACCACCGCACACGGCGGCGAGCACCGCGATGACGATAAGCGGTTTGGGGATATGGCGCTTGTGCTTGTGATAGGCATCCTCGTCGGGATGGACCTTGCGCTTGGCCTTTTGCTTTTTGGGCTGGACATCATCGCGCAGGGACACCGGTGTGGGGATATCGACCTTGGGGATGCCAAAGTCCTTATCGAAGGCAGGCAGCACACAGGTCTCGTTGGGGTCAGCTGCATCGGAGAGCACCGCGGCGGCAGATGCCGGCGCGTGGGGCACCTCGGTATCGATCTGCTCCTGCGTCAAGCGCGGAAAGCCGGCCGTGCGGCCTGCTGCCAGATCGGATGCAGCCGCGTCTTTGGAAAGGATGCCCGGGGCGGGGCGCCCGCACTTGGGACAGGTGCGATCGTGCGGGGACAGGCGTGCGCCACAACCATCGCAGAATACGAACTCGGTATGCTCGGGACCGTCGCCCGGACCAACGTATGCGTTGCAATAGGGACAGAACGAGGCGCCGTCCTCTATGGTCTTAAGGCAATGCGGGCAGATCACGGCTTCCTCTTTTCGGAGCAATTCATACAGTCGAGGTTAGAGCATAACATCGCCACGCCCCCACAGGAGCAAGGCACCAATTCAACATCGCCAGGGTAGTCTTTGTGGAGGGATGATTTTTCTGGGACGGGGATTAAAAATCATCCCCCGGGCGGCTGAAGCTAGGCTTTATTTGCGGGCTTTTTCTTCTTGCTCGGCATCGAGACCTTAATGCCCTGGGCGGACTTGGTCACACGCGAGCGAGTGACGCCCGTGCCCTTCTTTTTCTTGGGCTGGGCCTTTTCCACACCCTCGAGCGCGCGAACCTCGGCCTCGCGAGCGGTGCGCTCCTCACGGCGCTGCGCCATATCGGCGGCGACGCGCTTGGCAAAACGCTGGGCAGTTGAGCCCGTCGAGCTCACCTTGCCGCCGCCACGACCCAGACGGACGCGAACGCCGCGGCCAAAGCCGGTGGCAGCATGGCGACGACGCGGCTTAAGCGAATCCATCATCGTGGCGAGCTTAAAGAACACCGTGCAGGTAAAGACGATGATCGCCAGTAAGATAACCGCCTCACCCGTCGACAGGTTGGCGATGGACAGCAGCTGCGGGAATCCGATAACACCCGCCAGGATGCCGACGACGACAAACACAAAAAGCACCACACGCAAGGGCGTAAGCGGCTGCGAGATACGCCAGATCAGACTCACGCTCGCCGCACACGACGTAAGCAGGCACATGGTCGAAAGCGTGAGCTGGTTAAAGCCAAACACGCGCGCTACAAAGATATCGAGCGCCGCAGCCATAATAACCGCCAGCGACGCCGGCAACGCACGCTTGAGCACGTTGGTCAAGAATGACCCCTTCACGCGGGCGTTGTTGGGCTCCAAACCCAGCACAAAGCCCGGCGCGCCGATGCAGAAGAAGTTGATGAGTGTCATCTGAATCGGCTCGAAGGGATACGGCGGAAACGCGATGCACAGCGCCGCCAGGCCCATCGAGAACAACGTCTTAGTCAAGAACAGCGCCGCAGAGCGCTGCAGGTTGTTGATGGAGCGACGGCCCTCAGCCACCACGGCGGGCATCGAGGCAAAATCGTTGTCGACCAGCACGATTTCGGCCACGTTGCGCGCGGCATCGGAACCGGCGGCCATGGCCACGGAGCAGTCGGCCTCCTTGAGCGCCAGCACGTCGTTGACGCCGTCGCCCGTCATGGCAACGGTATGGTCGCGACGCTTGAGCGCCTGCACGAGTTCGCGCTTTTGCTGCGGCGTCACGCGACCAAAGACGTGATAGCGGTCCACCGCCGCATCAATCTTGGACGGCGTATCGAGCGTCGTGGCGTCGACGTAGGCATCGGCCCCCGGAACGCCCACCACGCGCGCGATCGATGACACCGTGCGCGGGTCGTCGCCGCTGATCACGTTGAGGGTCACACCCTGCTCGTTAAAGTAGCCGATGGTCTCGGCAGCCGAGGTACGGATCTCGTCGCGAATGGTCACAAAGCCCACGGGCTCGGCCTCGCCCGCCATATCGCCGTCGGGCGTAAAGCCGTCCACACGGGCCACAACAAGCACGCGGCAGGTGTCGGCAAGCTCGGCCACACGATTCTCGACCTGCGCAAAGACGCGCTCCGAAAGCACAAATTGCGCTGCGCCCATCACATAGGAGCCCTGCGCAAACGAGGCGCCGCTCCACTTTTTGGACGAAGAGAACGGAATGACCGCCAGCGGCTCGGAAACCTCGACCGGGCGGTCAGCGTAATAGTTGAGCAGCGCCTGACAGGTCTCGTTGGCGTCTGCCGAGGTGGCACGCGCCACGTTGGCGAGCGCAAAATCGAGGACCGTGGTCTCGACGGGGACAGCTGCCTCGTCCGAGTCCGCGCCAAAGCCAACGCCCTCAACAGGCAGCGGGTAGGTACCCTCGACCTCCATACGGCCCGAGGTAATGGTGCCCGTCTTGTCCAGGCACAGCACGTCGACGCGCGCGAGCGTCTCGATACAGTAGAGCTGCTGCGCGAGTACCTTGCGGCGCGCCAGACGCACCGTGGCGATGGCAAGCACCGACGAAGTCAGCAGCACCAGGCCCTGCGGAATCATGCCCAAAAGAGCGCCCACCGTAGACAGCAGCGCCGACGAAGGCACGCGACCGGCAAGCAGCTCGGAAAAACACCACGAAAGCGCGCTATCGCCCGGCGTACCGGCGGCATCCCACAGCTCGCTCACGCTCGAGGCAAAGAGCGCCAGGCCGAGCGGAATCATAATGAGGCTCGCAAAGCGCACGATGGCGTTGAGCGCATTCATGATCTCGGAATTGACCTTTTTGACGTACTTGGCCTCGTTGTTGATCTTGGCCACGTAGTTGTCGGCGCCAACATGGATCACGCGGGCGCGCAGCAGGCCCGAGTCGATAAAGCTGCCGCTCATGAGCTCGGAGCCGGGCTGCTTTTTGATGAGATCGCTCTCGCCCGTCAGCAGGCTCTCGTTCACGAGTGCCTCACCCGAAACCACCACGGCGTCGGCCGGAATCTGGTCACCGCGCCCCAAGCGGATGATGTCGTCGAGCACGATCTGGTCCAGATCGAGCTCCACCTCGGCACCGTCGCGCACCGCGATGGCCTTCTTAGAGGTCAGCAGCGTAAGCTTATCGACCATCTTCTTGGAACGCATGGACTGAATGACGCCGATGGCGGTATTCAAAAACACCACGAACAGGAACGTGAGGTTCTTAAACGATCCGGTCAGCAACACCAAAATCGCCAAGACAGCGTTGATCAAGTTAAACAGCGTGCAGAGGTTCTCGATGATGAGCTCTTTGACCGATTTGGTCTTAAGCTCCATGTTGCGGTTGATCTTACCGGCGGCGATGCGCTCCTCGACCTCGGCGGTCGAAAGCCCGCGCTCGATATCCGTTGCTGCCATACCACGTCCCATCACGTCGCGTCGGTATAAGAAAACCGCCCGGACCATGCGAGGTTCGGACGGTCTTACGTTCGATGGTGCCCCATGTTGGATTCGAACCAACGGCCTTCTGCTCCGGAGGCAGACGCTCTAATCCCCTGAGCTAATAGGGCGAACGGTTGGCATTATACCCAAGTGCGCCACGGGCTAACAAAAGAATAGAAAAAGCTTTGCAATTACGTAGGAGACACGGCGCAGAGGCTCACTTTAGAACGCAAAAGTGAAACAATTAGTATAAACTCTCATGCACATATATAACGGCTCGCGATGCGGGCCGTTTTTGCAAGAGCTATCCATCGAGGTGAGAGGCACACCATGATTGCGATTTTAAAGCAGAGCGCCAGCGACGAGGCCGTCGGCCATATCGTCAGCTGGATTGAGAAGAAGGGTCTCAAGACCGACGTCTCGCGCGGCGAGAACGAGACCATCATCGGCCTGGTGGGCGATACGACCAAGATCGACCCGTTCCTGCTCGAGTCCATGGATGTCGTCGAGCGCGTGCAGCGCGTCTCCGAGCCTTTTAAGCGCGCCAACCGCAAGTTCCACCCCGAGGACTCCATCATCGACTGCGGGCACGGCGTCAAAATCGGCGGCGACCAGTTCCAGGTCATCGCCGGCCCCTGCTCCGTCGAGGGCGAGAACCTCATCCGCATCGCCCGCCGCGTAAAGGCCGCCGGCGCCACGATGCTGCGCGGCGGCGCCTACAAGCCCCGCACCTCCCCGTACGCCTACCAGGGCATGGGCCCCGCCGGCCTGGACCTGCTGTGCGAGGCATCCGCCGAGCTCGACATGCCGATCGTCACCGAGATCATGGACCCGCGCGACGTGCAGGTCTTCTTGGATAAGAAGATCGACGTCATGCAGATCGGCGCCCGCAACGCGCAGAACTTCCCCCTGCTCAAGGAGGTCGGCAAGACCAAGACCCCGGTCCTGCTCAAGCGCGGCATGTCCGGCACCGTCGACGAGCTGCTCATGGCTGCCGAGTACATCATGAGCGAGGGCAACGACAACGTCATCCTGTGCGAGCGCGGCATTCGCACCTTCGAGACCCGCACCCGCAACACCTTCGACCTCAACGCCGTGCCGGTGCTGCACCACCTGTCGCACCTGCCCGTCGTCGCCGACCCCAGCCACGCCACCGGCTACACCCGCTATGTCGAGCCCATGGCGCTCGCTGCGACCGCCTGCGGCGCCAACGGCCTGGAGATCGAGGTCCACGACGACCCGAGCCACGCTTGGTCCGACGGCGCTCAGGCCCTCACGCCTGACCAGTTCGATGACACCATGCGCCGCATCCGCGCCATCCGCGAGGTCGTCTGCCAAGAGACCATGGTGTAGGCCATGGGTACGGTGAGAAACGCACGCGTCAACCAAGGCGGCCCCAAGTGCGCCGGCATCGTGGGCCTGGGCCTCATCGGCGGCAGCTTTGCCCGCGGCTATGCGCAGGCGGGCGTTCGCGTGCTTGCCTGGGACCCCGACGATGACGTGATGACGGCCGCCAGCATGGGTACCGTCGCCGGCGAGCTCAACGACGAGACGCTCGGCAAGTGCGACATCATCGTCCTTGCCTGCTATCCTAAAGGATGCATCGAGTGGCTCGAGGCCCACGCCCAGGCGCTCGCCGACGCTACCGACACCGAAGCCATCATGGGCCCCGTGGTAATCGACACCGTGGGTGTGAAGGGCATTGTGTGTGAGCGGGCCTTTGAGCTCGCACGAGAGCACGGCTTTTACTTTGTGGGCGCACACCCCATGGCGGGCACGCAGTTCTCGGGCTACGCGCACTCCCGCGCCGACCTGTTCCAGGGCGCACCACTCGTGCTCGTTCCGCCCGCGGTAGACGATGCCCTCAAACTGGAGCTCTTGGGCCAGGTGCGCGAGATGGTGCGCCCCTTGGGGTTTGGCAAGTTCAGCGTGACCACCGCTGCCGAGCACGACCGCGTGATCGCCTTTACGAGCCAGCTCGCGCACGTGGTGTCCAACGCCTACGTAAAGAGCCCCACCGCCCAGGTCCACCACGGCTTTTCGGCCGGCAGCTACCGCGACCTCACGCGCGTGGCACACCTCAACCCGCAGATGTGGTCCGAGCTCATGATTGACGACGCCGACGCTCTCGCCTTCGAGATCGACCATCTGATCGATGCGCTCGGCGCCTACAGCCGTGCGCTCAAGAACCGCGACCAGCGTTATCTTGAGAATCTCCTTGCCGAGGGCGATCGCATCAAGCGCGCACTCGACGATGAGAGCGCCCACTAGACCACCCATCACGCCAGGTCGAAAGGACCATAGCTTATGGCGATTACCATCGATATCGACACCGCACGCCCCTACCAGGTGCACGTGGGCACCTTTTTGCTGGAGCAGACAGGGCCGCTCGTTCGCGCCACCGCTGGAGGCACCCGCGCCGTCATCGTGACGGACACCAACGTGGGTCCGCTCTACCAGATGCCCGTCAAGCAGAGCCTGGAGGCGTCAGGCTATGAGGTAAGCATTTGCACCTTCGAGGCCGGCGAGGCACACAAGCGCGCCGAGACCTACGTTGCCATTCTCGAGTTTGTAGCCGAGCACGAGCTTTCGCGTTCCGACGTGATCGTGGCGCTCGGCGGCGGCGTTGTGGGCGACGTGGCCGGCTTTGTGGCCGCCACCTACATGCGCGGCTGCAAGTTTGTGCAGATCCCCACGAGCCTGCTCGCCATGGTGGACTCGTCGGTGGGCGGCAAGACGGCCATCGACCTGGCTGCCGGCAAGAACCTGGCCGGTGCCTTTTGGCAACCGAGCGTGGTTATCGCCGACGTGGGATGCCTTGCCACCCTCACGCCCGAGCAGTTCGCCGACGGCTGCGGCGAGGTCGTCAAGCACGCTGTCATTGCCGATCCGGAGCTTTTCGCCGAACTGGAGAAAACCCCGCTCACGCTTGAGCTGCTTAACCAGGACGTGGCCCGTGTGGCGCTCATCATCGCCCGCAATATCGACATTAAGCGCGCCGTGGTCGTTGCCGACGAGCGCGAGACCAACCAGCGCAAGCTCCTCAACTTTGGACACAGCGCCGGACACGCTGTCGAGGCCTGCGAGCACTTTGAGCTGGGACACGGTAACTGTGTGTCGATCGGCATGGGCATCATCACGCGTGCCGCGGCCCTGCACGGCATTTGCGACGCCGAGCTGCCCGGTCGCATCGAGGAGCTCTGCGCACGCCACGGTCTCAAGACCCGCTGCGAGCTTTCGGCCGACGCCATCTTTGCCGAGGCGCTGCACGACAAAAAACGCGCCGGTGACACTATCGACTTGGTGATTCCGCACGGCATTGGCCGCTGCAGCATCGACCGCACGCCGCTTTCCACTTTCCACGAACTCATTGCCGAGGGCCTCGGCCAGAAGGGAGACGCATCCGCATGCTAGCCCGCATCACCCCGTCCCCGCTTAAGGGCACCGTCCCCGCCATCGCGTCTAAGTCGATGGCACACCGCTTGATTATCTGCGCCGCACTCGCCAACGGCGAGACGCACGTCACTTGCAACACCACCTGCGCCGACATCGAAGCCACGGTGCGTTGCCTTACGGCCCTGGGCGCTCGCATCGAGACCGTCGAGGATGGCTTCCAGGTCCATCCCACCATGAAGAGTATTGAGTTTGGCCTGCTCAAGGCACTTGCTGGCGGCACGCTCGACTGCGGCGAGAGTGGCTCCACGCTCCGCTTTATGCTGCCCGTCGCCTGCGCGCTGGGGGCAGAGGCAACCTTTGTGGGCCAGGGTCGTCTGGGCGCACGCCCCCTCTCTCCGCTCTCCGACGAGATCATTGCCGCCGGCTGCGACCTGCAGGGCCTGGGCGGCTTTCCGCTCAAGACAAGCGGCCGCATGCGCCCGGGCACCTTTATCCTGCCGGGCAACGTGAGCTCGCAGTACATCTCCGGCCTGCTGCTGGCGGCCCCGCTGCTGGCCCAGCCCTCCTGCGTGCAGGTGACCGGCCTTATCGAGAGCCGCCCCTATATCAACCTGACCATCCAGGCCATGAAGGCCTTCGGCGTCGAGGTCAACGTCGAGCGTATCCCCGCCAAGGACGGCCAACCCGAGATCACGAACTTCCGCGTGAGCAGCGGCTCGTACCGCACGCCTGGCAACGTGGCTGTCGAGGGCGACTGGTCCAACGCTGCCTTTTGGCTATGTGCCGGCGCCATCGGCTCCGACCCCATCACTGTCGAGGGCGTGTCGCTCAGCTCGGCCCAGGGTGATCGCAACGTGCTTGCCGCGCTTTCGCGCTTTGGCGCCCGCATCGTGCGCTCCACCAACGCCGCCACCGTGCAGTCCGACAAGCTCGCCGGCTTTGAGATGAGCGCGCACGACATCCCCGACCTGGTGCCCGTTATCTCGGCCGTGGCATCGCTGGCGCAGGGTCGCACGTTCATCCGCGATTGCGCCCGCCTGCGCATCAAGGAATCCGATCGCTTGGCCACCACCACCCGCGAGCTCACCGCGCTGGGCGCACAGGTGCGCATTGCCGGCGACGACCTCATCATCAAGGGTGTCGACGCCTTTACCGGCGGCGAGGTCGATTCACACAACGACCACCGCATCGCCATGATGGCCGCCATCGCTGCGAGCCGCGCCACTGGCGAAGTTGTGATCCACGGCGCCGAGGCCGTCAACAAGTCCTATCCCGATTTCTTCGACCACTACCGCCTGCTGGGCGGCAAGGTCACGCTCGAGGAGGAATAGCATGTCCTCGACCTTTGGCAACGTCTTGCACTTAAGCATCTTCGGCCAGTCGCACTCTCCCGCTATCGGCTGTTCGCTCGATGGCATCCCGGCGGGCATCGCCGTGGACCAGGAGAAGCTGCAGGCCTTCCTCGACCGTCGCGCCCCCGGTCGCGACGAGACCGCGACCAAACGCCGCGAGGCCGACGCCGTCCACATCATCGCCGGTGTTGTCGATGGACATACCACCGGAGCGCCCATTGCAGCGATTATCGAGAACACCAACACGCGCTCCAAGGATTACTCCGAGCTGCGCCGCAAGCCCCGCCCCGGGCACGCAGACTTTCCGGCGCGTGTGAAGTACCACAACATGCACGACGTCGCCGGCGGCGGGCACTTCTCCGGCCGTCTGACGGCCCCTCTATGCATCGCCGGCGGGATCGCGCTGCAGGCGCTCGAGGCCCGCGGCATTCAGGTCATGGCGCACGTCGCGCAGATCGGCGGCATCTCCGACCTGCCGATGGACGATATGGTCTATCGTGAGGCCGACCGCAAGGCGATCCTTACGAACGATCTGCCGTGCATTGACGCCGCCGCAGCCGGCCGCATGCGCGAGGAGATCCTAGCCGCGCGCGACGAACTCGACAGCATCGGCGGCATCGTGGAGTGCGGCATCTATGGGCTTCCCGCGGGCATTGGTGACCCCATGTTCGACGGCATCGAGAACCGCATCGCGCAAATCGCGTTTGGCATTCCCGCCGTAAAGGGCGTGGAGTTTGGCATGGGCTTTGCCGTAGCCGCCATGCGCGGCAGCGAGAACAATGACCCATATCGAATCGACGCCGAGACCAGCGAAATCGAGGTCGAGTCCAACAACGCCGGCGGCATCCTGGGCGGTATTTCAACCGGTGCGCCCGTCATGTGGCGCATGGCCGTAAAGCCGACGCCTTCAATTGGCCGCGAGCAGCAGACCGTAGACATGGACGCCATGGAAAATGCCGAGCTCTCGGTCCACGGCCGTCACGATCCTTGCATCGTCCCCCGAGCCGTCCCCGTAGCCGAAGCATCCGCGGCGCTCGCCATCTGGGACGCCCTCCTCGAGGACGCCGCCCAGCGCTAACCCACCCACCCCAAGGGTAGCTAATTTGGGACGGGGCTATTTTAGCTACCCCCATATGCCAGTTGATATTTGTCCTGGCTCTCATCGATTCGTCGACAGTCAAAGGGTAGCTAAAATAGCCCCGTCCCAAATTAGCTACCCTTGGCAACCATTCACGAAAGGGGCCGCCATGGACCTTGCCGATATTCGCCAGGCCATCGATGGCATCGACACCACGCTCCTCAACAGTTTTATCGAGCGCATGGACATTGCCACCGAGGTCGCCAAGTCAAAAATCGAGATGGGCAAGGCCGTCTTTGACCCCGCCCGCGAGCGCTCCAAACTCAACAACCTCGCCAGCCGCGCGCCCGAGCGCTACGAGGCGCAGACCATCACCCTGTTCCGTCTCCTCATGAGCATGAGCAAGGCCGAGCAGCAGCGCTACATCAACGAACTCAAGGGCATCACTGTCTCGCAAAAGGCCCACGCCACGGCTGCAGCCTCCGACACGCCCTTCCCGCAAACTGCCACCGTCGCTTGCCAGGGCGTTGAGGGCGCTTACAGTCAAATCGCCGCGTGCAAGCTCTTCGACGTGCCCGACATCGCGTTTTTCGAGACCTTCGAAGGCGTCATGCGAGCCGTGCGCGACGGCTTCTGCGAGTTTGGCGTGCTGCCCATCGAGAACTCCACCGCCGGCTCGGTCAACGCCGTCTACGACCTGCTCGCCCAGTTCGACTTCCACATCGTGCGCTCGCTTCGCCTCAAAATCGACCACAACTTGCTCGTCAAGCCCGGCACCAAGCTCGCCGACGTGCGCGAGGTCTACAGCCACGGCCAAGCCATTGCCCAGTGCGCCGGCTTTATCGAGAACCACGGCCTGCGCGCCACCAAGTACCCCAACACGGCCATGTCGGCTGAGATGGTCGCCAACTCCGAACGCACCGATGTTGCCGCCATCGCATCGCGCAGCTGTGCCACGCTGTATGGCCTCGAGGTGTTGGAGCCCAATATCCAAGACTCGGACAACAACTACACGCGCTTTGTCGTCATCAGCCGCGAGCCGCGCGTCTACCCCGGCGCCAACCGCACCTCGCTCATGATCACCACGGCCAACGAGCCGGGCGCGCTCTATCGCGTACTCGAGCGCTTCTATGCGCTCAATATCAACCTCATCAAGCTCGAGAGCCGCCCCATCCCCGGTCGTGACTTTGAGTTTATGTTCTACTTTGACCTGGACTGCCCCTTTGGCAGCAGGGCCCTCGACGACCTGCTCGACTCGATCGACGACGTGTGCGAGAGTTTCACCTACTTTGGCAGCTACACGGAGGTGCTCTAGATGACCGCTACCGCCGCAACCCGCCCCTACGGCGTGCTGGGCCGCGTGCTGGGCCACAGCTACACCCCGACCATCTACAAGGAGCTCGCAGGCCTGGAGTATGTGCGATTTGAGCGCGAGCCCGAGGACCTCCAGGCCTTTATGACCGGCGACGAATGGGAGGGCACCAACGTGACCATCCCCTACAAGCGTGCCGTCATGGAATACCTGGACGAGCTGAGCCCCCTGGCCGAACGCATGGGCAACGTCAACACCATCACGCGCCTGCCCGACGGCCGCCTGCGCGGCGACAACACCGACTACTTTGGTTTTCGGTGCCTGGTCGAGGAGCTGGGCGTAGAGGTTGCCGGTAAGAAGGCCCTCGTGCTCGGAGCCACCGGCGGCGCGGGCACCACGGCCAGCATGGTGCTCGACGACCTGGGCGCCGTCGTCGTACCCGTCGGCCGCACAAGCGAGGTCAACTACGGCAACATCGCGCAGCAATCCGATGCGGCACTGCTCGTCAGCTGCACACCTTCCGGCATGTTCCCCCACTGCCCCGACGCTCCCTGCACGCTCGAAGGACTCGATGCGCTCGAGGGCGTCATCGACATTGTCTACAACCCCGCCCGCACGGGTCTGATGCTCGAGGCCGAGCGCCGCGGCATCCCCTGCATCGGCGGCCTACTCATGCTTGTTGCCCAGGCGGCACAGGCTGTTGAGCGCTACACCGGCCAGGTTACGCCGCGCGAGCGCATCCTGGATGTGACGGAGCGGCTGTCCCGCCGCGAGCAGAACATCGCGTTGATTGGCATGCCGGGTTCGGGCAAGACCCGTGTGGGTGAGCAGATCGCCCTGCTCACGGGTCGCGAGCACATCGACTTGGACCGCGCGCTTGAGGAACGCCTGGAGATGCCCTGCGCCGACTTTATCGTCGAGCGCGGCGAGGCGGCCTTCCGCGAGCAGGAGACGGCAGTCCTGGCCGACATCTCCAAGCGCAGCAGCCTGGTGCTTTCCACGGGCGGCGGAGTGGTCACGCGCGACGAGAACTACCCGCTGCTGCACCAGAACAGCCTGATCGTGATGCTCAACCGCAAGCTCGACGAACTCGCCCACAAGGGACGCCCTATCACCGCCCGCGATGGCATCGACAAGCTCGCCGAGCAGCGCATGCCGCGCTACCGTGCCTGGGCCGACTACGTCATCGACTCGCGCGACTGCGCCGCCAACACCGCCCGCGCCCTCCTCGACACCCTCCCACCCGCTCTCTAACAAAAACCACCACAAAGGGGACAGGCACCTTTGTGGTGGTTTTTCATTCCGCCTCACCGCACGCCCTACCACAAAGGAAGCAACCATGAAAGCACTCGTCATCAACGGCCCCAACCTCAACATGCTCGGCATTCGCGAACCGGGCATCTACGGCAGCGACAACTACGACCGCTTGGTCCAGATTTGCCAGGAGGCAGGCGCCGCGCAGGGCTTTGACGAGGTCGAGGTCTTCCAGTCTAACCACGAGGGCAGCATCGTCGACAAAATCCAGGAGGCCTACGGCAAGGTCGACGGCATCGTCATCAACCCGGCCGCCTACACGCATACGAGCGTGGCCATCCTGGACGCGCTCAAAGCCGTCGCCATCCCCGCCGTTGAGGTCCACATCAGCGCCGTCGAGAAGCGAGAGGACTTCCGCCAGGTAAGCTATGCGCGCCTAGCGTGCTTTGCCACCATCACCGGCGAGGGCCTGCAGGGCTACGCGCATGCGCTGGAGCTGCTGAGGGAACGACTCGAAAAGTAAGACCGCAACACTACTGAATAAATAACAGCGGGGAGGACCAAGTTGGTCCTCCCCGCTGTCGTTACGCCTTCTTAATCACGTACGCCAATCCAATATCGCAGGCACAGCGCGCAATCGATGCGAAGAGCCACGATGCCGGCAGTGTCATAAGCAGAGGCATGGTCCGACAAATAATAAACCAATCGACCGCATGGATCGCAAAGATCGCCAGACTGGCTCAGCAGCTCACGCCACGGCTTTGGCCTGAACGTATACCCGGCAAGAATAACAAACACCGGCATATGAAAAAAGCCCAGACCACCAAGGGGTCCGGGCTTAATAAACGATGGTGCTCCATGGCGGATTCGAACCGTCGACCTTGGGATTAGAAGTCCCCTGCTCTATCCAACTGAGCTAATGGAGCAAATAACCGCACGCCCAAGCAAGCGCAAGCCTGTCAGGCGCAAGCCATTATAACCTAGTTGAACTGCTCGCGATACGCCTTACAAACCTCATCGACCGGGCCATCCATGCGAAGGTCACCCTTCTCAATCCAAACGGCACGCTGGCAGATGCGCTCAACCTGCTCCATGGAGTGCGAAACGAACAGAACTGTCACGTCGCCGCTCTGGATAAAGTGCTGGATGCGGGCCTCACACTTCTGCTGGAAGAACACGTCACCGACGGACAGCGTCTCGTCAACGATCAGAATATCGGGCTCGGTAATCGTTGCAATTGCAAAGGCGATACGCGCCACCATGCCCGAGGAGAAGTTCTTAAGCGGCATATCGACAAAGTTCTGCAGCTCGGCAAACTCAATAATGCCGTCAAAGTTGGCGTCGATGAACTCCTTGGTATAGCCGAGCAGGGCGCCGTTCAGATAGATGTTCTCGCGGGCAGTCAGCTCGGGGTCAAAGCCGGCACCAAGCTCAATCAACGGCGCGATGTTACCGTGCACCTTAACGCTGCCCTCGCTAGGCTCAAGCACGCCAGCGATAATCTTGAGCATCGTAGACTTACCGGAACCATTGGTGCCGACCAGACCCACGACCTCGCCGCGATGAATCTCGAACGAGATGTGCTTAAGCGCCCTAAACTCCTCAAAGAACAGCTCGTGCTTGGCGAGCTTGATGAAGTACTCCTTGAGATTGGTCAGCGACTCGGACGCCATGTTAAAGATCATGGTGACGTCGTCGACCTCGACAGCCAGAGGCTGCTCGCTGTAATCAACAACAGATTCAGTCATCACAGCACTCCTTAAATGTAGAGGATAAATTTGCGCTCGGACTTATGGAACACGGTATAGCCAATAATAAGCGCAAGAACCGCCCAGGCAACGCACATACCAAACGTCATAAGCGAGGGCGTAGTCTGGAACAGAAAGATATCGCGCATAAACTGCAGGTAGTTGAACATGGGGTTCGCATACATCAAGATACGCACGAGATGCGGCATTTGCGCAATGTAGTCAGTCGTCCAGAAGATGGGCGTAATGTAAGTCCACGCCGTAATGACGACGCTCCATAGATGCATAACGTCGCGGAAAAAGACCGTAAGAGCAGAGAGCATCATGCCCAGGCCCATGCAGAAGCACATAAGTAGCAGCAGGCAAACCGGCAGCAGAATGAGGTGCCAAGAAGGCATAACGTGGAACCACAGCATGACGATGGCGACGGCGACCAGCGAGAAGGCAAAGTTGACCAGCGAGAAGAGCACCTTCTGCACCGGGAAGACCCAGCGGTGCACCTTAACCTTCTTGAGCAGAGGGGCAGCGCCCACGATAGACGTCAGGGCCTGGTTCGTAGACTCGGACATGACGGCAAAGGTAATGTTACCCACGATCAAGTACAGCGGGTACATCTCGGGCGTCATTGAGCCATTGCGGCCCTGGCCAAAAATCGTCGAGAACACGATGGCCATGACGATCATCATCAGCAACGGGTTGAGCACCGACCATGCGACGCCCAGAACGCTACGGCGATACTTGATCTTAAAATCCTTGGTAACCAGCTGACGAAGGATAAACGCGTCCTTCTCAAATTCGTTCTTAGCAAACGTCGCAGGCAGACTGCGAGTTTCTTGTTGCTTTGTCTGATCCGACACGGATGCAACTCCTTTACTCGTAATCGTTGACAAACGAACAGTATAGACCCGACAGCCATGCAAACGATACGCGCAACAAAACTGGAGAACTAACCCACATCTTAGGATGCCAAGCCCAAACGGCTATACTTTCAAAGATTGAATATATAAGGAGCATTGAGTGAATTCTGAATCCATCGCCGTCATCATCCCTTGCTACAACGAAGCGCTCACGATTGGTAAGGTCATCGACGACTTTCACCGCGAGCTTCCGCAAGCGACGGTCTATGTCTACGACAACAACTCATCGGACGATACCTCACGCATCGCTACCGAGCACGGCGCCACGGTCCGCTTTGAACCCCGCCAGGGAAAGGGCAACGTGTGCCGCCAGATGTTTCGCGATATCGACGCCGATTGCTACCTGATGGTCGACGGAGACGACACCTACCCCGCCGAGGCGGCCAAAGCCCTCTGCGAGCCCATCCTTAACGGCACGGCCGACATGACCGTAGGCGACCGCCTTTCCAACGGCACCTACTCCGAGGAGAACAAGCGCGCCTTCCATGGTTTTGGCAACAACCTAGTTCGCGCCATGATCAAGTGGATCTATGGCTACAGCTTCGATGACGTCATGACCGGCTACCGCGCCATGAGCCGCCCGTTTGTTAAAACCTTCCCTGTGCTTTCCGAGGGCTTCCAAATCGAAACCGAGCTCTCGATCCACGCCGTCGACCACCGCTGGCGCATCAAAGATGTGCCCATCGAGTACCGAGACCGTCCGGAAGGCTCCGAGTCCAAGCTCAATACCGTGAGCGACGGCATTAAAGTCGTTGCGATGATCGGCACGCTGTTCAAGGACTACCGCCCGCTGAAGTTCTTCAGCCTCGTCGCGCTTCTGTTTGCGGTGATCGGCCTCGCCCTGGGCATGCCCATAGTTGTCGAGTATTTCCAGACCGGCCTCGTTCCGCGCTTCCCCACCGCCATACTCGCCGCGTCGTTTATGTTCCTGTGCAGCCTGAGCCTTGCAACCGGATTCATCCTGGATTCTGTAGCAAAGGTCGAAAAAAAGCAGTGGGAGGTCAACGTGTACAGCAAATACGCCTACGACGACCAGCCCGGCCACCCTACTTCCAATCCAAACGAGAGGTAAACCACCATGCCGCTCATCTCCATTGTCGTGCCGTGCTACAACGAGCAGGAATCGCTTCCGATCTTTCTTAAAGAGCTCGATGGCGTCGTTCGCATCATGACCCAGCAAGACCCCTGCATCTCCTTTGAAGCCGTCCTCATCGACGATGGCTCGGCAGACAAAACGCTTTCCGTCATGAAAGCAGAAGCCGCGGCGGTGCATCCATACGCCATCCACTGGCACGCTTTCTCACGCAACTTTGGCAAGGAGGCAGCACTGTTTGCCGGACTCCAACATGCAAAGGGTGACTATGTCGCCACCATGGACGCCGACATGCAGGACCCGCCCTCGCTGCTGCCTCAGATGTATGAGATCTTGCAAACCGAAGCCTACGACAACGTCGCTACGCGCAGGACCACCCGCAAAGGCGAGCCTCCGATCAGGTCGTTCTTCGCCCGCATGTTCTACAAGATCATCAACCGCATTTCCAACGCGGACATCGTCGACGGCGCACGCGACTTTAGGCTCATGAAGCGCCCCATGGTCAACGCTATCGTCTCCATGGGCGAATATAACCGATTTTCCAAGGGCATTTACGGCTGGGTGGGCTTCAAGACCAAATGGCTCCCCTACGTAAACGTCAACCGCGTAGCCGGCGAGACCAAGTGGAGCTTTTGGTCGCTGCTCCTCTATTCCATCGACGGCATCGTCGCGTTTTCCACGGCGCCGCTCTCCCTCGCCGCCCTCACGGGTATCGTCTTCTGCCTCATCGCCATTCTGGGATTCGTCGTCATCCTGGTCAAAACACTCGTTTGGGGCGATCCCGTCGGCGGATGGCCGTCGCTCGCCTGCCTCATAACGCTGTTTGGCGGCATGCAGCTTCTGTGCTTAGGAATCATCGGTGAATACTTGGCAAAAGCCTACTTGGAAACCAAGCGACGTCCCATCTATATCATTCGAGAATCCAACGAGGAATCTGATGACACGGTCCAATAAATTTACGTTCATGAATGTAGCATTCTATGCTGCTTGCTTTGCGTTTACCGTCGCGCTCTTTGTCGCACTTGCAGCGACGGGGCACGTCTACCCCTTTGGCGACAACTCGTTTCTCGTTAGCGACCTCAAGTACCAGTACATCGACTTCTTTGCTTGGTTCCGGCGCGTCCTTTTGGGCGAGGAGAATCTTCGCTACTCCTTTTCTCAGGGACTGGGCATGAACACGTGGGGGCTCTACAGCTACTATCTCGCCAGCCCCTTTAACCTGCTCTGCGTACTGTTTCCTCAAGACAAGCTGACGCTCTTTGTGTTTGTTATCAGCGCGCTCAAACTTGGCTGCATTCACATTAGCAGTGCCTGGTATGTACAAAAGCGCTTCGGACTATCCAAGCCCGCAGCATTCCTGCTTTCCCTCTCGTTCACATTTTGCAGCTGGACCATCAGCAACCTGCGCAACCCGCTCTGGATCGATTGCCTCATTCTGCTGCCCATCTGCGCCTACGGATGCTACGAGCTCATCCGCAAGCAGAGCATGATCCGCCTCGTCATCGCAACGGCGCTCAATGTCATGTTCTGCTGGTATACGGCCTACATCAGCATCCTGTTCCTCTGCATCTTCGTATTGGTCGAATTTATCGATTATGTTACAGAAGAAGGATTTAGCTGGAAGCTCATGCTCGATCGAGCCCTGCGATTCGCCGGGGGTATCGCGCTTGGACTGCTTCTGTCCGCCTGGACCTTTTTGCCGACCATCGTTGCCATGTCCAAGGGCGGCCCCGTTCTGGCACTCGGCCCTCTACTAAAAACCAGCCTCAAGTCGCTCATCAGGGGCTTTCTTCCCTGCATGTGGGTAAACAACGATAGCACACCGCAGTTCTATTGCGGCATCATCATGATGCTACTTGCGGCGAGCTTGCTGGTTAACCGCACGGTTTCAATCAAGACGCGTATCGCAACACTCGTCGTCACGATGACCCTGGTCGCAAGCTCCGTTTTGAGCCCGCTCGAGTACGTCTGGTGCGGCATGCGCGTTCCTAACGGATTCTACTCACGCACGACCTTTTTGCTTAGCTTCTTTGCGCTGTGGGCCGCAGGATACGCGTTGCAGAAACTCAATAAGCGGCCAACATTACGTCGGGCCCATCGTCCGGCCATCATCATGCCGCTCCTGGCACTCACGGCAATTGAACTATTTGCCAACGCCCATGTTATGTGGAACCAGCTGTACACAGGCTATTCCGAAGAAGCCAACAGCGCCTATGTTGCCACCGCAACCAACACGATCACAGCCATTCAGGGCGAGGATTCGGCGCCTTTCTACCGCATCGACCGTACGACTACGCGCGCCGATAGCGCCGCCCTCAACGAAGGCTTGGCGCTTGGATACAACCAACTGTCTTCATATTCGTCGGCAAACAACCCGCAGGCAATTGCACTGCTCAACTCCCTTGGATACAGCAGTGTCGGCGAGTTTTCGACCCGTTATGCCGAGCCCATTCTTGCCGTCGATGCCCTACTGGGAGTCAAGTATGCCATTCCTGAGAACGCGCCTGCGGGATACGTTTCGGCCAAGACGAATCAGGCCGACTCCACAAGCGCGGTGTACGAGAACCCCTATGCGCTCAGCATTGGCGTCGCAGCCTCAAGCGATATCCAAAACAGCACGCTGAAGATCGAGAACCCCTTCGAAAAGCAGAACGACCTCTACAGCAAAATCCTAGGCCGCGAGGTAAAGCTCTATACCAAAATCGAGGCCACGAGCACGGAGAATAGCGATAGCTTAAAGCAATGGAGCGTTAATGTACCGGCAAGCTCCATCGGGTATCTCTATATCAACAAAGATGCGATCGCCGGCAGTTATTGGCCCGTCGCTCTTACCATCGACCAGCGAACGATCGAAAACGAGGCCTGGAGATTCGACAATAATATCCGCCAGATTGCGGATGCATCGGACGCCCCGAGCCAGCATACGGTGTCAATCGGAGCCGCAGAGGGCTATACAGACATGCCCAAAGACAATGAGCCGATCTTTTACGCCCTCAATCTGGACGTTTTCAAACAGATCATTAACGAGCTTAAGACAAGCGAGTTTATTCCGACGGTTTTTGAGGACGGAAGGATCGAAGGCGAGTATACCGCCAAAGATGACGGCAACCTGCTGCTGAGCGTTCCGTACGATGAGGGCTGGAACGTAACGGTAAACGGCACCGCCGCAGAACTAACGCCCGCCGCCGATAAGGGCTTGTCGTCCCTGAGCATGCAGAAAGGCGCGAATAGAATCGTGATGACCTACAAGACTCCGGGCGCCCTTGCGGGGCTTGCAGTGAGTCTGGCGACCGCCATTGCCCTTGTTGCGGCGGGGCTATTCGCCAGAAACAAGAAAAGCC
>UQMK01000010.1 GCA_900542085.1 uncultured Collinsella sp.
TCTGACGTTCAACTTCAAGGGCGCGACCAGAAGGTCAGCGCCCTTTCGTTTCACGCCATCTTGTCACAAATGCGACCCGCTCGCTGACTTATGCTCAACCTATGGCGTCATCTCGCCCCAAAAGGGCCTCCCTCGCTCTGGCGGGTTTTCGCTGTCGGTACCAAGACATCGGCGTTGCCGGAGCAGCCGTTGGGAACGTTCTTAAACGACTTCATAGTATGAGAGTGGATAATCTCCCGGTTTGAGTCTGCATTCGAGCTCAAAGTGGGAGATTATCCACTCTCATTTGCTATGCGTTCGAAAATCCACGCTCGTTTGTTTTCTGCCTACATTTGGAGGAAGAGCTCGTGGAGGCGGGTGTCGTCGTCGAGCTCGGGGTGGAAGGTGACACCAAGCTGATTGTCTTGACGGGCGGCGACGATACGGCCATCGACTTCGGCTAGGGCCTTGGTATTGCCGTGCACCTCGACGATGCGGGGCGCACGGATAAATGTTAATGGCACTTCACCGTCGATGCCGTCTACCTGCCCCTTGGTGTGAAAGCTGCCGAGCTGTCTGCCATAGGCATTACGCTCAACGAGTACATCCATGGTTGCCAGGCGCGGCGTCCCCTTATCGTCGTGGGCGGCAAGGTCGCGCGCCAGCAGAATCAAGCCGGCGCAAGTTCCCAATACAGGCATGCCTTCAACAATGCGGGTGCGAAGCCCCTCGAGCATACCGAGTTCGGCAAGTAGCTTGCCCTGAACGGTGGACTCGCCGCCGGGGAGGACCAGGCGGTCAAAGTTCTGCTGCAAATCGGCCGCCTGCCTCAGCTCAATACAGTGTACGCCCAGCTCGGATAGTCTTGCCTCGTGCTCGGCAAAAGCGCCTTGGACCGCCAGCACGGCGACCGTCTGGTCTACATAATCGCTCATATGCGACCCTTTCTGCCGGACTAGCGCCCGCGCTCCTCCATGATAATCTCGATCTCGTCGGCGTTGATGCCCACCATGGCCTCGCCCAGGTCCTCCGAAAGCTCGGCAATGAGCTTGGCGTCGGTGAAGTTTGCCACAGCCTTAACGATGGCGGCGGCGCGCTTGGCGGGGTCGCCACTCTTAAAGATGCCCGAACCGACAAAGACACCCTCGGCGCCCAGCTGCATCATCAGCGCGGCGTCGGCGGGGGTCGCTACGCCGCCGGCGGCAAAGTTCACCACGGGAAGCTTGCCCGTGGCATGAACCTCGCGTACCAGCTCGACCGGAACCTGCAGTTGCTTGGCTGTCTCAAAGAGCTCGTCGTCGCGCAGAGCAACAACGTCGCGGATCTGCTTTTGGATCTTGCGCATGTGGCGCACAGCCTGGACGACGTCGCCCGTGCCCGGTTCGCCCTTGGTGCGAATCATCGTGGCGCCTTCGGTAACACGGCGCAGCGCCTCGCCCAGATCGCGGGCACCGCAGACAAACGGCACGTCAAACTGGGTCTTGTCGATGTGATAGACGTCATCGGCAGGGGAGAGAACTTCGGACTCGTCGATGTAATCGATCTCGATGGCCTGCAGGACCTGCGCCTCGACAATGTGACCGATGCGGCACTTGGCCATAACAGGGATGGAGACGGACTCTTGGATGCCCTTGATCATCTTGGGGTCGCTCATGCGCGAGACGCCGCCTGCGGCGCGGATGTCGGCCGGAATGCGCTCGAGTGCCATGACGGCGCAGGCGCCCGCCTCCTCGGCGATGCGTGCCTGCTCAGGCGTGGTGACGTCCATGATGACGCCGCCCTTGAGCATCTGCGCGAGCTCGCGATTGAGTTTGACGCGATCGGCCTTGCTGGTCTGTTCTGCCAT
Organism: uncultured Collinsella sp.; assembly: GCA_900542085.1. Lineage (GTDB taxonomy): Bacteria > Actinomycetota > Coriobacteriia > Coriobacteriales > Coriobacteriaceae > Collinsella. Next base: position 1,826 of record UQMK01000010.1, read on the forward strand.
GGTTGCTCCCTTGGTTGGCATGTGCATTGCTTGACGGAACATCCTATCGGGGAGCTGGGTATGGCGAAATACTCAGTTTTCGAGATAATAACAAGGTCAGACTAATACCAGATTGAACAGCTCGATAAGGTCAGGTGGCAAACTCATGCTTGACTACAATTTGGAAAAACGCGGCGAAGCATCGCTCTATGAGTATGTTTACCAGCAAATTCGAGATGATATTGTAGCTGGACGCATTGCGGCGGGGGAGCATCTTCCGTCTAAGCGCGCCTTTGCCAGTCATCTGGGAATCAGTGTCATTACCATCGAGAATGCATATAGCCAGTTACTTGCCGAGGGTTATATTTGCTCAAAGCCGCGGCGTGGCTACTACGCTTGCGAGCTTCCGGATGCACCGGTTTTGCCTTTGGCTACGGGGAACATCGACCGAGATGCCGTCTCTGTGGGCCCTAGCGCGCATGATGCCAACGGACAGGTCGAGCGATTCGATGCGCTCTCTCCTTCCGCTTTGGAGGCGGCGCGGCTTTGGCAAAGCGCACTGCGGGCGACGCTGGCATCCGAAGACGAGCGCGAAATCTTCTCGCCCGCGCCAGCGCAGGGCACCGCTCGGCTACGACGCGCAATTGCTCACCATCTGCGCGGGACAAGGGGTATGAATGTCGACCCCGACAACATCGTTATCGGTGCGGGCGCCCAGCTGCTCGATACCATGTTGGTTCAGCTGCTTGGCGCGGACAAGGTGTATGCCGTTGAGGACCCGGGCTATTTGCGCCTGACGCGCATCTATCAGGCTATGGGCTGCAAAGTTCGACATATCCCGTTGGATGATGAGGGCGTGGACTTGAGCACTCTGCAGAAAAGCGGGACCGATGTCCTTCACCTGATGCCGTCCCATCAGTATCCGACCGGCCTGGTGACGAGCATCGCGCGCCGGTATGCGCTGCTGAGCTGGGCTGCCGAACGGCCGGGTCGATATCTCATCGAAGATGACTTTGATTGTGAGTTTCGCCTTGCCGGCAAGCCGATTCCCGCGCTCGCGTCAATCGATGCCGCCCAGTCGGTTATCTACACCAACACGTTTTCGAAGAGCCTTTCATCGGCATTGCGTCTAGCGTACATGGTGTTGCCCGATGAGCTGATGGAACGGTTTAGGCGCAACCTTGGTTTTTACGCCTCGTCGGTGAGTTCTGTTGACCAGGTCGCTTTGGCTCGTTTGCTGGAATCGGGTGATTACGAGCGGCATGTGAACCGCGTGCGCGTTCGTGCTCGCGAGGCGCGTGATGGCCTGATGGCGCTTGTGCGGAAGGTGTTTCCGGCAGGGGAGGTCTCGATTGAACATGCGGACGCGGGCCTTTACTGCACCGTTGCCCTGTCCGAGGACGGAGCGGGGAAGAGTTTCGCGAAGGCTCTTGCTGACGTTCGTATTTCCTATGTCAACATCGCCGATTGCCTGTGGACGGGTGATCGGGCATCGACTAAGAGCGCTCCATCTCGCGTCCTCATTCAATACGACGACCTGAGCCCTCAGTCGCTCATCGTTCTTCAAGAACAGCTGCAATAAGCCCACGAAAAAGGCCCGAACCAATACGGTCCGGGCCTCATCGAGCTAGAGGTTATGTCTCAGGCGGTTGGCTTAGCCAAAGTAGCGCTTGAGCAGGCCGGCGAAAGCCTTGCCGTGGCGGGCCTCGTCGCGAGCCATCTCGTGCACGGTGTCGTGGATGGCATCGAGGCCGGCGGCCTTGGCGCGCTTGGCAAGATCGGTCTTGCCGGCGGTGGCGCCGTTCTCGGCCTCAACGCGCATCTCGAGGTTCTTCTTGGTGGAGTCGGTCACGACCTCGCCCAGGAGCTCAGCGAACTTGGCGGCATGCTCCGCCTCCTCGTGGGCAGCCTTCTCCCAGTACAGGCCGATCTCGGGGTAGCCCTCGCGATGAGCGACGCGAGCCATGGCCAGGTACATACCGACCTCAGAGCACTCGCCCTCAAAGTTAGCGCGCAGGTCGGCAACGATGTCCTCGGAGACGCCCTCCATCTTGGCGACACCCACGACGTGCTCGGCAGCCCACTCGAGCTGGCCCTCCTCCTGCTTCAGGAAACGAGAACCGGGAACGCCGCACTGGGGGCACTTAAAATCCTCGGGCAGCTGGTCGCCGTCGAACTCTTCCACATAACCGCAAACGGGGCAAACAAACTTCATGATTCGATCCTTTCGATCGATGGCGATTGCGCGCTCGTCCGGTCCCGTAAGGGCCCTCTCCGGACGTGCGTCTTGACGAGTTCTATTATCCATAAATGCGACCAAATGTGAAGCCTATTAGGAATGATTTTTAATAAAACAATTTTAAGATATGAAGATGTTGATTGATTAACGATTGGCAGGCCGTCTTTGACCGCCGATGAGTACAATCGGGCGAGCAAATGTTGACCAATCAACAAATGAAGGAGTTTCCTTTATGCATCTAGCCCGTCGTGCCTGGTGCCGAACATATCAGACGGTTTTTCGCATTGCATTGCCGATCCTGCCCTATACCGAGCCGCGCATTTTGGAGCATGCCGAGGATGTGCCCGCGGTGCTTCAAAAGCGCTCGATCCAGAAGGCCCTTATCGTGACGGATCCCGGCATTGCCCGTCTGGGGCTCACGGCATCACTCGAGCGTGCGCTTACGGCTCAGGGGATTGGCGTTACGGTCTATGCCGAAACGCGTATGAACCCCACAGTCTCGAATGTGGAGGAAGCGGCGGCGCTGTATCGCGAGAACGACTGCCAGGCCATTATCGGCTTTGGCGGCGGCTCGGCTATGGACTGTGCCAAGGGCGTGGGAGCACGTATCGCGCAGCCAAACAAGCCCATCAACAAGATGCGCGGCCTGTTGCGCGTCCACCGTCTCCTGCCGCTGCTTATTGCGGTTCCCACTACCGCCGGTACGGGAAGCGAAGTCACGCTCGCGGCGGTTATCACCGATGACGAGACGCACTATAAATACCCCATTAACGACTTTGTGCTTATCCCGCGTTTTGCGGTCCACGACCCCGAGTTTACGCGCGGGTTGCCGGCGTCCATTACGGGGCAGACGGGTATGGATGCCCTGACGCATGCTGTCGAGGCCTTTATCGGGCGAAGCACCACGCCCTATACGCGCAAGATGGCGCGACAGGCGGTTCAGCTCATCCGCGATAATTTGCTTGAGGCCCATGAGCATGGAGACAACATGCGTGCGCGTCGCAATATGCTTTCGGCGGCGTATAAGGCGGGCGTTGCCTTTACGCGCTCCTATGTTGGATACGTTCATGCCATCGCACACAGCTTGGGCGGGCGTTACGGGATTCCGCACGGCTTGGCCAACGCGATCATCCTGCCGCACATGCTTCGCGCTTATGGTGACGCCGCCGCTCCCAAGCTTGCCGATCTTGCTCGCATGGCGGGCATTGCGCCGGCTACCGCGCAGGACAGTCTTGCGGCCGAGGCCTTTATCGATTGGGTCGACCGCATGAACGAGGCCCTGGGAATCCCCAAATATGTCTCGGGTATTCGCCGCTCCGATATTCCGCAAATGGCGGTCCATGCCGATGCCGAGGCCAATCCCCTGTACCCCGTTCCGCTTTTGATGGACCGCCCGGAGCTCGAGCATATGTACGAGGTCGTCGCGGGTGGTATGTTTGAGGACGAGAACTAGGAGGGTCCATGAACACCGAGGAAATTGCGCGCATCGTCGGCGATCAGCGCGCCTACTTTAAGACGCACGCCACGTTTGATGTTGATGCTCGACGTCGTGCACTCGTGAGTTTACGCGATGCGGTGCGGGCCCACGAGGCCGATATTGCCCATGCGCTCAAGACCGATTTGGGAAAGTCGCATGACGAGGCCTATATGTGCGAGATCGGCACGTCGCTTTCCGAGATTCGTCATCAGATTGCGCATGTGGCTCGATGGAGTCGTCCGCGCCTGCGTCCGTGTGACCTTGCCAATGCCGTGAGTGTGTGCAAAACGCAAGCCGTGCCCTATGGCGTCACGCTCATCATGGCGCCGTGGAACTACCCGTTTTTGCTAACGCTCGAGCCGCTCGCCGGCGCCCTTGCCGCTGGCAATACTGTGGTCATCAAGCCGAGCGCCTATGCTCCGGCATCGAGCGCGGTGCTCAGGCAAATCTGTGAAGAGACATTTGATCCGCGCCTGGTGACGGTTGTCGAGGGCGGGCGCGCCGAAAACGAAGCGCTGCTCGACGAGTGCTGGGACAAGATCTTCTTTACCGGTAGCGTTCCGGTCGGCAAGCTCGTTATGGAGCGCGCAAGTAAAAACCTTACGCCCGTGACGCTTGAACTGGGCGGAAAGAGTCCCTGCATCGTGGATGCGACGGCAAACTTGAAGGTCGCGGCGCGGCGTATCGCCTTTGGCAAATGGCTCAACGTGGGGCAGACCTGCGTGGCGCCCGACTACCTGCTGGTCGATACGCGCGTGCACGACGAGCTGCTGGGCCTCATCAAGGAAGAGACCCGCCGTATGTTTGGCGAGCATCCGCTCGATAACGAGGACTACGGGCATATCGTCAACGCCAAGCATTTTGCGCGCGTGCGCGGGCTGATCGATCCCGATAAGGTCGTGCTTGGAGGTACCGCGCGCGAGACTTCGCTCAAGATTGAGCCGACGATTTTGGACGGCGTGTCCCCCGATGACGCCGTGATGCAGGAGGAAATCTTCGGTCCCATCTTGCCGGTGCTGACGTTTGAGAGCCTAGACGAGGCCGAGACGTTTATTACGGATCGTCCGACGCCGCTGGCCCTGTATATCTTTAGCCAGGACCGTGCGGCTCAGCAGCGCTTTGTGCGCTACGTGCCCTTTGGCGGCGGCTGCGTCAACGACACGATCATGCACTTGGCTACGAGCCATATGGGCTTTGGCGGCATGGGTGCGAGCGGTATGGGCCAGTACCATGGCCGCGAGAGCTTCGATACGTTTAGCCACAAGAAGAGCATCGTGAACAAGGCTACGTGGCTGGACGTGCCATTCCGCTATGCCCCTTACGCAAGCTGGAAGCACAAGTTCGTGCGCATGTTTGTGCATTAGAATCAGATGACATAGGGGCAAACAAAATAGCCGCCCCCGCGTAAGCGAAGACGGCCACTTCTCACGATGAAAACGTGTATCGGAGTTGGCAAGACCCGCTGCCGCGGGTGCCATTCGTGCTCCTATCTTATCTGCAAGCGCTCTGTCTCGCAGACGTTGCAGCAAATGGGTGAAAGGTGCGAGCGGGCGAATTCGTGTCCGCACGAGTTCGTAGACTTCTCACTAAGGTTAAGCGCCGGTTTACCCGGCCGTTAGAGGAGTTGCCATGTACGAGCCTTCACGTGTTCTTTTGTCGTTTCATATCGCAGGATTTCAGTATGCCGACGGTGCCTTGGTCTTGGGCGATCTTAAGGTTGGCGATAAGCTGACGCTGTGTGCCGAGCGCGATAATCCCCATGACCCCGAGGCGGTTGCGATCTATTACGGCAACACCAAGCTTGGGTATGTTCCGGGAAACGAGGTCGGCCCACTGTCCTTGATGATGTATTACGGCCACGAGGACGTTTTTGAGGCCCGCGTACAGCAGGTTGCGCCCGAGCGCAGCCCGTGGCATCAGGTGCGCGTTGGCCTCTATGTGGTGGATGCTCGCTAATCGGTAAGGGAAACTGCCATGTTTGACGACGATGACCTGTTCGATTTGACGGATGATCCGTTTGAGTGGGATCTGCTGCTCGACGACGATGATCTGGAACAGGACCGTAAGAGACGGCGGGACAAGAAAACTCAGGGTGACGCTTCGAAAAAGCAGGACAAACGCAGCCGCGGCCTGTTCGGCGGGCTCTTTGGCTAACCGCCGCATCGCTGTGTCTGTATACTTAGCACGAGTTTGACGCGTTGCGAAATGAGGGCATAGACGATGATGTGGTTTACCGCCGACCTGCACCTGGGCGATACGAATATCTTGCACGACATGGATCGGCCGTTTGGCTCGGTCGAGGAGATGAACCGCAAGGCCATCGATGCCATCAATGAGTGTGTGGCTGCAGATGACCGCCTCTATATCCTGGGTGACTTTACCTATCGTTTGCCCCTGGCGGATGCTGTGCGCCTGCGCGAGCGTATCGAATGCAAGAATGTGACGCTTATCCGCGGTAACCATGACGGCGATTGGGAAGATCCCGACGTGTCGCAGATTTGGGAAGACGTGCGTGATTATCTGGAGATTGCCCCCGGCTATGCCAAGGGTCATCGTCTGGTGATGAGCCATTACCCCATGCTCAGCTGGAATGGCAAGGCGCGTGGCGCCATTATGCTACATGGGCATATCCACAGCAGGGGAGACCGCGCCAACGCGCGCAACCGCGACCGCGAACGTCCTATCCTTCGCTACGATGTCGGCCTCGACGCCAACGAGTACAAGCCCGTAAGCCGCGATCAGATTCTTAGCTTCTTTGGGCTATAGGGCGCCAGAACTACCACAAAGGGGACAGGCACCTTTGTGGTGGTTTTCACATAGATTGGAGTCGCTATGAAGCAATTGCTTATTCGTGCCGATGATATCGGTTATTCGTATGCCGTTGACCTGGGGATTGCCAGAAGCGTCAACGAGGGCCCGGTGCGCTCAGCGGGCCTTATGCCTAATATGCCCGAGGCCGAGCGTGGGTGGTTGCTCGTGGCGGATGCCGATACTGCGGTGGGCCAGCATACCAACGTGTGCCTGGGTAAGCCGTGTGCCGATCCAGCGCTCATTCCGAGCATGCTCAATGAGAATGGCGAGTTCCATAGCAGCCGTACCTTCCGCGAGCATTTTAAGCGCGGTGAGGAGCTGATAGACTTCGACGAGGCCTGCATCGAGATCCGTGCGCAGCATGACCGTTTTGTCGAGATTGTGGGCCGCGAGCCCGACTACTTCGAAGCCCATGCTGTCATGAGTAAAAACCTTAACCGAGCGATCTCGGCGGTTGCCCAGGAGCTGGGCCTTAAGGAGCAAAAGGCGAGCTTCGACCCCACGGCGGTGGTGCGTTGCGGAGATACCGACCTGCACATGGTAATGCGCTCGATGAAGCCGGGCTACGAACCTAAAGAAGCAATCATGCAGACGGTTCGCGAGATGTCCGACGGCGAGACGGTCGTCTTTGTGTGTCACCCGGGCTATCTTGATCGCTATATCCTCGAGAACAGCTCGCTTACGACCGATCGCACCAAGGAAGTCGATGCGCTGATCGATCCTGAGCTGCGCGCTTGGCTCGAGTCTCAACCCGATCTTCGCCTGATCGACTATCGCGACCTGTAAGAGCTCAAGCCAACACAAGGGGAACAGGCACCTTTGCGGTGGTTCTGGCGCCGTTGCCATTATGGTGGCGGCGCCTTTTTTGTCCGTGCGGCGCGGTAGAGTGTAGTCGGTTGAAATTTGCGTCCATCGAGGAGCTGTTATGAACGAGATCAAGTGCCCGCATTGTGGCGAAGTCTTTAAGGTCGATGCGTCTGGCTATGCGGATATCGTCAAGCAAGTACGCGATGCCGAGTTTTCGCGCGATCTGGATGAGCGTGTGAGGGCAGTCCAACGCGAGGGCGAGCAGGCGCTGGAGCTTGAGCGCTCGCGTTCGTCGGCTGCCCTGCAGGAGGCGGAGTCTCAGCGCAATGCACAACTCGTTGAGCAGAAGAATGCTGCGGCTCGGGAGTTGGCACAAGAGGTCGCCAAGCGCGATGCCGAGCTTGTCGAGCTGCGCGCCAAGCTCGAGGGCGCTGCCGCAGAGCGCGAGAGCGCAAGCCAGCGTGCGGCGGTTGAGGCCCGTGCCGATGCTCAGAAGGAGAATGCTGAGCTTCAGCGCGAGATCGACAATTTGCGTGCGCGGCTGGGGCGCAAAGATGACGAAGCCAAGCTTGCCGAGTCGGTGGCGCGCAACGCTGCTCAAAACGATTTAGCTGCACGTGATGCCCAGATTGCCGAGCTGCAGGCCAGGCTTGCCGCAGCGGACAAGGCTCAGGAGATGGCGCTTGCCGCTGCCGCGGCAGAGTCGCAGCGTGATCTCGATGCCGCTCGCAGCGAGGCCGAACGTGCACTTGCTGACTACCGCGCGACGGTACAGGAGAAGTTTTCCGCCGCAAAGGCACAATCTGAGCAAGAGGCCGAGGGTCTGCGTGCCCAGCTGCGCGAGCAGGAGCTGATGGCAAAAATGAACCTGTCGGAGGCAGTCGCCGCGGCGGAGCGAGAGCGCGATGAGGCACGTGCGAAACTGACGAGTGAGCTGGCAGTGCGCGATTCGCGCGAGGAACAGGCAAAGGCGGCACATGAGCTCGAGCTTGCTCAAGCCAAGCGCGCGAGCGATGAGCTGATCCGCTACAAGGATGAAGAGATTGAGCGCCTGAAGGACATGAAGGTCCGCCTGTCCACCAAGATGGTGGGCGAGTCGCTCGAGCAGCACTGCGAGACCGAGTTCAACCGTCTGCGCATGACGGCGTTTCCCAACGCGTACTTCGAGAAAGACAACGATGCGTCCGAGGGTACCAAGGGCGATTTTATCTTCCGCGAGTGCGACGCGAGCGGTAACGAGGTCATTTCGATTATGTTCGAGATGAAAAACGAGAACGACGAGACCGCGACCAAGCACAAGAACGAGGACTTCTTTAAGAAGCTCGACCACGATCGCCGCCAGAAGGGCTGTGAGTATGCAGTGCTCTGCACCCTGCTGGAGCCCGAGAGCGAGCTCTATAACGCGGGTATTGTCGACGTGAGTTACCGCTATGAGAAGATGTACGTGATCCGCCCGCAATTCTTCATTCCCATGATTACGCTTCTTCGCAACGCCGCCATGGGTTCGCTGCGTTATAAGCAGGAGCTAGCGGAGTACAAACAGCAGAATATCGACGTCACGAACTTCGAAGCCAAGATGGAGAAGTTCAAGGACGGCTTCTCGCGCAACTACAACCTGGCGAGCAAGCAGTTCGAGTCGGCAATCAAGGAGATCGATGCCGCTATTAAGCAGCTCGAGAAGACCAAGGACGACCTGCGTCGCAGCACCGAGAATCTGCGTCTGGCCCACAACAAGGCCGATGAGCTCACCATTCGAAAGCTCACGTGGGGTAACAAGACCATGAAGGCGGCGTTTGACGAGGCGCACGGGGCTGCGCCGGAGACAAACGATGAGCCCGCCGAGGCGGATTCGTATGAGGTCGAGGATGCCGAGTAAGGCATAGCGGATAGTGCAAAAGCGGGACCGCTGGCGATATTGCCAGCGGCCCCGCTTCGTTTCGTTCCAGTATGTTCGGCTAGTCCTCGAGCAGGTCCTCGATAAATCCGACGCGGTAGTTTTTGAAGATGACCTCGCCGCCGTCTTGCGTGGCGTCCAGATCGACATCGCCCATGATGCCAAAGTCGTGGTCGCCATCCTCGTCGGCAAAGATCTGATGCACGTGCCATACGTGCGCGGTCTTCTCGTCGGACTCATCGATGGAAAACATCGCGGCGCTGCGGGCATCTCCGTCGGTGAGGATTTCCTCGTGTTGCTCATGGTAGGCATCGAGCGCCTTTTGCCAGCGGATCTCGCTCATGCCCCAGTCGTCGTCGAGTTCGCCCAGGTCGCGAACGTGCTCGCGGGCGGCAAGGGTCACGCGGCGGAAGAGCGCGTTGCGCACCAACAGCGTGCAGCCGCGGCGGTCCACCACGACCTCGTCGATGCCCTGCGGCGGCGCAGCATCGAGGGCTGCCGGGTTGCCGGCGTTCTCCCACTCGTCCACCAGGCTCGAGTCCACCGAGCGCACCACAAAGCCCAGCCACGAGATAATGTCGCGCAGGCGCTCGTCGCGCTTCTCGATGGGCACGGTGCGGTCGAGCGAACGGTAGGCCTCTGCCAGGTAGCGCAGTAAAATGCCCTCGGAGCGGGCGATGCCGAGCTTTTGAATGTAGCCCTTAAAATCGCTCGCGCTTTCCAGCATATCGCGCAGAACACTCTTGGGAGAGAGCTGATAGTCGTTTGCCCAAGGTACTTCCTGGCAGTACTTATCAAAAGCGGCGTCGAGCAAATCCTCGAGTGGCTTTTCGTACGTGACGTCTTGAATGCGCTCCAAGCGCTCCTCATACTCGATGCCGTCGGCCTTCATCTCGGCCATAGCGCGATCGCGTGCGGCGCGCTCCTGTGCGCGCAGTACCTGCTTGGGATCCTCGAGCGTTGCCTCGACCATTGAGATCAGGTTCATGGTATAGGTCTCGCTCTCGGGATCGAGCAGCTCCAATGCGGCAAGCAAGAACGGCGAGAGCGGCTGATCGAGCGCGAAGTCCTCGGGCAGATCGACCGTCAGCGCATAGTCGATGTCTGGTGCGGCGTCAGTCGGGGCGTCGGGTGCGGGCGGTACCTCGGTGCGAACGACGACGCCGGAATCGATGAGCGTGGCGAAGATCTCGTCGGCGCGAACCTCGAGCTTGGCCTTTTCCTCGGGAGTCTGCAAGCTCGTCTCGATGAGGTCGTGTACGCGGGCGCGGGCATCGCCGCCCTGTTCGACCACGCTAATCACCATGGAGTGTGTGATGCGCAGGCGCGGCTTGAGCGTTTCGGGCTGCGTCTCGATCAGGCGCTCAAAGGTCTGCTTGTTCCAGGTGACAAAGCCCTCGGGGGCCTTCTTCTTTTTAATCTTGCGGAGCTTTTTGGGATCGTCGCCCGCCTTGGCCATAAGCTTGGCATTCTCGATCTCGTGCTCGGGTGCCTCGGCAATCACCATGCCCTCGGTATCGAAACCCGAGCGGCCGGCGCGACCGGCAATCTGATGGAACTCGCGGGCGCGCAGGCGACGCATCTTGTAGCCGTCGAACTTGGTGAGCGCGGTGAGCACCACGGTGTGGATGGGTACGTTGATGCCGACGCCGAGTGTATCGGTACCGCAGATGACGGGCAGCAGACCCTGCTGCGCCAAGCGCTCGACCAGCAGGCGATAGCGCGGCAACATGCCAGCATGGTGCACGCCGACGCCGCATCCAAGCAGGCGCTTGAGAATCTTGCCAAAGGCCGTCGAGAAGCTCGTCCCCTTTGCCGCGTCTTTGATGGCTTCGCGCTGCTCCTTGCTGGCGATGCCAAAATTGGCGAGCGACTGTGCCGTCGCAAGTGCGGCATCCTGGCTAAAGTGCACGATATAGAGCGGGGCCTCGCCGCGACGCATCGCGAGCTCGACGGTGCCCTCGAGCGAGGTCGTCACGTAGTCGTAGCTCAGCGGCACGGGGCGTGGGGCATCGACGACCAAGTCACAGGTAGCGCCGGTGTGCTCCTCGAGTGAGGCGGCGATGGCAGTGACATTGCCGAGCGTGGCGCTCATGAGCATAAACTGCGTGTGGGGCAGGGTGAGCAGCGGCACCTGCCAGGCCCAGCCGCGGTCGGGGTCGGCAAAGTAGTGGAACTCGTCCATGGCCACGCAGCCCACGTCGGCGTCCTCGCCCTCGCGGAGCGCATCGTTGGCAAGGATTTCGGCCGTGCAGCAGATGACGGGTGCCTTGGTGTTGATATGCGTGTCGCCGGTGATCATACCGACGTTATCGCGACCGAGCACCTGCACCAGGTCGAAGAACTTTTCACTGACCAAGGCCTTGATGGGGGCCGTGTAATAACAGCGTTTGCCCTGTGCCATGCCCATAAAGAGCATGCCCAGCGCGACGAGCGATTTACCCGATCCGGTCGGTGTGCCTAAAATGACGTGATCGCCGGCTGCCAGGTCCATGAGGGCCTCTTCTTGGTGATCCCACAGCTCAATGCCGCGATCGCTCGTCCATTCAAAGAAATGTTCGAAGGCTTGATCGGGCGTGAGCCATGGTTCGGGCTCGCTGCCGTCCTCGGGCTCCCACCAGGTGGGGGAGAGCGCGCCGAGCGAGCCAAACTCGGCTTCGGTTCCCGTGCCGCCCGAGAATGAGCTGGCGGCGCCGGCGCCGGAGACGGTACTGGCGGCGGTGTCTGTCGTGGTCTGTGCCATGTGTTTGCTTTCTCTCGCGATTGTCCGCCAACTATTATGGCGTAGCGGCGGCGCGGGGTGCCAGCGCGCGAGAAAATGCAGGAAATGGGCGTTCTGCCCAGCCGTTTGGTGCAGTTGCCAGCTAAGTGAGTAGACTTTTTGCAATATCGCGAGCACATGGCTTTTGCGTAAGGGATTTACCTGCGGTTTTAGTTTTCGTTATGTGGGTTGTGCTTGGCTATTGCTAAAAAGTCTACTCACTTAGGTTTGAGGGTCGTTCGCTGGCGCCTATTTGCGCTTGTTTGCTGACGCCGCGACCATCAGAAGCCCGTGGGACTCTTGTGGCAGGCGCTTCTTGCCCTTGCGGGCGCGGTTTCTAAAGTTCTCGACGGCCTCTTCCATGCCGAGGGGCACGTAGGTGAGCTCGTCGAGGTTATCTGGCAGGTAGCAGGCAAGGCTTTGCTCCTGCGCTCGGCCTGCTGCGAGTTGCTCTTCGGTAGGTTTCTCGCCGGGTGTGGCGTAAATGCCATAGACGACGGCACCCATCTCGCGCGTGCGGCATTCATATTCGGTCTCGGGATGCTCGGGATGGTCGCGGCGGACGTCGTCACTTACCCAAAGCGTGTCGTAGCCTGCCGCGGCAAACTGTCCCAGGGCGTAATCGCGCAATGGTTTGCTGTCGGTTCGTAGCGTTACGGTGGCGCCGGCTGCAAAGAGCGGGCGATAGAGCATCAGATGGTCGACATGGACGAGGCGCTTTTTGGCGTACTTGGCCTTGGGCTGCGGCGTGGGAAAGTTGATGGTGATGGCATCGAGCTCGCCTGTGGCAAATAGCTGCGGCAGCGATGCGGCGCCTCGAGGCAGAACGAGTGCGTTGGTCAGTTCATGCTCGCAGATTTTCTGTGCGGCATAGGCGATGCAGATGGGCTCCTGGTCCATGCCGACAAAGAGCGTGTCGGGCTCACGGCGAGCACGCTCAACCAGATAGGTGCCTTTGCCGCAGCCCAGATCCAGATGAAGGTGTTCGAAGGGCTTGCTGCCAACTGGCGCGCAAGCCTCGCGCCAATCTCCGGCATAGATTTCGGGGTTCGTCTCAATCGCATCGGCGTAGCGCTCTAGGCGCTCCTCGAGCACAAAGTTCTTAGGCGTGCGAACGTGGACGGCTCCCATGAGGCTCCTTGGTCATAAGTATGGAACGTATAGCTGCGCGTTCCGTCAATGGGTTGAAAAAGGGGTGGGCATAGTTTGCCCGAAAGACGCGGTGCGGCTCGACGGCGAGTCGTCGGTGCCTACAGGCGCTTGAGAATCACATAGCGGTTGAGATCGCCGCTGCGACCGTCAGCATGGAAGCGCTCAAGCTCGCGCACGGGGACCTCGCCGCTCTTGTAGAACGTACGCACGCCGCGCACCAGGTCGGTGATCTGCTGATCGTCAAAGTGGTGGCAATAGCGGTAGGCGTGGCGGTCGTTTTGCCAGCCAATAAGGTGGTCACCGGCTTCAAACTGCGCGGAATCGTAACCCTCAAACGGCGGGGTGAGCTCGGCGCGGGCTTCGGCTCGAACGGCCTTGCGCGCCATGCGCTCGTCGTTCATAAACTCCCAAAAGCTGATGGCGATGATGCCGCCCGGGCGCGTCTGCCGCACCAGGGCGTCGAGCACGCGTACGCGGTACTCGCACGACGGCACGTGGTGCATAAAGCCAAAGCAGACCGAGATGTCGGCGAGCGGGGCGTCGAAAAGCACGTCGGGCGTCTCGGCGGGGTTGAGTTTCATGAGGGCATCGAGCACGTCGAGTTCTTGGAAGTGCAAGTTAGGAATGCGCAGGGCGTGGCCGCGTGCATCGATGGCCAGGTCCTGGCACGAGTCGACGCCATAGAACTCGAAGGGGCAGCTGGCGTCTGCCGAGGGGCTCGTGCCGTCCATGCCTTTGGCAGCCAGCGTGCCGCCGGCGGCAAAGTTCTCGAATCGCATATTGCCGCAGGCGAGATCGAAGACGCGGACGGGATGCTCGATCGTGGCGACGTCGAGCTGTTCGAGCGCGATGTCCATGGTGCGCACCCAGCCGGGCCACGGGGCCTGGCGCGTATCGGAAAAGGAGGCGGAGTGCTCGCGATAGAACGTGTTGTTGAGCTGGATGAGCGATGAGGCGAAATCGCGGTTCACGGCGCGGAACTCCCTCCGTTGGCGGTGCGGAATAAACAGTACGACCATACTACCGTTAACGCCGCAACGGGGACAACCGAGCTGCGGGTCATTGCTTTGTTTGGACACATTTCCGCAGCTCATATGCACCCGCAACCGCCGGTTGTCAAAAATCTCACTAAAATAGGTGGCATGTTTTTGGCGGTGGCGGATACATTTTTAACTGTGCAAGGCGCCTAAGAACAAAAACGGTCCGGCGGCACGGCTGGCAAAAGCATAGGAGGAACCATGAATGTAGAAACTGCGCAGCGGCTCGCCGACCTTCGCCGCAGCAAAGGCTTTAGCCAAGAAGGGCTCGCACGAAAGCTGGGGCTGTCGCGCCAAGCGGTCAGTAAATGGGAGCGTGCAGAGAGCTCGCCCGATACCGAGAACCTGATCTCGCTCGCCAAACTCTATGGCGTGAGCCTGGACGAGCTGCTCAATCCGAGCGATGAGATCGAGGACGATATCGAGTTTGAGAACGAGGACCGCGCCCGTCAGCGCGAGGCCGAGGCGGCAGAGCGCGCGCGTACCCATGAGGCGGCGGCACGTGCCACCGAGGCGGCAACACAGGCGAGTGATGCTGCGGCCAAGGCGGCGCAAGCGGCAAGCTGGAGTGCACAGGCCGCCAATGCCGCTACGGCGCAGGCGACGAGTGGCGGCGCAGTTGGCTCGACTCCGGTGAAGGGCCCGTTCCAGTCATTCCCGTATTGGGCCGTGTGCTGGCTGCTGTTCTTTTTGCTGATGTTCCTGTTTGGCGCCGGCCCCTTTGCCGCGCTGATCTTCTTTACGATTCCCATCTATCACTGGGTTGCGCGTGCGCTCGATGGTGATTGGGCACGCGGGGATATTCAGGTTGGTCCGGCGCCGGCGGCGGCTTGGGCTCAGAATGCTTCCGCTCCGGTTGATACTGACGTGGCTACCGCGACTACCGCTGACCCGATCGCCAAAGAGGGTGATGAATGATGAAGCTTTCGCATGAATCCAAGGTACGCTTGGGCGTTGGCATCGGAGCGTTCGTGCTCATCATCGGACTTGTCTTTGGCACTTCGCGGCTATTGGCTCATTCCGATATGGTGCGTACGACCGGTATTCTATCTGGCAATTTGTCTGATTTTGACGATATGTTTGACGACGATGATCTCTTGGATAACGGCAACTATTCCGCTCGGCCTCAACAGCTTTCGAGCGAAACGTTTGATGCCGACGCGTTCACATCGCTTGACTTGGACGTGACGTCGGGCACGGTCGAGATCAAACACGTCTCCGGCGGGCCGGTGCGCGTAATTGAAAGCGGGCGTGTGGCAACGGGGACCGTTGCCTTCGATGCGGCAACCCAAAATCTGGCCGAAATCAAGGGCTCTACGCTCAAAATTCGCCAGTTCGATTGCGATGACGAGCGCGCCATTGACCGCACGGTTACCGTCGAACTGCCGCGCGAAGTTGCCGATAACATGGTGGGCATTACAGCGAATGTAGGATCGGGCGATCTGACGGTCACGGACATTGCGTGCCATGACCTCAACCTGACTTTGGACTCGGGAGACGTTGAGTTTGCGGGCACCGTGACCGACACCCTGAATGCCAAGGTCGGTTCGGGCGATGTGACGTTCGAGCTCTACCAGGCCCCCGCGAAGTCGATGGACGTGAGCGTGGGCTCGGGCGATGTGGAGATGACGGTTCCGAACTCGACGGGCTTTAAGGCGAGCCTTACCCTGGGTAGCGGCGACTTCGAGAGCGATTTCCTTCCGCTTGGCTACGACGGCGAGACCATTTTGAATCTTGAATTCGATAACGGCGATAAGTCTGCCACGTATCGTTTTAAGGTCGGTTCGGGCGACATGTCGTTTGATCCGGAGTGACAGACGGCTATCGAAGACTTATAAACCATAGTCGCGCTCTTTGATGGAGGCGCCGGGGCCGTGGTCGGCTTCGGCGCCTTTGCCTTTACAATGGGGACATGGAACAGATTATCTTGAACATACTCGAGGCTCTGCGTCGCGGCGAGACTGTGGACGACAAAGCGCTCGTCAAACTGATACATGCCGAGGCGCGCCGTGAGGGTGCCGACAAACGCGATTTGGCCAAGCGCCGCTTGCTGCCGTTTTACCAGCGGGTGAAGCGCGAGGAGCCGGCACGTTGGGCTGGGTGGAATGTCGATTCCGATCTGGAGCGTCAACTGCTGCAGGTGTTGCGTATGAAGCCTCGTCGCACGGCTTCGGGCGTGGCAACCATTACCGTCATCACCAAGCCGTGGCCGTGCTCGGGCGATTGCCTGTTTTGCCCCAACGACCTGCGCATGCCCAAAAGCTATTTACATGCCGAGCCGGCGTGTGCCCGTGCAGAGCAAAACTGCTTCGATCCATATCTGCAGGTGAGCGCCCGTTTGACCGCGCTTTCGCAGATGGGTCATGCGATCGATAAGATCGAGCTCATTGTGCTTGGCGGTACCTGGAGCGACTATCCGCAAGGGTATCAGATGTGGTTTATGTCGGAGCTCTTCCGCGCGCTCAATGACGATGCCGTGGCCGGCGTGGCGGCCAACCCCATGTTGGCGCGTCCGGGCATCAGCCGTGCCGAGGCAGGGCGCCTGCTCGATGACGCTCCCGCCGATGCCCTGCCGCCGGTGGTGGCGGAGCGTCGCGAACGCTATCGGGCCGTCGGTATTGCGACCGACGAGGCCGAGCTTGCGAGCGGTGTTACCGACGAGCAGGGGCGTGTGGATGCTGCCGTGGGCGGCTATAACCGCGCGGTGCGTCGTCTGTACGGCCCTGGTACGCCGTGGGGCGAGGTTGCCGAGTGGCAAACGACAACGATGGAAGAGCTCGAGCGCCAGCAGCGCATCAACGAGACGGCGAAGCATCGTGTGGTGGGGCTCGTTATCGAGACGCGCCCCGATGCCGTAACGCCGCAGGCCCTCACGCTCATCCGCCGCCTGGGCTGCACCAAGATTCAGATGGGTATCCAGAGCCTCGACCAGCACCTGCTCGATATCAACGAGCGCCGTATTACGGTGGCTCAGATCGAGCAGGCGTTTTCGCTTGCACGATTGTTTGGCTTTAAGATCCATGCGCATTTTATGCTTAACCTGCTGGGCGCCACGCCCGAGGGGGACAAGCGCGATTATGAGCGCTTTATGACCGAAGGGGCCTTTATGCCCGACGAGGTCAAGGTCTACCCGTGTGCGCTCATCGAGGGCTCGCGTCTGGTGGGCTGCTATGAGCGTGGCGAGTGGCGCCCCTATACCGAGGATGAGCTGCTCGATGTGCTGGCCGACGACATCGTGGTGACGCCGGCGTTCTGCCGTATCAGTCGCATGATCCGCGACTTTAGCTCCGACGACATCATGGTGGGCAACAAGAAGCCCAACCTGCGTCAGCTCGTTGAGAACCGCCTGGCGGCTCGTGGGGAAGGCGCGACGGTGCGCGAGATCCGCTATCGCGAGATCAGCACGGCGGGTGCCGACCTGGATGAGCTGACCCTTGATGAGGAGGTGGCGTACGAGACGCCGGTGACGCACGAGCGCTTTTTGCAGTGGGTGACGCCGCAGGGCAAGATCGTGGGCTTTTTGCGCCTGTCGCTGCCCGATCGTACTTTTGTTGCCGCGCATGCGGACGAGTTGCCGACGACGCCGGACGAGGCGATGATTCGCGAGGTGCACGTGTATGGCATGGCGGCGCGCGTGGGGGATCAAGGCCAGGCGGCCCAGCACCATGGATTGGGGCGTTTGCTCGTAGAGCATGCATGCGAGATCGCCCGGGATGCGGGCTATGCGCGCATCAACGTGATTAGCGCGATTGGCACACGCGAGTACTATCGCCATCTTGGATTTTATGACCATGGCCTTTATCTGCAAAAGGAGCTCTAGATGAACAAGCCGAGTGTTTCTGCTGGTGTCGTTGCCGGCGTTGCTCTGGGAGCCGCGGCGCTTGGTGCGGCCGCTGTCGCTGTTCGTGCTGCCTGTCTGCAGGTTGCGCGAACCCGCAATGGGTTGGCGCGTGTGAAACGCGTGCACGATGAGGGCGGCGATGAGATTCGCGTGTTGGTGCAAGGCGGCGTCTACCAAAGCGCAAGCTACATTGGCGAGCGTTGGGCGGAGCCCGTCTTTGCGTACTATCGTGCGTTTGACGACGTGTTTGAGTCCGAGGATGCGATGCGCGACGCTTATGGTCACGGCATCGACCGTATGCTTATGCTGGGCGGCGGTGGGTTTGCCTATCCCAAGTTCGCGCTGATGTCGCACGAGAGCTTGCGCATGGACGTCATTGAGTACGATGCCGAGATTACGCGCCTGGCGCGCCGCTGGTTCTACCTAGACGAGCTGGAGCGCGCGGCGGGCGATCGCCTGCGGGTAATAACCGCTGAGGCTCGCTCGTATTTGGGTGTGACGAGCGTGGGCCATCGTCGCTACGACGTGGTCGTGAGCGATTGCTTTGGCGGCGCCGAGCCCGTGCGCGGGCTGGCGACCGTTGAGGCGCTGCGCCTGGTGCGGGGCAGCCTGAACCCCGGGGGTATCTACGTGGCCAATATCGTGAGTGCGAACAGGGGGAGCGACGTGACGTTCCTGCGCGATTGCGCCGCCACGGCACTCGAGGTATTCGCCCACGCTTGGGTAGTGCCTTGCGGCGATGCGGAGTTCGGCGGCGAGGAGAATTATCTGCTCATCGCCAGCGACGGCGACTACGCCTTTGCCGAAGCCGTGCCCTTCGACACCGACTTCCTCGGCACCGTCCTTCACGACAAGTAAGTCTCCCCGTCCCAAAAAGACTGGTCTTAGGCGTGGTCGCGCCAGCTGCGGACGCGCTGCTTCATGCCCTCTATGTCGAGCACGCCTTCGGCAAAGCCCTTGCGCACGAGCTCCTCGGGAACGTACTCGTCGTAGCGATCAAAATAAGGCACCTCGCCGGGATAGACGAGCTCGATGGGATCAAAGTCCTTCTCGGCCTCGGCGGCGAGCACCTCAAAGAACGTCTCCTCGTCGGCCTTCATCTTGAACTGCATAAAGTATGGACGCGACGAATCGAGCCCGCGAAGACCAAGCTCCGCGGCGGATTTAATCTTGAGCATGCGCTCGAGTGCCAAAAAGGCGTAACTGCCCAGCCAGGGGAAGAGCACCCAGGTGTCGCCGCCCAGGTTAATGAGCGGTTTAGTTCCCGCACCCGAAATCTCGGTCGTATGGCGAGCCTGCGCCAAACGGGCTCGTGCGTTACCCATAAGGTACGGATACGCCGCGTGCTCGTTGAGAGCCTTGCGCATGCGCTCGAGTACGTGTGTATTGATGTCACCGGGGCAGTCGCCAAAGTAGGCCGGCACCCGGCCCTTGACCTGCGTGGCAAAGACGGTGTGGCGCTTCCAGTCCACTTCCTCGACAATCCAGCAGTGTCCGGCGATGGCGATGCGTTCACCGGGCGGTGGCGGGTTGACGATCGTGCCCAATTCGGCCGACTCGCTACGAACGGTGAACTCCTCGTTTTCCTGGAACACGGCGTAGAACTTAAAGTTGTTGATGATGCGCTCGCCCGCGAGGCCCACGATGAGCCCGCCGCTCTCGGTGACCTGGATGTGGTCGATCTTAATGAGGTGACGCAGCAGTACGCGATAGTCATCGGCCGAGATGCGATGGAAATAGCTGAGTGTGAGCACGCGCTGGGCAAGTTCTGCCGGCGTGAGCTCGCCGGTGCTGGCAAGCGTCGACATAGTCTGGTGGTAGAGCAGGCTGTAGGGGAGTCGATCGAGCTCGGGCGGCTCGACCCACTTTTCCTCGCGATAGAGTTGTACGAGCGCGATGCCCTGCAGGAGCTTCCACGGAATGGTCTCGGGCATCATCGTGCGCGGCTCGGGCTCTTCCTCGCGCATGACAAACCACATCTCGGGCGGAAGATCGCGGCGTCCCGTGCGGCCCATTCGCTGCAAAAAGGAGCTGACGGTAAACGGCGCGTCGATCTGGAAGGCACGCTCCAAGCGACCGATATCGATACCGAGCTCCAGCGTAGAGGTGGTGACGGTCGTTTGTGCCTGTTCCTCGTCGCGCATGAGCTCTTCTGCCGTCTCGCGCAGCGATGCCGAAAGATTGCCGTGGTGGATGAGAAAGCGGTCGGGCTCGTGCCGGTTTTCACAGTAGCTGCGCAGCATGGAGCATACGGCCTCTGCCTCTTCGCGCGAGTTAGCAAAGACCAGGCACTTGCGGCCGCGCGTGTGCTCAAAGATATAGCCCATGCCGGGGTCGGCGTTGTCGGGCGCCGTGTCGGTGGGGTTGAGAAGCGCCTGCTCGGTCGCTCGTGGGATGTCGACTTCGCCCTCGGGGGCCGAGGAAGTTTGGCGGTCCTTGGGAGCGGGCTTTTCCCGTGCCCGCTCACGACGTTGACGGCGCTCCTCTTGTGTGAGCTGTCCGCTGTGACGCATGTCTTGGGCGCCGGCGGGCAGTGCCGCGGATGCCGCCGCCTCGATACGCTCGCACGCAAGCACTTCGGCCTCTTGAGGACCCGTGCTCTCGAATCCCCGCTGCTGTGCCTGGGGACCCGAGTTGTAGAAGTGCTCCATAGAGATGCGCCACACGCGGCGCGGTTCTTCAAAGCGGGGGATAACACAGTCGCGCCCCGTTCCCTGTGAGAGAAAAGCGCCCGTGCGCTCGGGGTCGCCGATGGTGGCAGAAAGGCCGATGCGTCGAGGCTGCACGCCGGCCATGCGCGAGAGCCGCTCGATAAGGCAGAGCGTCTGCCCGCCACGGTCGCCGCGCATGAGCGAATGGACCTCGTCGATGACCACGTAGCGCAGGTCGCAAAACATGCGCGGGATCGCCATGTGCTTATGGATTAAGAGCGCTTCGAGTGACTCGGGCGTAATCTGCAAGATGCCGCTCGGTTTTTTGATGAGCTTAGCCTTGTGAGACTGCGAGACATCGCCATGCCAGTGCCAGACAGGGATATCGGCCTCTTCGCAGAGGTCGTTGAGACGGACGAACTGATCATTGATGAGCGCCTTGAGGGGGCCGATGTAGAGGGCGCCCACGCTTGCGGGCGGGTTCTCCCAAAACTCGGTCAGGATGGGAAAGAAGGCTGCCTCGGTTTTGCCGGAAGCCGTGGATGCCGTCAGGAGCACATTATCTTGCGTGTTAAAGATGGCGTCTGCCGCTGCAACCTGGATAGAGCGCAGACTCTCCCAATCGTGGGAGTAGATGAAGTCTTGGATAAACGGAGCATATCTGTCAAAGGCGTTCACGGGGCCTCCTCTCAAAAACGAATCTCTCAACGCGGCTGGCAACGGCTTGATGCATTGCTGCTTCAACGTTTGCCCAGATAAAACCTGCCAAAATAAACCTGTCCCTTTTTGGCAGGTTAGATGGTGAATTCGGCGAAGTTGCGGTCACCGTCTGCAGCGCCGGTGTCGCCTGTTGCGGCTGCCGGCGCCAGCGCGTCGCCGCCGACGCTTTGCAGCAGCTCGGCCACATTTGCATCGGGGTTCTGACACAGGATATCGAGCAGCTCGATAAAGTCACGGATGACCTCACGCGGCGTCAAGTGCGTATCGGCTCCCACGCGGCCAAACTCAATCTTGAGAAAGTCCACCAAGTCGTTCTCGGTAAGCGTGGGCGTCCAGCCAAAGTAGCCGGCATGGATCTGCATGAGTTTTTCGATGAGCACCAGCAGTTCCTCATAGGTGAGTGGCTGCAGGCGGATGATGGGCGCGAGCATGTCCTTAAGGTCCTCGCGCGCAAAGCGGCCCTGAGCGAGTCGGCTGCGCAGGGCTTCGTAGGAGAACACGCCGCGGCGGCGGTCTTCGATGGAGGTTGGCGTGCCGCCCATGATCATGCCCAGGTACTGCGCTTTGCCCTGGAGCGTGTCGTTGTACATGGTCAAGATCTTCTCGTAGTTGTATTGGCGCGTGATCGCGTTGGGAATCTTGTACAGATTCACGAGCTCGTCGATGAGCACCAGCATGCCCTTGTAGCCGCTGCAGACCAAAAAGCGCGCAATGAGCTTAACGTAGTCGTACCAGTCGTCATCACTGATGATGGTCGAGGAGCCCAGCTCGGCGCGTGCCTCACTCTTGGTGCGGTACTCGCCGCGAATCCATTTGGTCACGCGGCTCATGGCTTCTTCGTCGCCCTCGGATACTGCCGCGCGGTAGCGGCGGAGCATGCGGGCGAAGTCGAAGCCGTGGACCATTTCCTCGAGCGGGGCCAGTTGGGCATTGACGGCAGACTCATCGGCATCGGAACACGAGGCGACCCAGCGATCCAGGATAAGGTTGAGCGCACCGCCCTCGGGGCGCGTTTTAGTCGATATGTTGCGGATGAGCTCACGGTAGGTGGCAAGGCCCTGTCCCTGGCCGCCCTGCAGGCGGCGCTCAGGGGATAGGTCGGCATCGGCGACGACGAATCCCTCACCCATGGCGTGCGTGCGGATGGTCTGGAGCAAAAAGCTCTTGCCGGCTCCGTAGCGACCGACCAGAAAGCGGAAGCTCGCGCCGCCGTCGGCGATGAGACCCAGGTCGGTGAGCAGGGCGCGGATCTCTACCTCGCGCCCTACGGTGATGTAGGGAAGGCCGATGCGCGGGACCACGCCGCCCTTGAGCGAGTTGAGAATGACGGCGGCGACGCGCTTGGGCACACGGGGTGCTGCGGATGTGGTATCACTCATGGTCTAGGTATCCTCTCACGTCTGCTTCGTAATCCTCGATAATTTGCGGTCCTGCCGCGCTAAATTCAATTACGGTGTCTCCCACCAGGTCAAAGAGCGCCTCGTTGATGCTGTCGACGAGCATGTCCTCGCTCTGCCCCGATTGCACTACCGCCGATTCCGCCTGTACTGCGTTGTGCTCGAGCAGCGCGCGGAGATAGGCGTCTGCGGCAGGCGTGAGTTCGTTCGTGGCGTCAGCGGGCGCAACAGCTGCGAACGCGGGCGTCGGCGCGAGAAGCGGTGCCACGACACCAAACTGTTCGGTGGATATGGTTGGCTCGTCGGTCTCGTCCTGCCGAATGGGTGCCGCGACCGCCTCGACAATCGCGTCGGCTACGGGCTCGGCTTCCGGTTGCCATGAGTCCGCTGCCTCGGCTTCCACAGGTGCGCCGTCCTCGCGTTCCTCATCAATCAAAAGCGCCTCACGCGTTTGTGCGGCGGCACTCCGGATATGCCCCAGCTGGCTCAGGTCGATATCGATCTTGACGGGCTGGTGCGTGGCATCCCATGAAAGCCATGCCACGATCTCGTCATCGATGATCTTGGCCAGATATTTGGGGACTTTCTCCTCCTTCAGGGGGTGGGTGGGGTCTAGGGCCAGGCGCAGGCGTTGGTCACAGGCGCGCATCATTTCACCAAGCTTGCTGCTTTTTTGCCTGCTGCCGTGAATTCGCATGCATTCCCAAAAGCCGTTTTGACAACGGTAAATATGGATGGGGTCCAGACGGTATTCGCAATCCTCATGGCGTTCGGGCGCAAAGAACACGGCCGAGGCAAACATGGTATAGGGCATGGCCGTCTCCTCCCCAAACAAGCTCGCCACGATACCGGTCTTTCGGTGCGTGTCATAGTAGCGCGCCATGCGGACATACACGGCGCATGCCACGTGGCACAGGTCGCGATGGTGGCTGCGATCGAGTCTTGAGTTATTGAGGTTGTACGTGGAGAGGGCATTGATGGCGGCCATGAGTCGCTCCTCGCCCGCTTCGTCGGGCGGAAGGGGGAGCGTGGGCTCGGAGGTCTTGCGGCGCTTAGGGACCAGGTCTGACGAGGCTGGCGTGGGCGCAAGGTCTCGAACCGCGCGCCGCAGCTCGATAAGGGCGTTATCGAACATGACGGTTTTAGAGTCGCGAAGCAGCTTGGGGTCGAGCCCATGGAATACGGCGTAATCCTGCAACCACACGCGTGCAAACCGATCGATGCCGGGCTCGAAAGTGCGATAGACATCCCAAAAGGCCTTGATTTTGTTAAAACCATCGAGTGGGTCATCTACGCCAATGCCGCAGATCAGCTCATAGAGGTACAGGAAGGCAAAGGACGTAGACGTTTCCTCGACGGTTCCGCGTCGCACTTGGGCGCGCCAAGTAAAATAGCCGCGCAGTTGCCGATCGCTCATGGCGTTGTAGGTGGGAAAGTACGACTTGAATGTGCCGTTGTAGGGGCAGTCGTCTTCAAAGTCGGCCATCAGCAGGCCTTGGCGGTAGAAAAGCTCGGCTTCCGAAAGCCAGCGACCCGCGCCGCCTTTGGGGTCATCCTGCCAGCGCGATATCTCGCGCATCTTGCGGTACTGGTCGGGAAGGAAATTCTGCATCTGACGACCGGTTTTGAGAATCGGCTCGTCAGCATAGACTTCGTTTGAGAAGCGAGCAGACTGATGGGTCCGTGCCTCGGCCATAATGCGCTCGATGAGCATCTTGATGTCCTGGTCGGCCACCGTTTCCCCTCTCCTAACGCAGCTTTGGTGACCTCATATCATAGCACAGCATCAAACAGATGTTCGAGATATCATCCGCGGATAGATTTTTGGGACATGCCTAGAAATCTACTTTTAGGCAGGCAGTCTTTTGAGCGCTGGCGAAGGGTAGATTTGGGAGACGTAAGGCTAGAGCAACTTTGGAACATGTAGTTCGCGTGCGTGACCTTCGAGGTGTCCCAGCCCGTCAGATCAAGCGAGGTGAGATCGAAGCAACCATTGAACATCCTCTGCATGTTCGTTGTCCTCGAGGTGTCCAGGTTGGCGAAATCGACCGTGGTGAGACCCTAGCAGCCGTTGAGCCAGGACTCCGTTGTCTTTGGGCGGATTCCCTCATCGACTGCTGTGACGCTCTTGAGGCTGTGGGCGCCAGCAAAGAGCTTCTTCATGTCCTCGATGCCCGTGGTGACCCTGGTGACCGTGCGGCCGTCGAAGGTATCGCCAACGGAGAGGGCCTTGAACCTCTTGTAGAGGCCCGCAGTGTTATCCGAATACCACACGGCGAAGGCCTGCTTCTGCCCGAAGGAGAAGTCGACCGTGCCGAGCGCGAACGCGCCTCTGGTCGCAGCCTTGAGCGCGTTTGCGTTGTTCTTGGCGCCGAGCTTGCCAACGGACCAGTCCACGGAGGCTGTCTTTCCCGGGGCGAGGGTTTCGTCGGTCTTGGACAGGGTTGTGGAGCCGTTCTTGTAGGAGAGCCACGCGGACTTGTTGCCGCCCGCCACCGAGGAGCTGGCGGATAGGCTGATCGCCTCGTCGTTATTCTGGGACACGGAGACGTCGCCCAGGGAGGCCTCCTCCGAGCCCACGTTCCCAATCTTCCATTCGCTCGGAGTGATGACCGTGCCGTTGTGCTTTACGAAGCAGGGGACGGTCATAGGCACGGAGACGTTGGTCTGAGCTTCGTTCGCGAATGCGAAGGAGGGCGCGGCGGTGAGCGCCACCGCGAGTGAAAGGGCGCCAAGGAGGGCGCCGAGGAGTCTACCTCTTGTCCCCATCGGTATCCTCCCTCTTCGTGCGTGAAGTTATGTCCAGTCCCACCGCGCACGCGGCAGCACCGGCCATCAGGAACAGGACCCACACGGATGGGTCGCCTGTCTGTAATGCGGCAAATAACTCAAGTGTTATTCCACTGTTTTCAAGGGAAATACACCCATTACTGTATCCATTAACAAACGGTTATTCGCAGATGTCCGATGTCAAATGCACTGAACGGGAAAGATTGGGCTTGGCCGCATCGGCTCCATTTCTGGGCCATGCGTCCATCGCTGACAGCGGATAATGGGCCGTTGGGCGATACGAACAGGACGCTTGTTCCCGGTACCATCTATCATGATACATATAATCGCAAAGCTATCGAAAACGGCGCCACCGCGACTGCCGTCGGACACATGCCGCAGCGACCTCGACATCAACCGTCGGTACTTATGGCTGCACCAAGGCGCGCCAAACGCCGGTTTCAATCCTTTGCGAGCCCCGGGACGAGAGGAACATCATGAGCAAGATACGGAAACTGATAGGTCTATAGGTCTTGCCTCAGCGCTCGCCTTTGTCATGGCGATGCTGCCGGCGTTGGCATTTGCCGAGACAACGCAGTACAACCTGTTTGTCAACGGCGAACAATTTGCCAGCGACAACCTCACTATCGCATGCGGCGAGGGAACGGCGACGTACGACCCCGACGCGCAAACCCTTACGCTAAACAACGCGTCTATCACAAACGTACTCGGCTATGGCGGTATCAATTCGGAACTGACGGGCGATTTGGATATCGTGCTTCAGGGTGAGAACCGTATTACCTTCGATGACAATATGGGCATTATGGCTACGGGGAATATCGAGTTCTCGGGGTCTGGCAGCCTTACTATCAATGTTGCGGGGGAGACGAGGGACGGCATAAGTGCTGCCGGCAGTGTTTCGGTACGTGGAACGACCCTTATCATTAATGCCCCGGGCGGCATTGGCATTGCCAGCGACGGTTCGGTTATTGTCGATAACGCGAAGCTCACGTCGCATGCGCTATATGCGGGCGTCGACGCTGTCAATCTCACTATCAAAAACAGCAGCGTGGTTGACATTTCGGCGACGGAAAACAACTGCAACGCCGCGTACATTAGCTCCCGCGGCGGCCCTACGGGCGGTAACCTGAGCATCTCGAATTCTAACGTCGTGGCGAAAAGCCTCTTCCCCGGTCTGTTCGCCGAAGGAAACCTGACGATTGACGGCGGCTCTGCCCAATCGACCTCTACCGCCGATGCCGCTCTGTGGACAAGCGGCGATCTGACCATCAAGGGCGGCGCAAAGGTCACGCTTGCCGGCGTATATCCGGCTGGCTGTGCTGGCGATTTTACAGTCTGCGCGGCTGAGGTCGATGCCAAGAACACAAGCGTGGATAATATCCCCGCGCTCTCGGATAACCCCGTCATTTACGGTGATTTCGACCTGACGCATGCCGTCGCTGTCGATAGCGAAGGCACGGCCATCGATCTCATCGAGCACGATGGCGTCGAGCAGGCCAAGGGCTTCCTGCGCCTCTATAAGAACATCCATTTCATCACGGGCGAGAAATCCGTCACCTATAGCTTCCCCTTCACGAAGGTCGTTAAGAATGGCGGCGACATCGCTCCGGGCAAGCAGGAATTTGAGCTTGAGATTTTCAACGTCGGCGTCGGCCAGATTGAGGATTACACCGACGTGACCGTGACGGCGACCGTCGCCACCAACGGAGCGGGGGAATACGAGGGGCTCCTCACCATTAAGGGTCCCAAGAGCCAGGTTCGCGACATCACCTGTGAGGGCTTCTGTGTGCGCGAGAAGAATACAGGTGTGGCAAACTGGACGTATTCCGATGCTGTCTACCAGATTTTCTGCCATGAGTACACGATTACGGATGGCGCCCGGTCGGCCACCCAGTCGAGTTACGAAATCTTCCCCGTCAAGCTGGTGGAAACCGATAACGGCGCATTCTACGAGAAGACTCAGGACACGCCCGTGACGAGCATGACGTTCGAGAACGTCTATACGGAAAATACGGCACCCGCCGAGGGCGATAAACCTGATCCTAACAAAAAGCCTGCTGACACCACGAAGCCTGCCGGAAAGAAAAAGACCACTGCGGGCAAGATTCCCAGCACGGGCGACAGCAACACTTCGACTATGGAGTGTGCCGTGCTGCTGACAATCGCAGGCGCGCTGGTTGTTGGGCTTTCGATGAAGAGGCTGCGCTGCGGACGCTAGGGAAGGGCCTTTTAAAGGCTAGCCGCCCACTCTGTGCATGATTGCCTAGGGGCAAAGAGGCCCGCTCAACGTGTCTGACGTTGAGCGGGCCTCAACGGTTAATAATGCCCGTGGTATTTGGTGCGCATTGCGCGCAGACCCCCTCGCTTCTCGCACCGCTTTCCCTCCCGGGATGGTAAAGTTGTTGACCACACAGGAATGCAGGAGCGGAAAGAGAACGATTGCATTGGCTTAAAAGGTGACATTCAAGCAGATTGCCAACGAGGTGGGTCTTTCGCCCTCTTCTGTTTCCGTTGTGCTTAATGACCGGTCCTGCCGCATCTCGAAAGCAAACCGTCGCTGCATTAAAGAAGTTGCGGCGCGAGCATTACGTGCCTAACCAGATTGCCTGCAGCTCGGTGATGCGCGAGTCAAAGACGCTCGGTCTTATTGTCCCCAACATCGAGAACCTTTTAAGGCGTGTCCCAAAAATCTACTGAGGGGCTAGAACAGGAGGGCGTAGATGACGGCTATGACAACGGAGGGGAGCATATTGGCCGTGCGGAAGGTCTGAGGGCGGATGAGATTTACGCCGACGCAGAAGATGAGCATAGAGCCCACGAGCGACAGGCTGTCGAGGGCGGCGGCGGTCATGATGGGAGAGAGTGCGCCGGCAAACAGCGTGATCGTTCCCTGGAACACGGCGACGGGCAGGGCCGAGAAGATGCAACCGCGGCCGAGCGAGGCCGTCATGGTGCAGACGATGATGCAATCCAGCGCGCCCTTGAGAGCGAGCGTGGACCAGTCACCGAGCAGACCGTCTTGGATTGATCCCACGATAGCCATGGCGCCGATGCAGACGGTCAGCGATGCCGAGACAAAGGCATTGGTGAACTCGTTGTCCCCCTCGCTGCCGGTTTTGCGTTTGAGCCATTCGCCCAGGTTTTCGATGCCGGCTTCCAAGTTTATGGCCTCGCCGATGAGCGAGCCAAGGGCAAACGATACGATGAGCATGGTGGTGCCGGTGGTGGCCAACGTTTTCCCGTCAATGACGAGCATCTTTTGCATGGTGCCGCCCAGGCCGATAAACAGAACGCACAGCCCCGATGCCTTCATGAGCGTATCTTGGATGCGGGGCGTGATAGAGCGTCCGCCTATCAGACCCAGCAAGCCGCCCGCAACCAAAAGTGCGACGTTGATGATCGTTCCCAAACCCGGCATGAACCCTCCCATATTGATGCCAACCTGGCAATCGTAGCAGAACGGGCTGCAGGGTGCGTCATGACTCATCCTATACGTTATATAAGTGGTATTAATGACGGCATTTGGTGCCTAAGCCTCAGCCTCCCATCACGACATAGGGGCTGTAATCGAAGCACAGCGTCATGAGTCGCTGCGGGGACTCAATGGCCGCGGCGATGATATCGGCATCTCGAGCTCGGTCAAATCCCTCGAGCTCAATTTGATACGAGACGTCTTCCATTTTATGGAGTATCCGGTTATTCAGGAGGCTTTTACCGTCGAATTCCTCGGTTTTGTCTCCGTCCGAGGTTACGGCATACAGGTGCAGTTTTGCGGTGGTCGCAGGGTCGACGACCGTGAGGTTGTCGATTTGGTTGGCCGTGCCCTTTGCCCCAAGTAGGGTGAGCAGGGTAGGGGCTACGACCTCGCCCGATGGTAGAAAAACAACTTCGACGGTTTTAGGGAATGCGATAATGGCTGCTTTGTGGACGGGCTTATCGGCGGCGGCGACCTCAATGCTCGCGGCGTCGACGGTTCCCGCGCGGTCGAGCGCGACCATCATGCAACAATTGCCCTCGTCGATGTCTGCCGGCATGGGATACCCCAAGTTTTCGCCAGCTTGTGTGCCGCCCACTGCGGCGGTTGTTTCGCTTGGCTCGCTGAAAGTGGCTGAAGGACCGCTCGATGGCGGTGTTATGTCGCCTGGTGCGCCATTGTCCCCAGGCGTTATTTCACCGCGGTTCTCGCTGGAGTTGCTTGCGATGTCAGCTGTCGAGGGGGCGAGTCCGACCGCTCCCGCTCCGCTCCATTCCATCTCGAGGAGCGCCGGATCGACAAGGACGTGATGCACATCTTGCGTTTGGGTACTGATATCGACAGGACCGGGATCTGTCCCTCGCGTTAGGCTGAGCGATCCGGTCCGCTGTTTGCCCCGAATCTCCTGGCTTTCTGTGCCGCTCGCGTAGAACATCAGAGGAATCTCGCCATTTGCTGTGGCGTCGGTGCCCGCCTTGGTCATTTTCAGCGATGCGGTGAATGAGATAGCGGGCTGCGTGCCATCGGCGCTCGAGGGGACGCAGCCCAGGCATACACCTCCTCCGTCTTCGAAAAACGTGCTGTCGAAGGCGACTGTTGCCCCGTCCGCCGAGTCATCGGACAGGGTGATGTCGAGGCACAGCTCCACGTCGCAGGAATCGCCATCGGCATCAGTTGCAGCTGCGCGCCATGTGCAGATAACGCATCCCGTTAGGGGGCCGTCCGCTGTGCTCGAGCGCTCGGTATCCACGACTATCGAGCTGTTTGCGCGGCGACGGAGGCACCCCGAGGTCGAAATGCTTGCCCGCGCAAGCGAGAAGCGTTGGCGCGCGATGGCGCTCGTCTGGTTTGTGGCGAGACAGTTGACGGCAGGTAAGGGGACGTCCACGGCGGGTGTCGCTAGAGCGGCGACGGGCATCCCGGTGGCAAGCGCACTGCAGAGCGCGGCAACGGGCAAAAGGTTCTTTGATGCCATGGGTTCTCCTTACCTGTTCTGGACGGTCTCGATTTGCGCGGCTACTGGCTGCGTTTGATGCGCAGACCTAGGCCGATGGCGCTTGCGCCTGCCGCGGCGATTCCTGCTGCCAGGAACTGTCGCGTGTCGCCCGTTTGCGCTAGGGGCTCGTGTTGGCCACTGCGTTCGAGCTCCGATAGATCGACAGTCACCTGTGTGGCAGCTTGCGCCTGCTCTTGTTGGGCAAAGGCGGCGATCGGGGCAAACGTTGCAACGCCGATGATGACGGCAAGGACCATCGCCTTAGGCCATGTGCGCACCGGGCTCGACCGTCCACGTAATGGTTGCGACCTGGTCGCCCGTGCCGGTCACATGGAAGATGTCTCGCGTGACGCGGGCGACATTGCCGCTGGTTTTGAGCATAATCTTGTCCGTACCATTGGCGATGCCCTGATAGCCCATGTCAAAGGATGCATTCTTGGAAAGGTCGAGTCCCGCTTCCTGTGTCGCGGCGTGAGCGTCTTGGGGCGCCTTGTCTGGGCCGACCTTAAAATCGATAGAGTTCTGAGCGGTTCCCGTCTTGGCATCGGCGACGATGTTCCATGAGTTCTTGGCGCCGATCTTCATGTTGGTAACGTGGATGCCATAGGCCGAAAGATTGTCGATGGTGGTTGCGTTCTCGGAAGGGCCCTGGAGCGTGCCGTCGGCCTTGGCGACAAACGGAATGACGGTCGGAGCCGCGAACTTGATGTTGTCGATTTCGGTCCTGATGGTCACGTCGGTGGTTCCAACGCGTCCCTCCGCCAGGGCGGTGGTCGGCGCGGCGCCCATTGCGAGCGCGAGCGCCAACCCTGCGCCCACGACGAGCGCTCTGGTCCCACTCAAGTTCCTGGTGATGTCCATAATCGTTCCTTTCTATTCGTCACGGACCGTTTCCGTGATGGTTGGACGAAAGCGGCACGGGTGCGCATTTTCGCAACAGGCGGCAGATCTAGTCTTCTGCCTGCGCAACCCGCACCTTGACGCGCGTGGGATTGCCATGGGCGTCGTAGGTCTTGGCGTCGAGTGCTTGGATCTCGATATACGCCTCGCCTTCTTTGATGTCGCCTGCAGGGCAGGTCTCAACGGTCTTGCCGGTCTCGACCACGCCCGATTCATAGATGGTCTCGTCGTTTTGGATCACGCGGAAACGCTGGGGAAACTTGTTATCCTGGACGTTTTGCACGTTGACGCGCAGCTTGCCGCCTTTTTGCAGCTGGGCGACCGGTGCGACCGAGATCGTCATCATGTTGTCGCGGACGATGACATCGAGCTCGTCCTGGATCTCCTGGCGCGACTTGCCCTCCGCCGTTGTGACCGAGGTGCCCGTCTCGGCGACAGGCTTTGACTGCCAGGCGTAAAGGCCGACGGCGATAAGGGCGCAGACGATGGCTAGACAGACGGCGCCGAGCCTTTTCCGATGTTTTGACCCCAGGGGGCTCGACCGCTTCCGTGCGTTCATGCGGCATCCTTAGTGGTATAGACGCGCGCGAACGTGGACGGATCGGCGCCAAAGAGCATGTGGAGCATGAGGCGTCGCGAGTAGATGAGCTCGTCGAAGTTTGGGTCGAGTTTGATGTCGTGGATGTGGGCGATATGGTGGGCGAGTGCCGAAAACGATTCGGGATCGCAGATCACGTCGGTGGTGACGTGATAGACGGCCGCATCGGGAAACGCCTCCTCGTCGAAGGGCAGAAGATAAGGGTCGTCGTCAACTTCGATAGCGACGCCGTACTGGGGCCAGTAATATGCCATGGGAACCTCCCTGCGTTTGGGCCAAACCTTCTATTGGTTTTGGCTGTCGATGCCGACCGTATCAGCCACAACTTGACCAATTTCTGACCAAATGCTTGACGGGTTTACATCGCCGCAGGTGAGAGACGCTAAAAAATATCTCAAGTTTTTTCGAGCGCCAATTGCATGCATGGCAGTGATGGGAAGGAGCGCGTTAAATAGAGCGCCTGCCGAGAAAACGCCGCCGCTCGCCGAATTTCGCAAACGTAAAATTCGCCAATTATGGAGACGGTCTCAGTCACGTCGACGAAACGATGCGGTAACATCTCCCTGC
This sequence comes from uncultured Collinsella sp., assembly GCA_900542085.1. GTDB lineage: Bacteria > Actinomycetota > Coriobacteriia > Coriobacteriales > Coriobacteriaceae > Collinsella. The sequence goes on from UQMK01000010.1 coordinate 34,417, forward strand.
AAATACTGTAGTTAACTAAAGGGGAGTTCGCGTGTCTGCAGCCATCAAACCCTTCAGCGACGAGTTCGAAGAATATGGTCGCGATGAATCTCGCGCATCGGGCGAGGCGTCGAGCATCTCGTTTCCGACAACGGAGGACGAAGTCCGCGCCATTCTGCGAAAGCTCCATGCCGAGCATGTTCCGATAACGGTCCAGGGTGCTCGGACCGGTCTGGCTGCCGGTGCCGTGCCCCACGGCGGCCACATCCTCAACACTTCTCGTATGAATCGCTACCTGGGTCTTCGCCGCGACGAGCAAGGCCGTTTTTTGCTGCGCGTGGAGCCGGGCGTCGTGCTTTCGGAGTTACGCAAGCAGCTGGGCAAGAAGGCATTGCCGACCGCTGGCTGGGATCAGGCATCGCTTGAGGCCTATGAGGAGTTCCAGGCAGTTCCCGAGCAGTTCTTTCCCACCGATCCCACCGAGGCATCTGCCTGCCTGGGTGGCATGGCGGCGTGCAATGCCTCCGGTGCCCGCAGCTATGCCTATGGCCCCATGCGCCCGCACGTTACGGGGCTTCACGTGGCACTGGCGGACGGCGACCTGCTTGAGCTTCATCGAGGTCGGGCACACGCTGACACACGCCACTTGTCGCTCGTGACGGCAGGGGGCCGCGCGCTCGAGCTGGATCTTCCCGGCTATACCATGCCCAAGACCAAAAACGCGTCGGGTTATTTCGTTTCGGACGATATGGACGCCATCGACCTCTTTATCGGTGCATGCGGCACACTCGGGGTCATTACCGAGCTCGAGATCGCCCTGCAGGCGGCACCTTCGGTCGTATGGGGCGTGAGCTGCTTCTTCGACAGCGAGGACAAGGCGGTGTCCTTTACCGATTCCGTGCGCCCCGTGCTGTCCCATGCCGCCGCTATCGAGTATTTCGATGCCGGCGCCTTGGATATCCTTCGCCGCCAGCGCGAGCAGTCGACCGCGTTTGCCTCGCTGCCAGCGCTCGACGACGAGGCAAAGGTCTGTGTCTATGTGGAGCTCGACTGCGACGACGAGGCGCAGGCGACCGAGGAGTTGTACCACTTGGGATGGGTTTTGGAGCTTGCGGGCGGCCGCGACGACGCGACCTGGGTTGCGCGCACCGAGGTCGATCGCGAATGCCAGCGGTTCTTCCGCCACGCCGTCCCCGAGAGCGTCAACATGCTCATCGACGAGCGTCGTCGCACCGACCCCACCATTACCAAGCTGGGGTCTGATATGTCGGTGCCCAACGCGCGCCTGGCCGATGTCGTAGCCCTCTATCGCCGCACGCTGGCCGAAAGCGGGCTTGAGTCTGCCGCCTGGGGACATATCGGCAACAACCATCTGCATGTGAATATCCTGCCGCGCGATGCGCGGGACTACCGTTGCGGTGGCGAGCTGTTTGCCCGGTGGGCTGCGGAGGTAACGGCAATGGGTGGTGCCGTCTCTGCCGAGCACGGCGTCGGCAAGATCAAAGCGGGTTTTTTGGAGACGATGTACGGACACGAGGCCATGGTCGAATCGGCTCGGCTCAAGCTGCAGCTCGATCCTGCCGGTCAGCTGGGCCGTGGCAACCTGTTTTCGGAGAAGCTCTTGGATGAACTCGTCCAGAAAGGGGGCGCGTGAAGATGAGCGATTTCCATATGGTGGTGTGCGTCAAGGCGGTGCCGGGAAGCACCGAGGTCAAGATGGACCCCAAAACCAATACCATCGTGCGTGATGGCAGGCAGGCGGTCATTAATCCCTTCGATGCAAGTGCTCTCGAATGCGCGCTGGCGCTCAAGGACGACTTTATCGGCTTTGGCATGGACGTGCGCGTAACGGTGGTGTCGATGGGCATCCCCGCGACTGAATCGCTATTGCGCGACTGCATCGCCCGAGGCGCCGATGACGCGCTGCTGCTAACCGATCGCGCCTTTGCAGGTGCCGATACCCTGGCAACCACCTATGCCCTCAAGTGCGGCATCGAGGCGCTCGACGAGGACTTCGACCTGCTCATCTGCGGCAAGATGGCGGTGGATGGCGATACTGCCCAGATCGGCCCCGAGCTGGCCGGCGCCTTCGAGATTCCCTGCGTGACCGATGTGAGCTGCGTGCAGAGCGCGGGCTTTACGACGTGCGGCTCGCTGGCGCTTGTCCACGGCTGTGACGCCGGCGAGGAGACGGTCTATCTGGAGATGCCGTGCGCGATGACGACCGCCAAGGAGATCGGCCAGCTGCGCATGCCGAGCATCGCCGGCATACGCGCGGCCGAAGATGCGGATGTGCGGGTGGTCTGTGCTGCCGATGTGCATGCCGATCCCTCGCGTTGTGGCCTTACCGGATCGCCGACGCAGGTCGTGCGCTCGTTTGTGCCCGACCGCGACCAAACGTGCGAGGCCATCGAGGGCACGCCGGTCGAGCAGGCGGCAAAGCTTGCCAAGATTATCGAGGGGATGGCATAGATGAGCGGACTGATAATCGATAGCGAGGCATGCGTTGGCTGTGGCCGTTGCGTTCGCGCCTGTGCCTCGGGTGGCATTGTGGTGGAGGGCGAGCGCCCCAACCGCTGCGCCCATGTGACCGACGGCTGCATCTTGTGCGGCGGGTGCGTCGACACTTGCCCCGTCAATGCCATTTCGATCGAGCGCGACGAGGCCGCCGGTGCGGTTGACCTTGATGCGTATCGAGACATTTGGGTATTCGTGCAGACCGACGAGCGCGATGTCGTGGCCCCGGTGGCCTACGAGCTCATGGGTAAGGGGCGCGAGCTTGCCGATGCCCGCGGTTGCCGTCTGGTGGCATTGGTCGGTATGAGCCCCGAGGGCTCGCTTGAGGACCTGGAACATCTGGTCTGCGCCGGTGCCGACGAGGTCGTGGTCTGCCGCGACGAGCGACTGCGCCAAAACGATGCGGAGGTCTATGCTCGCCTCATCTGCGATTTGGTAGCCGAGCGCAGGCCCGAGGCCATTCTGTACGGCGCGACCGCCTTTGGCCGTGAACTGGCGCCAGGTGTGGCCGTACGCTTGCAGACGGGCCTTACGGCCGACTGCACGGTGCTTTCGATGGATACGGAGACGGGTCTGCTGCAGCAGACACGCCCGGCGTTTGGCGGCAACTTGATGGCCACCATTATCTGCCCCAATCATCGTCCCCAGATGGCAACGGTGCGTCCCGGCATCTTTGGAGCGCCCGAGTTTGATTACAGTCGCTCCGGAACGATTACCCAGGTATCGCTTGCGGATGATGTTAAGGCCCGCGTCGAGATCTCGATTCCCGCCGAGGAGTGGGGGCAGCAGGCATCAATTGCCGATGCCGAGCGCCTGGTCGTGGTGGGCCGCGGCATTGGCTCCAAGAAGAATCTGCCTCTGATGCGAAAACTCGCCGATGCGCTGGGTGCCGAGCTTGGTTGCACGCGTCCCGTCGTGGAGGCGGGTTGGCTGGAGTACCGCCACCAGATCGGCCAGACCGGCGTGTCGGTTTCGCCTAAGCTCCTCGTGAGCATCGGCGTTTCGGGTGCTATCCAGCACCTAGCCGGCATCGGCGGCGCGGAGTGCATCATCGCCGTCAACGAGGACCCGGATGCCCCCATCTTTGGCGCTGCGCAGTACAAAGTTGTCGGCGACGCCGTCGAAGTCGTCGAGGAGCTTCTGGCCCAGCTCGAGCGCTAGGCGCCGGCCAGCCAGGCTCGCATCTCTTTCTTTAGGCGTTCCCAGGTCGCTCGCGTGGCGGGGTCGGTAAAGGGGTGCACGATGCCAAAGGGCGCGTCGAGCAGGCGGTAGATATCGCCCTGCTCGCGCGCCAGCGCGCGGCTTGCCGGATAGACGAGCTCAAACATAAAGCAGATGAGCCCTACCAGGTAGTCGGCGGCCTCATCGCGTTCGTCGCGTGCAACGCAGCGGCGCTCGTCAAAGGCGGCGAGCGCCGGTGTCGAGAACCGGCTGGCGAGAAATGCGTCCTCATCCACTTTGAGGATGGTGTCGACGGTGCTGTCGGCGATGGTGCGCATGATGTCGATCTTGTCGCCATCGCGCACGATATCGCAGAAGCGCCGCGTACGCTCGTCGAGCTGCGCGGGTAGGCGAAAATCGCTGTGATAGGCAATGCTTGCGCGAATCAACTCGTCTTCTGCCGGGTTGTCGATAAAGTCGCGGATACTTGTTGCCGCGGGCGCGTCTGCAGGATTTTCGCCAAAGAGGACCTCGACACCCAACGCCGCATGGCTCATGCTCTCGGCATCCTTAAACGTGTCCCAGCGTCGCAGCTGTTCAAAGCGGCCCATATCGTGCAGCAGGCCGCAAAGCCACGCCAAGTCAATGTCCTGCGGTGACCAGCCCTGTTCGCGTGCCACGGCATCGCATACTTCGGCAACGTGGTATGTATGCTCGATTTTGAGCGCGATACGAGGATTGGCGGCATCGTAGGCGTCGGTGTAGGTCTTGAAGGCCGCGGCAGCCCGCGTTCGATCGATAGCTGTCATAATGACTTCCTAAAAAGTTGTGTCTTTCTGTGTCTTTCGATCCGGTGGCAATTGTAGGTGAACTCGGTTGCCATCGGGCGATGATTCTGCCGCGTCGTTGAATGCGGCTCGGAAATCTTATCGGGACGAGGAACGCTATGGTGCTCAAAATCGTTAAAACCGTCTGGCCGGTGATGCTTACCTATGTTGCGATAGGCGCGCCGTGCGGAATGATTATGGCGCAGTCGGGAATGGAGCCCTGGATGGTCTTTGCCCTGAGCAGCACGTTCGTGACGGGCAGCGGACAGTTTATGGTCTGCAATCTGTGGCTGGCAGGTGTGCCTGCGGCATCGATCGTCGCGAGCGTCGCCGCAATCTCCTCGCGCTTTGCGCTTTACTCGGCATCGATTGCACCGTATCTGACGGGTGCCTCGAAGCGTCAGACGCTGGCTGTTGCCGCGACACTTACCGAGGAGGCATATGGCATCTCGCTTGCCAAGCTGATTGAGGGGGAGGATTGGGGCCCGCGCGAGTCCTTTGTGCTCAACGCGATCCTCATCGCAACATGGGGCGTTTCGTGCACGACGGGCGCCATCGTCGGCGCCGTTGTCGATGTTCCCACCGCTATCGCGGGCTTTGTCTGCACATCGCTCTTTATCTGCCTACTCTTTTCGCAGCGACTGTCGCGCGGCAATGTCGTGGCTGCCGGTTTGGCTGCGGTGTCCGTCGCCATATGCAAGTTCTTGGGGTGGACGAATATCGCCGTGCCGGCAAGCGTGCTCGTCGGCGTTGCCGCGGCGCTTGCGCGTGATACTCTCGCCGAAGGAAGGGACGCTCGCGATGCCCGTTAATGAGTTTTTGGTCCTGTGGCTGTCGTCTTGGGCGGCCATTGCGTTTTTCCGCGTTGCCCCGGCGTTTGCCTTGCGCGGGAGAACGCTGTCGCCCCGCGTTACCGAGGCCTTGGGTTATATTCCGCCCGCCGCCTTCGCGGCGCTGGTCGCCAACGATTTGATAAGCCCTGGCGCTTTTGACGCCGGCTTGTGGCAGGGCTTGATGCCCTGGATTGCGGCTGCCGGTGTCGTGGCGGTGGCAATCAAGACAAAGTCGATGCTGTGGTGCTGCGCCTCGGGCATCGTGTTCTATATCGTTTTGAGCCTCGTATAAGAGCAGGGCGCGTTTAGCGTCCCGGCCCAACGACTCGAATTTCTCACCGAGCCGGTCTGCTTCTTCTGGTACCATGGTCAAACTTTACTGTAGCAAAGCGTGACGTGGGCTTTTGTCCTGCATCAGCGGAAATGGGGGTTTCATGGCACAGGAAGCGACCGCCAACGAGCAAAAGAAATTCAAAGTACCGCGCATCCCGGGTGACATCATGATCTACCCGATGATCGTCGGCCTTTTGCTCAATACCTTCTGCCCGCAGGTCTTCGAGATCGGTGGCTTCTTTACCGCCGCCTGCCGCGGCGGCTCCAACACCATCGTCGCCGCGATCCTGCTGTTTGTGGGCGCGGGCATCAGCTTTAAGTCCACGCCGGGCGCCATCAAGACCGGTATCGTCGTGCTGATTCCCAAGCTTGTTGTTGCGGCTGCCCTTGGCTTGGGTGTGGCATATTTCTTTAACGACAACTTCCTGGGCCTGAGCTCCGTGTCTATCATCGGCGGCATCACGTTTTGCAACATGGCGCTCTATACGGGCATCATGGGTGAGTTCGGCGATGAGTCCGAGCAGGGCGCCGTCGGTATCCTGTTCTTTACGGCCGGCCCCGCCGTCACCATGATCATCCTGGGTGTTTCGGGTCTTGCCAACATCCCACTGGGCACCATCGTCGGCTCCATCCTGCCGCTTGTCATCGGTATGGTTCTGGGCAACCTCTTCCCGTTCATCAAGAACTTGCTGGTCCCCGGCGCCAATCCCGCGATCGCTGTCATCGGTTTTCAGCTCGGTGCGTCCATGAGCCTTTCGAGCTTTATCACCGGCGGTATTTCCGGCATCTTGCTGGGGCTTGTCACGCTGTTTGTCGTCGGTCCCATCACCTTTGTGTTCGAGCGCCTGTGCGGCGGTAACGGCAAGGCTGCCGTGGCTTGCTCCACCATTGCCGGCACGGCTATGACCACGCCGGTCGCCCTCGCCGAGGTCGCGCCGCGCTATGCCGAGCTTGCACCCACTGCGTACGCTCAGATCGCCACCGCCGTTATCATCACGGCGATCATGGCTCCGATTCTGACCGGCTGGGTCGACAAGAAGTTCTGCCAAGGCAAGGAGGATCTGTCGCCTGCCGGTGTCGAGGCCATCGAGGAAGCCGTCGCGACCGACATCGATGGCGAGTAGCAATCGGTACCCATCAATGATGCCGGCGTGCAACTCGCGCCGTTTTAGCGCCCGAACGAAAGCTGTCTTGCAGTGACGTTCGGGCGCTCTGCTATTATTCCCCTTATCCCTGCGGAGTAGGGGGTGTTTGTTGCCCAGATTCGAATTGGGCGATTCTGGCCACTTGGATATTGAAGGGATGGCGCTAGTGGTTAAGGCACTCAAGATAGAGATATTCGTGCTATGCATGATTGTTCTTATCGGGCTTGCCGTGCGAAGTCGTCGCTCCTTGTTCTCGAGCACCCAGCAGCTCTTGTTTAGCATGCTCGGCTACACCTCCGCTGCCTACATTTTCTTCGATATGATCTGGACGCTCTCGGACGGCGTGAGCACTCCTGTAGGCATCACGGCCAACTGGATTTCCAACGCGGTCTCGTTTTCGCTGTTCGCCATCGCGTGCCTCATTTGGTTTTTGTATTCCGAGACAGTGCAGGGCTCTCGCCTTTTGACCGCGCGCTATAGGGTGGCGCTCGTGACGTTGCCAACCGTATTGGTGGTCGTGCTGGCATTTACCAGCTACTGGACGCACACCATGTTCTATATCGATGCGCAGGGCGTATATCGTCGCGGAGCGCTTTATATGATTCAACCTATCGTTAGCTACTGCTACATCATATATACGTCCTTGCATGCCTTTATTCAGGCTCGAAAAGTCGAAAGCCTGCAAAAGAAGGCCATTTATCGCACCCTCGCCTTTTTTGCGGTTCCCGCTCTGGTGGGCGGTACCTTCCAGGTTTTGTTTTCGGTACCGGGCCTTTGCGTCGGTATAACGCTGAGCATCCTACTGCTCTACATCATCTACCAGGAGCAGCTGATCTCGACCGACCCGTTGACTGGCCTTAATAATCGCAACCGTTTTGAGACCTATATGCTGTCGCTCTTCTCAAATGTTGATCAGGCCGAAGATGTGTATCTGCTTATGATGGACGCCGACGGCTTTAAGCAGATTAACGATCGCTATGGACATGTGGAGGGTGACCATGCTCTTCAGGTCATCTCCACTGCGCTCAAAGAAGTCTGCTCGGCGTCTGGTAGCTTTATCGCACGTTATGGCGGCGATGAGTTCGTGGTGCTTCAAAAGGCGGCGGCGGAGCAGGATATCATGCATCTGTGCGCGACGATCAACGACGAGCTCGCGCGCGCCGAGGTTCCGTATCTGTTGCGGATGTCCATCGGCTACGCACGGGTTGGTGATGGCGTCGATACCTGGCAAGACTTGCTTCGCACTGCCGACGCGGAGCTCTACCGCGTAAAGCGCGAGAAGAAGAAGGCCGGCGTCCAGATACGCTAGAAAAAAAGGGGCGCACGCTGGCGTGCGTGGCGGCCCTCGGCTCACCGATGTACTCCATTAAGATAAAGTGTGCGAACACCCTCCCTAAAAAGGTGAGCTCGCTAGGCTTTTTTGGGTTTGTTGACGATGATGATACCGCCGCAGACCAACAGCAGGGCAACGATGACGGTAACGGGGCTCGTGCCGGCGCCCTCGCCGAGCAGCAGCGCGCTCAGCAGCACGCCAAAGACCGGGTTCATAAAGCCAAAGACCGAAACGCGGCTGACGGGGTTGACGGCGAGCAGACGGGACCACAGCGAGTACGCGACGGCGGAAATGAGTGCCATATAAATGATGAGCGCGATGGCGGGGACGATTTCGGTGGGGGACAACGTGCCGCCCATCAAAAACCCGATGGCGGTAAGGACCACGCCACCGACTAAAAACTGCCAGCCGGCGAGCAAGACGCCGTCATGCTCGCGCGAGAAGATGCCAATGAGACAGGTCGACAGAGCGCCCGCAACGGTGGAAGCCAAGATAAAACCCTCGCCGTCGAGTGTAAAGCCAAAGGTGCCATCCGCGCCCGAAAGGTTGACGAGCGCGACGCCGGCAAAGCCCAGCACACAGCCAAGCACCTTGGCCGTATTGAGCCTCTCGGTGTGAAATGCCAGGGCGGCAAAGAGGATGGCTAGGAAGTTGGCGCTGGCCTCGATGATGGAGCTTGACATAGCGCTTGCACGGGAGAGACCAAGGTAGAAAAAGAAGTACTGGCCAATGGTCTGGAAGAGCGACAAGATACAGATGGGCTTGATATCACGGGCTTGCGGAACGAGCGGTCGGCGCTGGGCCACGCTCATGCCAACAATGACCAGCATGCCGGCAAGGGTGAAGCGCAGACCCGCGAAGAGCAGCTGCGAGGCGCTGTCGTGCGCGGGAATGCCAAAGAGGCCGTAGCCGATCTTGATGCAGGGGAAGGCGGAGCCCCAGAGCGCGCAACAAACGAGGCAGCCCAGGATGAGTCCGGGCAGGGTGGCGAGATACGGCTTGCGGCTTTCCATGATGTCCTTCCTGTATGCGCGAAGCAAAAAAGAACCCGCCACCGGGCGTGCCGATGGCGGGTGTTGTTACCCGAAGGGATTGTACCCGATGGGAAAGGTTTAGGCGAAGTAGGCTACGCCGCTCTCAAAGATCGGCATGAACTTATCGCCGGGGACATGCTCGGGCACGTTGCGGTACAGGTTGTCGCCACGACGCTCGGCATGGCCCATCTTGCCCAGGACGCGGCCGTCGGGGCTCGTGATGCCCTCGATGGCGAGTGCGGAGCCGTTGGGGTTGACGGAAAGGTCCATGCTGGGCTTGCCGTCCTCGCCCACGTACTGCGTGGCGACCTGGCCGTTTGCAATCAGCTGGGCGAGTACTTCGTCATTGGCGACAAAGCGGCCCTCGCCGTGGCTGATGGCGACGGTGTAGGGGTCGTCCAGGCTGCACTGCGACAGCCACGGGGACAGGTTGGACGAGATGCGGGTGCGCACCAGACGGCTCTGATGGCGACCGATGGTGTTGAACGTCAGCGTGGGCGCATCGGGCGTGGCGTCGACGATGTCGCCGTAGGGCACCAGACCGAGCTTGATCAGGGCCTGGAAGCCGTTGCAGATGCCCAGCATCAGGCCGTCGCGGGCCTTGAGCAGGTCGCGGACTGCCTCGGTGACCTCGGGAGCGCGGAAGAACGCCGTGATGAACTTGGCGGAGCCGTCGGGCTCGTCACCGCCCGAGAAGCCGCCGGGGATCATGACGATCTGGCTTGCACGGATGCGGCGGGCAAGCTCGTGGGTGCTCTCGGCGACGGCCTCGGGCGTGAGGTTGTTGATCACGAAGGTGTCGGCCTCGGCGCCGGCGGCGCGGAAGGCGCGGGCGCTGTCGTACTCGCAGTTGTTGCCGGGGAACACGGGGATGATCACGCGCGGGCGGGCGATCTTGGCGCCGCCGTACACGTGGATGTCCTTGGCGCGGAAGTCGATGGTCTCGACCTCGGGGGTCTCGCCGGCGCTGCGGTAGGCGAAGACGCCCTCGATGCCGCTCTCCCAGGTCTCCTGGAGCTCGGAGAGCTCGATGACCTCGGAGCCGGTGTCGATGACATAGCCCTCGACGGTGGTGCCCAGGGGCTCGACGACAACACCGTCGGCGACCTCGGGCAGCTCGGCATCCTCGGCGAGCTCGACGATGAAGCTGCCGTAGAGCGGGGTGAAGAGGCTCTCCACGTCCACATCCTCGGCAAGCTCGATACCGATCTGGTTGCCGACGCACATCTTAAAGAGGCTCTCGGCGCCGCAGCCGTAGCCGGGCGTGGAGACGGCCAGGGCTGCGCCGGTGGCGGTGAGCGCCTCGACGGCGTCAAACGCGGCGAGCAGCTGATGGGCGTCGGGGCGGTAGTCCTCGCCATAGGTGGCGGGGGCGATGCGGACGACGCGGTGCGTGAGGCCCTTGAACTCAGGGGAGACGGCGCGGGCGGCCTTACCCACAGCGACAGCGAAGCTGATCAGGGTCGGCGGAACGTTGAGCTCCCCGGCTTCGTCCTCAAACGAGCCACTCATGGAGTCCTTGCCGCCGATGGCGCCGGCACCCAGGTCGACCTGAGCCATAAGGGCGCCCAGGACGGCAGCCATGGGCTTGCCCCAGCGCTCGGCCTCGGTGCGCAAGCGCTCGAAGTACTCCTGGAAGGAGAGGTAGGTGCGCTTGTGCTCAAAGCCAGCGGCCACGAGCTTGGCGATGGATTCGACCACGGACAGATAGGCGCCCGCAAACTGGTCGGCCTCCATCAGATAGGGGTTGAAGCCCCATGCCATGGCACTCGCCGTGGTGGTCTCGCCGTCCACGGGGAACTTGGCGACCATGGCAGAGCTCGGAGTGAGCTGCGTCTTGCCACCAAAGGGCATGAGCACGGTCGCGGCGCCGATGGTGGAGTCGAAGCGCTCGGAAAGGCCCTTGTTGGAGGCGACGTTAAGATCGGTGACGAGCGAGGTCATGCGCTCGGCAAGTGTGGTGCCGGTCCAGCTGGGCTGCCACACGCTGCGGGCGCAGACGTGGGCGACCTGGTGCTTGGGTGCACCGTTGGAGTTGAGGAACTCGCGGGACAGATCGACGATGGCGACGCCGTTCCATGCCATGCGCATGCGCGGCTCGGCGGTAACCTCGGCGATGACGGTTGCCTCCAGGTTCTCCTCGGCGGCGTAGCCCATGAACTCCTCGACGTCACCGTCGGCGACGGCGCAGGCCATGCGCTCCTGGGACTCGGAAATGGCGAGCTCGGTGCCGTCCAGGCCGTCGTACTTCTTGGTTACGGTATCAAGGTCGACATACAGGCCGTCGGCAAGCTCGCCCACGGCGACCGAGACGCCGCCGGCGCCAAAGTCGTTGCAGCGCTTGATCAGACGGCAGGCATCGCCGCGGCGGAACAGACGCTGCAGCTTGCGCTCGACCGGGGCGTTGCCCTTCTGGACCTCGGCACCCGAGGTCTCAATGGACTCGGTGTTCTGGGTCTTGGAGGAGCCGGTGGCGCCACCGATGCCGTCACGGCCGGTGCGGCCGCCCAGCAGGATGATCTTGTCGGTGGGGGCGGGGCACTCGCGACGAACGTGGTTTGCCGGGGTAGCGCCCACGACGGCGCCAACCTCCATGCGCTTGGCCACGTAACCGGGGTGATAGAGTTCGTTGACCTGGCCGGTGGCAAGGCCGATCTGGTTGCCATAGCTGGAGTAGCCGGCGGCAGCGGTGGTTACGAGCTTGCGCTGCGGCAACTTGCCCTCGAGCGTCTCGGAAACCGGGACGGTGGGGTCGCCGGCGCCGGTGACACGCATGGCCTGGTACACGTAGCTGCGGCCCGAGAGCGGGTCGCGGATGGCGCCGCCCACGCAGGTGGCGGCACCGCCGAAGGGCTCGATCTCGGTCGGGTGGTTGTGGGTCTCGTTCTTAAAGAGGAACAGCCAGTCCTGGTCCTCGCCATCGACATCGACCTTCACCTTGACGGTGCAGGCGTTGATCTCCTCGGACTCATCGACATCGGTCATGACGCCGGTCTTCTTGAGGTACTTGGCGCCGATGGTGCCCATGTCCATGAGGCAGACGGGCTTGGCGTCGCGACCGAGCTCGTGGCGCATCTCCATGTAGCGGTCGAAGGCCTGTTGCACCACGGCGTCGTCGATCGTCACGTCATCTAGGACGGTGCCGAAGGTGGTGTGGCGGCAGTGGTCGGACCAGTAGGTGTCGATCACGCGGATCTCGGTGATGGTGGGGTCGCGGTCCTCATCGCGGAAGTACTGCTGGCAGAAGGCGATGTCCGCCTCGTCCATGGCAAGACCGCGATCGGCGATAAAGGCGGCAAGGCCGGCTTCATCGAGCTCGCGGAAGCCGTCGAGCACTTCGACGGGCTGGGGCTCGGGGGTCTCCATGTACAGCGTCTCGGGCAGGTCGAGCGAGGCGATGCGCGCTTCGACGGGGTTCACCACGTAGTGCTTGATGGCTTCGATGGCGGCCTCGTCCAGGGCGCCCGAGATCATATAGACCTTGGCGGAGCGCACGGCGGGGCGCTCGCCCTGGCTGATGAGCTGCACGCACTCGCTGGCGGAGTCGGCGCGCTGGTCAAACTGGCCAGGCAGGAATTCGACGGCAAAGACGGCGCCATCGCTTGCGGGGAGCTCGTCGTAGGTCACATCGACCTGGGGCTCGCTAAAGACGGTCGGCACGCAGGAGCGGAAAAGCTCCTCGTCGATGCCCTCGACGTCGTAGCGGTTGATGATCCTCAGGGCCTCGATGCCCTTGATGCCGAGAATTTCGGTCAGCTCGCCCTTGAGCTGCTGAGCCTCGACGTCGAACCCGGGTTTCTTCTCCACGTAGATACGAGAGACCATTGGTTCCTGCCTTCCTGATCGGTTGGGCGTACGGTACGGTATGCGGCAGCGGTCGGTTTACGGGGCAAGCCTCGCGGTCGCCTTGAGCCACATGTTTGTAAACGTCACTATGATACGACAGCTCGCGGCGCGTTGAGGACGGCGAGGGTGCTACAGTGAAGCGCAAACAAGAGAAAGGCATCACATGGCATTTGTTTCGCTCGCCATCATCGCACTCGTGGCCTTTGCAAGCCCCTTCATCGCCTCGGCGATTCCTGGAAAACCCGTTCCCGAAACGGTCTTTTTGCTCATGTTCGGCGCGGTGCTGGGACCTCATATGCTCGGCGTCATCCATGTTGATGCCGAGGTCTCGCTTGTGTCCGAGCTCGGTCTGGCCTTTTTGTTCCTGCTTGCCGGCTTTGAGATCGATCCCAAGAACATCACGGGCGTCGAGGGGCGCTACGGTATGGCGACGTGGGTCGTCACGTTTGGCATCGCCTGGCTTGCCGTGCGCTTTACCCCGTGGTTCTCGGTCAGCCATTTCGATGGTATCGCCGTGACGCTCGCCTTGACCTCGACGGCGCTTGGAGCGCTCATGCCCATCTTGCGCGAGCGGTTGCTTGCCGGAACGCGCGTCGGTGATTCGATTCTTGCCTATGGTACGTGGGGCGAGCTCGGCCCCGTGCTCGCCATGTCGGTACTGCTGTCTGCCCGTACGGGCATCGAGACGCTGCTGATCTTGGGCTTATTTGCCGCCGTGTGCGTGCTACTTGCCGTGGTCCCCAGCCGCTCCAAACGCGTCGGCAGCCGCTTCTTTGCGTTTGTCGAGGAGCGCGCCGATACCACGTCGCAGACGTTCGTACGCCTGACAGTGCTTATTTTGGTCACGCTCGTGGCGTTCTCGGCCATCTTTAGCCTCGATATCGTATTGGGCGCTTTTGCCGCCGGCTTTGTCCTGCGCTATATCATCCCCGAGGGCAACCATACGCTTGAGACCAAGCTCGACGGCCTGGCCTACGGCTTTTTGATCCCGGTGTTCTTTACCGTGTCGGGCGCTAAGATCGACCTGACGGCCGTGGTGTCGCGCCCCGGGCTGCTCGTGGGCTTTATCTTGGCGCTGCTGATCATTCGTGCCGTGCCCATTCTCATCTCTATGAGCATTTGTCCCGCGACGCGCGATGTGTCGGCGTATGGCCGCATTACCGTGGCGCTCTACTGCACCACGGCGCTGCCGATCATCGTTGCCGTAACGAGCGTGGCCGTCAACGCGGGCGCGCTGTCGCAAGATATTGCGTCGGTCATGGTTGCCGCCGGTGCCATCACGGTGTTCTTGATGCCATTGCTCGCGCAGCTCTTCTACCGCGTGGTCGACGCCGCGCCGGTCGCCGCCGTGGCAGAGGTTGCCGAGCATCCATCCGATGCACTTGACATCCTGCGCGCCCATCACGATTTGGCGAGCCTGCTCGCACGCGAGCACGAGCTGCTGACCTCGCATGGCCATGGTCGCGTATTCGAGGGCCTGCCTACGCTCGATACGATTGCTGAGCGTCTTTCCGCCGAGGCGGCGAGCGGCCACATCGATGCCCGCATCGTGGACGCGGCGCGTCTTCTTGCCGATAAGACCTATGGTGATGAGGTTGACCCGTCCGAGCTGACTCCGCGTGAGCGCCGCCGCCTTGAGCGCGCCAAGCTCGCCGTACACGAATACCGCCGCCGCATGCTGGAGCTCTACGCGCGCGATGAAGCCCAGGACGACGACGGCAAGTAGCAAGGAATGTCGGGATACGGGTTCCGTCCAAATAATAGAAGGCGCGCTGCCTGCGGTTGATGCGGACAGCGCGCCTTTTGCGTTGAACTCTGTTGAGGTTCGAAGCCGAAACTTTCGACCTTTAGGAGCGGGCTGCCCCGTCGACGGGGAGGATGGCGCCCGTGACATAGGAGGACATGTCGCTCGCAAGGAAAACGAAGGCGTTGGCAACGTCCTCGGGCTCGCCCATGCGACCGAGCGGAATAGTGGCGATGATGGGCTTGATGACCTCTTCGGGCAGGTTGGCGACCATATCGGTCTTGGTTACGCCTGGGGCAACGGCGTTGACGCGAATGCCCATGGGGGCGAGCTCGCGCGAGAGCGACTGGACCATGCCGTTGACGGCAAACTTAGACGTGGGGTAGCCGACGCCAGAGGGCTGGCCGTACTTGGCGACCATCGAGCTTGTGGTAGTGATGGTGCCGCCGTGGCCGGCCTCGGTCATGATCTTGGTGGCAGCCTGGTGACCGTTAAAGACGGCGACGACGTTGAGGTCCATAACTTTGGCGAACTCCTCGGCTGTATAGTCCAAAAGGGGTGAGCGCTGGGAGATTCCGGCGTTGTTGACGACCGTATCGAGACCGCCCATATCGGCTGCAGCCTGGGTAAAGGCCTCGGTCACGGCTTCGAGTGAGGTGAGGTCGCAGGAGCGACCCCAGACCTTGGCGTCGGGATAGACGGCTGTCAGCTTCTCAACGGCCGCATCGGCGGTCTCCTGACGCGAGCCAAAGACGGTGACGGTGGCACCCTCCTCGATAAAGCGGCAGGCGATGGCATAGCCGATACCGCGCGTGCCTCCGGTGATGATTGCTTTCTTGCCCTCGAGCAACATGGTGCCTCCATTCTTCGGGGGTGGACGTACGCAGCACAGGATAGCGGCGGACAAAAGCAAACATGTCTGCTTATCGGTGAGCGGTATCCCTGGTTGACACCGAACGGTCAAATTGTTCAAACGCGGATCGCGTCAATGCGCCCCGAGCGTGCAAATAAAAGGGCTCCCGTCCAAGACCAGACGGGAGCCCTTCGAGCAAATGCGTTGTGGGGTGTAAACCGAACTAGTTGGCCATGACGCCTTCGGTCCAGGCCTCGACGTCCTCGATGCGCAGGACGTTGGCGACCTCGGCCACGCAGTCGACGCTGGCAAGCTCCGCGGCGGCAGCCTGGACGTCCTTCTCGAGTGCGCGGTGCGTCAGGAAGATGACCGAGCAGGCATCGCTGACACCCGACTTGCCGTCCTCGACTTGGTCGATGAGCGAGATCGAAATGTTGTGCTTGGCAAAGATGTCGACCGTCTCGGACAGGGCGCCCACGCGGTCGGCGACCTTCAGGCGCACATAGTACTTGGTTTGGAGCTCGTCCATGGGCTTAAAGGCGAGGTTGTGACCATAGGGCTCAATCTCGGGCAGCGGAGCCACGCCCCGGCTGATCTGCTCGGAGAGCGACAGGATATCGCCCACGACGGCGCTCGCGGTGGGGAAGGAGCCTGCGCCGGCACCGTAGAACATGGTCTCGCCCACGGCGTCGCCCACTACGTAAACAGCGTTCATGGCGCCGTTGACCTTGGCAAGCATGTGGTCGGCGGGGATCAGCGTGGGATGCACGCGGACGTCGACGCCGGCGTCGGTGTTGCGGGCGATGCCGAGCAGCTTAATGGTGTAGCCGAGCTCGCGGGCCTGGGCGATGTCCTCGGCGCCGATGGTGCGGATACCCTGCTGGTACACATCATCGGTGGTAACGCGGGTGCCAAAGCCGATGGAGGCGAGGATGGCCGTCTTGCTGGCGGCGTCGAAGCCGTCGACGTCGGCGGACGGGTCGGCCTCGGCATAGCCCTTGGCCTGCGCGTCGGCGAGCACGTCGGCGTAATCGGCGCCCTCGGCGTCCATGCGCGACAGGATATAGTTGGTGGTGCCGTTGAGGATGCCGGCGATGGTCAGGATCTTGTTGCCCACCAGGTCGTGCTCAAGCGTGCTCACGATGGGGATGCCGCCGCCGCAACTGGCCTCGCACTTAATCTGCACGCCGCACGCACGCGCCTTCTCGGCAAGCGTCTCGACGTGACGGCCCAGCAGGGCCTTGTTGGCAGAGACGACGTGCTTGCCGTGCTCAAAGGCAGTGGTAAAGATCTCGGTTGCGGGATGCTCGCCGCCGATCAGCTCGACGACGATGTCGACGGCGGGGTCGGTGACGACGTCGTGCCAGTCACTCGTAAAGGCCTCGCGCTCAATGCCTGCCGATTCGGCCTGCTCCCAAGCAAGCGCGCAGGCGCGGGTCAGCTTAAGGTCGATGCCGTAGGCTGCCAGGTACTCATCGTGGTGGCTCTTGATCAGACGGGCCACGCCGCCGCCGACGGTTCCCAGACCGATGAGGCCGACGTTCACGGTGCGCAGGGGTTCGCTCATAGATAGCTCCTTCGTGCATCTTATGGATGGATTAACCGCTTAAAGGTTGAGTGCATTCTAGCGTGAACCGAGGGCGCGTGCTCGCCAGTTAACAGGAGTCGCACAAAACGGCACCCCCGAAACGCTGCGGAAACATTGGAAACATGCTCACTACATACGACCTACAGCCTATGTGATTCAGGACGGCAAGTACATCGCCGCCTAGGTGCGTACAAAACGCGACCGGTGAGGCTGTTTTAATCAGGGCAGGGGCGCTTGTAACAGAATGGAAATATTACTTTCACACAATAAAGTGGCTAAACTGTATAAACCGATAGAAATACGCATAATTATGGATAAATGGACAAAGCAAAAGAAAAGTTGAAATAATCGCCACTTTTCTCAACTAAAGCGTCTACTATTTTGCGAACGCCGAACACGGCGAAGGATGGCCTGTCGGGTACCCGAAACCCGACGAGATTTGAGAGGAGAGCCGCATGTCGAGCCTCACCGGTAAGTCATTGAACCCTGTTATGAATCGCAGGAGCGTTATCGCGAGCGCAGCAGGTCTGGGGGCGATGTCCATTCTAGCTGGCTGCTCCTCCAACGGCGGCGACAGCGGTTCCGCGTCGGGCGACGCTTCGTTTAAGATTGGCACCATCGGCCCGCTGACCGGCGCCAACGCGTCCTACGGCAAGTCCGTTACCCAGGGTGTCGAGCTTGGCTGCAAGGATTTCTCGACCAAGGAGCTGCCGCTTGCCAGCAAGGCCGAGGATGACCAGGCCGACGGCGAGAAGGCCGTCAACGCCTTCAACACCCTGCTCGACTGGGGCATGCAGGCCCTCGTCGGTCCGACCACCACGGGTGCGTCGGTTGCCGTTGCCGCAGAGTGCGGTAACGACCCCAAGACGTTCATGATCACCCCGTCCGCGTCCTCCGAGGACGTCACCGACGGCAAGGATTGCGTCTTCCAGGTTTGCTTCACCGACCCCAACCAGGGTGTCAACGCTGCCAAGTTCCTGGCAGAGAAATATGCGGACGAGAAGTTCGTGCTGTTCTATAACTCCGGCGACGCCTATTCTTCGGGCATCGCAGATTCCTTTAAGGCCCAGGCCGCTGAGTCCAAGCTCGAGATTGTCGACGAGGAGACCTTTAAGGACGACTCCGCCACGAGCTTTACCAACCAGCTGACCAAGGCCAAGCAGGCCGGCGCCACCATGATCTTTGCGCCGATCTACTACACGCCGGCGTCCGTCCTGCTCAAGAACGCCAAGGACATGGGCTACGACGTCAAGATGATGGGCTGCGATGGCATGGACGGCATCCTGGGCGTTGAGGGTTTCGACACCTCTCTTGCCGAGGGTCTGCTGCTCATGACCCCGTTCTCCGCCGACGACGAGAAGAACGCCGACTTCGTTAACGCTTACAAGGATAAGTACGGCGATACCCCCGACCAGTTTGCCGCCGACGCCTACGACGGCGTGCACGCGGTGGCCGAGGCCGTCAAGGAGGCCGGTCTTGGTGTCGACGCCGATCCGACCGAGGCCGCCGAGAAACTGTCGAAGGCTATGCTCAAGATTACCGTTGACGGTCTGACCGGTAAGCTCACCTGGAACGATAAGGGTCAGGTCCAGAAGGAGCCCACGGCGTACGTCATCACCGACGGCAAGTACGTACAGGCCTAATAGGCCGCCTTACATAGAGCGGTTTTGATCCCAAGCAGGGGAGGTTTTGGCCTTCCCTGCTTGCTTGGTATCTAGGGACGATGTAACGTCCCTGTTTCATACATCAACTGGAAACCTATTCGAAAGGGGGATGTGGAACATGACGGTCTTTATCCAATACCTGGTCAACGGCCTGTCCATGGGCAGCGTCTACGCCATCATCGCGTTGGGCTACACCATGGTCTACGGTATCGCCAAGATGCTCAACTTCGCTCACGGCGACGTCATCATGGTCGGTGCCTATGTCTCGTTCTGCGCCACGTCGTATCTCGGCCTCCCGGGCTGGGCATCTGTAGTTCTCTCTTGTGTGGCCTGCACGGTTCTCGGTGTTCTCATTGAGGGTCTGGCCTATAAGCCGCTGCGCCAAGCAGGCCCGCTGGCCGTTCTGATCACGGCTATCGGCGTGTCTTACTTCCTGCAGAACGCCGCGCAGCTTCTGTGGGGCGCCACGCCCAAGAACTTCACTTCGCTCGTCACCTTCCAGGTGCCGGAGTTCTTGGCCAAGTTCAACGTAAGCGCCGTCTCGCTCGTCACCATCGTCGCCTGCCTGGTTATCATGGCCGGCCTGATGTTCTTTACAGGTAAGACCAAGATGGGCAAAGCCATGCGCGCCGTGTCCGAGGACAAGGCCGCCGCTCAGCTCATGGGCATCAACGTCAACCGCACCATCTCGATGACGTTTGCCATCGGCTCTGCCCTTGCCGCCATCGCCGGCGTGCTGCTGTGCTCCTACTCGCCGGTGCTGCAGCCCACGACGGGCGCCATGCCTGGCATCAAGGCCTTCGACGCCGCCGTCTTCGGTGGCATCGGTTCCATCCCCGGCGCCTTTGTCGGCGGTATTCTCATCGGCATCATCGAGGCGATGGCGCAGGCTTACATTTCCACGAGCCTTGCCAACTCTATCGTCTTTGGTGTTTTGATCATCGTCCTGCTCGTCAAGCCTGCCGGCCTCTTGGGCAAGTACGTCCCCGAGAAGGTGTAGGTGAGCGTTATGAAGTTTCTTAAAGATAAGCAGACGCGTCACGACTTTGTCACGTACGCCATGTGCATCGTGGCCTTCGCCATCGTGTTCTTTATGCAGTCGAGCCACATGATTCCGCGCATGATCGCCGGTCAGCTGGTTCCTATTACGGCCTACATCGTCATGGCCATTTCCCTCAACCTTGTCGTCGGCATCGCGGGCGACCTGTCGCTGGGCCATGCGGGCTTTATGAGTGTCGGTGCCTACACGGGCATCGTCACCGCGGTCGCCCTCGAGAGCGCCGTTCCCTCCGATCCTGTGCGCCTTATCATCAGCATCGTGGTCGGCGCCATCGCCGCTGCCATCTTGGGCTTCTTGATTGGTATCCCGGTCCTGCGCCTGAGCGGCGACTATCTGGCCATCGTGACCCTGGCTTTTGGCGAGATCATCAAAGAGATCGTCACCTGCCTCATTGTGGGCGTCGACTCCCGCGGCCTGCACGTGATTTTTAACATCACGGGCAACTCTACGATCGACGACCTGCACCTGCTCGAGGACGGCACCGCCATCATCAAGGGCGCCCAGGGCGCCTCGGGCGTGTCGACGTACTCGACCTTCCTCGCCGGTGCCATCCTGGTCATGGTCGCACTCGTGATCGTGCTCAACCTGGTCCGCAGCCGTACCGGCCGTGCCATTATGGCCGTGCGCGATAACAAGATTGCAGCCGAGTCCGTAGGCATCTCCGTCACGGAGTACCGCATGATCGCCTTCGTGGTTTCCGCTGCCCTCGCCGGTGCTGCCGGAGCTCTCTTCGGCGGTAACTTCTCGCAGCTCTCCGCCACCAAGTTCGACTTCAACACGTCGATCCTCATTCTGGTGTTCGTGGTCCTGGGCGGCCTGGGCAACATGCGCGGTTCCGTCATCGCGGCGGCGTTGCTCACGGTGCTTCCCGAGCTGCTCCGTCAGTTCTCGGACTACCGCATGCTCATCTACGCCATCGTGTTGATCCTGGTCATGATCTTTACCAACAACCCGCAGCTCAAGGCGTTCTTCGCACGCGTCAAGGACCGCTTTGCTTCCAAGAAGGAGGTGGCAGCCGATGCCCAGTAAATTTGAGTTCAACAAGGGCAAGATGGTCCCGTATCCTTCTGGCGCCATCGTTCCCGACCGTGACCTGGGCGAGCGCCCGGCACTCGAGTGCATCCACCTGGGCATTGAGTTCGGTGGCCTTAAGGCAGTCGACGACTTTAGCCTGACTATCGGCAAGACCGAGATCGCCGGTCTGATCGGTCCCAACGGCGCCGGTAAGACCACGGTCTTCAACCTGCTCACCAAGGTGTACCAGCCCACGCACGGCACCATCCTGCTCGACGGTGAGGACACTTCAGGCAAGTCGGTCTATCAGGTCAACCGTATGGGCATCGCCCGTACCTTCCAGAACATCCGCCTGTTCAACACCATGACGGTGGAGGATAACGTTAAGGTCGGTCTGCACAATCAGGAGCGCTATTCCGGTTTTGAGGGCGTGCTGCGCCTGCCGACGTACTGGAAGCACGAGAAGGCTGCTCACGAGCGCGCCATGGAGCTGCTGTCCATCTTTGATATGGAACATCTGGCAAACGAACAGGCCGGCTCGCTGCCTTACGGCGCTCAGCGCCGCCTGGAGATCGTCCGTGCACTTGCCACCAATCCCAAGCTGCTGCTGCTCGACGAGCCTGCCGCCGGCATGAATCCGTCCGAGACCGCAGAGCTCATGGAGAATATCGTCAAGATCCGCGACACCTTTGGCATTGCCATCATGCTTATCGAGCATGATATGTCACTCGTTATGAACATCTGCGAGGGCATCTGCGTGCTCAACTTTGGTAAGGTCATTGCCAAGGGCACGGCTGAGGAAATCCAGAACAACGACGCCGTTATCGAGGCATATCTGGGCAAGCAGGATAAGGGGAAGAACTAAATGGCAGAGCCGATGCTTTCCGTCTACAACATCAACGTCTGGTACGGCGCTATCCACGCCATCAAGGACATCTCCTTTAACGTCAACGAGGGTGAGATCGTGGCCTTGATTGGTGCCAACGGCGCCGGTAAGTCCACAACGCTTAAAACCGTCTCGGGCCTGCTGCGTTCCAAGACCGGCTCCATTAAGTTTATGGGCGAGGACATTACCCATACGCCTGCCGACAAGCTGGTGGGCAAGGGCCTGGCCCAGGTCCCCGAGGGCCGTCGCGCCTTTTTGCAGATGACGGTCGAGGAGAACCTGGAGATGGGTGCCTACACGCAGCCCAAGTCCACAGTTGCTCCGGGCCTTGAGCGCGTCTACGAGCAGTTCCCGCGCCTTAAGGAGCGCCGTCGCCAGGTCGCCGGCACCCTTTCGGGCGGCGAGCAGCAGATGCTCGTTATGGGCCGCGCCCTTATGAGCAACCCCAAGCTGCTCATGCTCGACGAGCCTTCCATGGGCCTGGCGCCGATTCTGATTGAGCAGATCTTCCAGATTGTCGAGGACCTGCACAAGGCCGGCACCACGGTGCTTCTGGTCGAGCAAAACGCACAGATGGCGCTTTCCATCGCCACGCGCGGTTACGTGCTCGAGACCGGCAAGATCACCATGACCGGCACCGGCCAAGAACTGCTCCACGACGACAACGTGCGTAAAGCCTACCTGGGCGGTTAGATAGTTACGGCGTTTTTCCAAACGCCGTAACCAGCCGACGCTGCAAGCCCGCCAGAGCGGCAATCTGCCTTTCAACTTCGGCGGCATGACCAGAAGGTCAATGCCGCCTCGTTTCAAGGCACCTTGCTCGCTCTGGCGGGCTTTCGCTGTCGTTGCCAAAACATCGGCGTTGTGGCAGATGCCAACGACTACCCCCTTTAAGTTGCGGTGGAATAGGGACTAAATGGGAACCTCAGAGGCCAAAACAGTCCCTATTCCACCGCAACTTCATGGAGGCGTGCGACAATGCCCATCGGAAAACGTTTGTCATCTGGGGGTCTATCTATGCTGTACGAGTTTTGTGCCGAGAACTTTGAGCGAGTGCCGGCGGCTATCGATGCCGGTGCAAGGCGTATCGAACTTTGTGACAACCTTGCCGTCGGTGGTACTACGCCCTCGGCTGGCGTTATCAGCGCTACGGTCAGCTATGCTCACGAGCATGACGCGCGAGTGATGTGCATGATCCGTCCGCGTGGCGGCGACTTTCACTACAACCAGGACGAGCTGCGCATGATGGAGGTGGATTTGGGCCTTGCCGTGAGTGCGGGCGTCGACGGCTTGGTCTTTGGCTGCTGCAAACCCTGCGCTGGCGGATGGGCACTCGATGAGCTTACACTCGGCGCCCTCGTGATGGCTGCGGGCTGCGCGACCGAGGAGTGCAAGCGTGAGCCCATCGACATCACCTTCCACATGGCCTTTGACCAGCTCTCGCTCGAGGCTCAGCTCGATGCCGTCGACACACTCGCCGACTGCGGCATCACGCGCATCCTGACACATGGTGGCGCTGCCGGAACGTCGATCGAGGACAATCTGGAGCACCTATCGCGTCTTGTCGAGTATGCGGGCGACCGCCTGACCATCCTTCCCGGCGGCGGCATTTCCACGGCCAACCGCGATACCGTGGCGGCGGCATTGGGCGTCTCCGAGCTCCATGGCACCAAGATCGTGCCGCTGGAGGCGTAACCCGTGGCGCTGGTATTTGACGTTCAGCAGGCGAGCGGCAAGCCCGACGACAACCGGCGCCCTGGCACCGCGTGCCCCTTTTGCGATACCGAGGGACTCGCCAATATCATCCGGCGCGACGGCGACTGCATCTGGCTCGAGAATAAGTTCAAAACCCTGCGCGCCACCCGTCAAACCGTGCTGATCGAGTCAGCCGATCACGATGCCGACCTGGCGACCTATGAGCCAGATGAACTCCACCATGTGATGAGGTTTGCCCTGGATTGCTGGCAGCAGATGATCGATTCGCAGCAGTATCGAAGCGTGCTGATGTACAAGAACAAGGGTCCGCTCTCGGGCGGTAGTCTCGTTCATCCGCACATGCAGATTGTGGGTCTGGAGCAGGAGGACGGTTATGCTTCGCTGACTTCCGCCAATTTCGAAGGCATCAATGTCTGGCAACAGGGGAGAATCGCGGTCAACATCTCAACTGAACCGATCATGGGGTTCTTTGAGATCAACGTTTCAGCCCCGCAGGGAATCGCCGCCAGCGATGACACAAGAGACCAAGCCGAGGCGGATTTCTTCGCCGATGCGATCCAGGTAGCTCTGCGCTATATCCTGAACGAGCACCACGGTGGTCGCGCAGAGTCGTACAACCTGTTCTTCTATCACCTGGGCGGTCGGACCATTGCCAAGGCGCTGCCGCGTTGGGTGGTTTCGCCCTACTTTGTCGGTTATCGTTTGGCCCAGGTCAATGCCGAGACAACGCTCGATATCGATGCTGAGCGCCTGCGTGCGCATCTGGAAACGCTCGTATAGCAAGACTAACACCCGTGTAATGCGGACAGTCTAGCGTGCCATGGCGTCGCGGCCGGCCTCGACCCGCTTGCGCTGGGCGGCGCGCTCCTCGCCGGTCAGACGCTCAAAGAGATGCCCGACAAGCGAGGCGAGTATCTGCTGAAACAGCGTTCCGCACATGACGGGAAACACGACTTCGCCTGGAAAGTACTGCGTGGCGATGACGGCGCCCGAAGAGATGTTACGCATGCCGCAGGTAAAGCACATGGTAGTTGTCTCGCTATATGGCAGATGCAGTGCACGGGCGACCAGAAAACCGATGACAAAGCCGCTGATGGCGAAGGTCAAAATAAAGAGGGCGACTTCTAGGCGCACCGCGTTCATGTGCAGCACGTACTCGCTCATGGCGGTGGAGTTGGAGGCGATAACGCCCATCATCATGAACTTGCAGGCGGGCGAGAGCGCGGGGGAGAGCTTCTCGTGTCCCCATCCACGTGTGAGCTCGTTGATCACGATGCCGAGCACGGCGGGGATGGCGATCATAAAGGCCATGTCCTGCATCATGCTCGGCACATCGATCGAGACGGTGGCACCCAGCAAGAGCTTCAGCGTGAGCGGAATCGTCACAGGCGAGATAACCGAGGACGTCAGGATGATGGTGAGCGCGAGCGGGCCGTTGCCGCCGAACATGCTAATCCACATAAAGGCAGTGACCGCCACGGGTACGCTGTACTCGAGCACGATGCCGCAGACAAGGTTGGGATTGGAGCTAAAGAACAGCGATCCCATGGCATAGGCTGCTATGGGAATAAGCACCGCCGAGACGAGCAGCGCCAAAATCAGGTGCAGGGGACGGCGGAACACCTCAGCGACCTGGTGAAAGGTGTTGCTGAGCGCACCTTGGAACGTCATAAAGGCGAAGAGGGCGGGAACGATGGGCTTGAGTACGCCGATCTGCTGGGGAAAGAGCACGCCGAGCGTTACGCAAATCGGAACGATGACCTGCATATGCCCCGCGAGGAACTTTCCCAGTCCAACCCATTGCTTCATATGCCCCGTGACTCCCTTTATCCGTGAACTCGTTTGTATGGACATGCTAGACGCTCGTATGTGTCCGTGCGGCTGAAACGATCGATTATTTCGAGGCTATTACCGGCATCGTTTACCGAAACCACGGCGTGCTGCGAGGCTCTGCGTCCGTACCGCACGGTATAATAAATCCGTTCAACAGATCTGCCTGCCGAAGCGGGCATACACAGAGGACTCATCGCTATGAACCGTGAGAGGTATCGCGGCGACCTGCCCCTATCGGGGGTGGGCGCCTATGTCATCGCTTAAGACGACGCATCGCTGGGCGGTCGCTCAGCAAAATCCCGAGCTCGAAAAGGAGCTTTCGGCTGGTCTGGGCATACCCGGGCTGGTGGCACGCATTATGGTTGCGCACGGCATTGCCTCGATTGAGGAAGGACAGCTATTTTTGACGCCTTCGCTCGACCGTGATTGGGCCGATCCGCTCGTCATTCCGGGCATGTCGGTTGTTGCCGATCGTGTCGAGCGCGCCATTCGCAACCACGAACGCATCGCCGTCTTTGGTGATTTTGACGTCGACGGCATTACGTCGACTTGTCTGTTGACCGAGGCGCTGCGGACGTTTGGCGCCGATGTCACACCATTCATCCCGCACCGCTTTGACGAGGGATATGGCCTTTCGTGCGCGGCGCTCGACCGCGTCAACAAGCTCGCCCAACCCAATCTGATCGTGACCGTCGATAACGGTATCGCGGCCAAGGAAGAGGTCTCCTATCTGGAGAGCCTGGGAATCGATCTGGTGGTTACGGACCATCATGAGCCGTCCGACCAGGTGCCGCAGGGCGTGCCCCTGACCGACCCTAAACTCGAGGATGAGGGGCCCTCGCGTGAACTTGCCGGTGCCGGTGTGGCGCTCAAGCTGGTGCAGGTTTTGGGTGAGCGTTTGGACAAGCCGTCGTATTGGCGTTCGCTGATTGAGGTTGCGGCGCTGGGCACCGTGTCCGACATGATGCCGTTGACGCCCGAGAACCGCGCGCTGGTCGCTGAGGGCATCCAACAGATGCGCGTGACGGCTCGTCCCGGCTACATTGCGCTTGCAGCGCTCGCCAAGGCCGACCTTTCTACCATTACGGCGGACGGTCTATCGTTCTCGCTCATTCCCCGCTTAAACGCCGCCGGCCGCATGGCCGATCCCAAGCTGGCGCTCGACTTGCTGCTTGCCCGCGATCCTATCGAGGCAAGCGCGCTGGCGGCCGAGCTCGAGGAGATCAACCGACAGCGTCGCGAGATCGAGGCGGAGCTCACGCGCGATGCCATGGCAAAGGTCGAGGAGACTTATGACGGCGGGCGCGCAATCGTCGTGGGCGGCGAAGGTTGGCACGAGGGCGTTAAGGGCATCGTGGCGAGCCGCCTTACCAACCGATATCACGTGCCGGCGCTGCTTTTCTCTATCGAGGACGGTATAGCACGTGGCTCGGGCCGCTCGGTAGGCAAGGTTAACCTGTTCGAAGCCGTCGAGCGCTGCTCCGACCTGCTGATTCGCCGCGGCGGGCATGCCGGTGCGGTGGGCGTGACCATCGAGGCATCTAAGCTCGATGAGTTTCGTCGACGTCTTTCCGCCGTGTTGTCCGAGCTTCCCGCCGAGGACTTTGAGGACACCGACGAGGTTGCCGCCACGGTCGACCTTTCCGAATTGAATATCGAGACCATCGAGCAGATTTCCCGCCTTGAGCCGTTTGGCCAGGGTAATAAGGTGCCGCTGCTGGCTGCCGAGGGCGTGACGATGTGTGATCGCGCCGTGGTGGGTAAGACCGGCGAGCATATGCGCTTCGTGGCGACGGATGGAGCCGCGAGCGTGCCGGCAATCATGTTCCGTGTACCGCAAATCGACAGGCTTATCAATTGCGACAGCGCCGTCGACTTGGTGTTCGAGGCCGTTGCCGAGCATTGGCAGGGACGTGTGAAGCCCAAGCTCATGATCAAAGATGTCTTGGTGCGCGATACCACGGCACCCAATATCGACGATCCGGCATGTGAGCTTCGCCGCGGCGTACAACCGGCGGATTCTGGCCTGCGCCTGGAGTCGCGTAAACGCGAGACGCTTGCCCAACTTTCCTATACCGAGCTCACGCGCTCGCTCATTCACAGCTTTATCGGATCGAACCAGCCGCACCGCGCGCAGGTCGAGGCGCTCGATGCACTGGCCGATCACCAAAGTGTTCTGGCCGTTATGGGAACGGGGCGCGGCAAGTCTCTTATCTTCCATGTGCATGCCGCGCGCGAGGCGGTTCTTCGCGGGCGTGCGAGTATCTTTGTCTATCCACTGCGCGCGCTCGTTGCCGACCAGGCCTATCACCTTTCCTCGACGATGGCCGCGCTCGGCATTGGCGTTGGCGTGCTGACCGGCGAGACCGTGGAGGCGGCGCGCGATGACGTGTTTGCCGGCCTGGCTTCGGGCCGCACCGGCATTGTTCTCACGACGCCTGAGTTCCTGTCTATCCATCGCGATCGCTTTGCACGTTCTGGACGCATCGGCTTTGTCGTTATCGACGAGGCACACCATGCCGGTCTTGCCAAAGGCGGCGACCGGAGCGTATACCTCGACATGCCCGATATCCTCAAAGCCCTGGGCGACCCCGTTGTCATGGCGGCAACGGCTACCGCGACGGCCCCGGTCGTGGCGGAGCTTGCTCGTGTATTGCCGATTACCAGGACGGTGGTCGACGAGACCGTTCGCGAGAACCTGCAACTCGAGGACGACCGTGACCTTGCGAGCCGCGAAAATCGCCTGGTGTCGATCGTGGCGACGGGGGAGAAGACCGTTATCTACGTGAACTCGCGCGACCAGTCCGTGGCGCTTGCCAAGACGTTGCGCAAACGCGTGCCCGACTGTGCGACCCATATCGCGTTCTATAACGCCGGGCTTGCGCGCTCCGATCGCCGCCGTGTTGAGGAAGCCTTTAGAGACGGAAGTCTCAGCTGCATCGTTTCAACTTCGGCCTTCGGTGAGGGCGTCAACCTGCCCGATATCCGTCATGTCGTGCTCTACCACATGCCGTTTGGTGCGATTGAGTTTAACCAGATGAGTGGCCGTGCCGGCCGCGATGGACAGCCCGCCGTGATTCACCTGCTCTATTCGTCGCGTGACGCTCGTATTAATGAGCGCCTGCTCGATTGTTACGCGCCCGAGCGCGATGAGCTTGTCACACTCTATCGAGCGCTGCAGACCATGTGGCGCTCCAACCGTGGCAAGACGGGGGACGATTCATTCTGCGCAAGCGATATCGACATTGCGCAGATGTGTCTTGCCATCGATGCCCGCACGCCGGTCGACGAGCGCTCGGTGGAAAGCGGCCTGGGAATCTTCGAAGAACTCGGTTTCTGCCGCGTTTCGGGGTTTGACGATACGCGTCGCATCGCGATGGCGGAAAACCCCGGTCGCGTGCAATTAAGCAGGTCAATTCGCTATTTGGAGGGCTTGCGCTCGCGCATGGAGTTCACGGCTTTTCGGAGCTGGGCGCTCGATTCGTGCGCTTCTGATATGCTAGCCAAAGTTAATCGCCCGATCGTACCGCGGGCCTAGGGGAAGGGGACCTCGATGGACGCCGCAGCCCGTACCGCCCATGATTCCACCCTCCAGCCGTTTTCGGAGATGGAGCACTATAAGCATGCCGATGAGCTGCCGCCCGAGATTATGGCGGACAGCTACGACAAGCTGGAGCGTCTGTGCCTCAAATATATGAACGAGGACGACTTCTCCAATGTGGAGCAGGCCTACTGCTTTGCTGCCGAGAAGCACTGCAACCAAAAGCGGCGCTCGGGTGAGATGTACATTAACCATCCCGTCGAAGTAGCTATCATTCTGGCTGACCTCAAGATGGACTGCGATGTGGTGTGCGCCGCGTTGCTGCACGATACCGTCGAGGACACCGAGACCTCGCTTGCCGATGTTTCGGGTCTGTTTGGCGAAACCGTGGCAGGGCTCGTCGACGGCGTGACCAAGCTCACCAACATTGAAGTCGACAGCATGGACGAGAAGCAGGCGCTTACGCTGCGCAAGATGTTCCTCGC
The DNA here is from genome assembly GCA_900542085.1 of uncultured Collinsella sp. GTDB lineage: Bacteria > Actinomycetota > Coriobacteriia > Coriobacteriales > Coriobacteriaceae > Collinsella. The sequence continues at coordinate 63,809 of UQMK01000010.1, forward strand.
CATGTCCAAGGACATCCGCGTCATCATCGTCAAGCTCGCCGACCGCCTGCATAACATGCGCACGCTTGCCGCTCTGCGCGAGGACCGCCGCCTGTTTAAGGCACGCGAGACCATGGACGTGTACGCGCCTTTGGCCGACCGCCTGGGCATGAGTTCAATCAAGTGGGAGCTCGAGGACCTGTCCTTTTTCTACTTGGAGCCCGATGCCTACCAGCGCATCGCGCGCATGGTATCCGAGTCGCGCGAGGTTCGCGAGCGTTATCTGGCCGAGACCATCAAGACGCTCACCGATGAGCTCAATCGCATTGGTCTTGAGGGCTTTCAGATCAACGGTCGTTCCAAGCACTATTGGTCCATCTATCAAAAGATGAAGCGCAAGGGCAAGGAGTTCTCCGAGATTTACGACCTGGTGGCGCTGCGCGTCATCACTCATTCGGTGCGCGATTGCTATTCCACGCTTGGTGCCGTGCATACCTTGTGGCATCCCATGCCCGGTCGTTTTAAAGACTATATCGCCATGCCCAAGGTTAATAACTACCAGTCGCTCCATACGACGGTTATCGGCCCCACGGCCCGTCCGCTCGAGATTCAGATTCGAACCTACGAGATGCACGAGCAGGCAGAGTACGGCATCGCCGCCCACTGGCTGTACAAGAAGTCGGGCGGATCGTCTGCCTCCAAGACCAGCGATGCGCAACGTCTGGACGATCAGATTAACTGGCTCAAGCACTCACTCGACTGGGCGGCGTCTGACGAGATCACCGATGCCAAGGAGTACCTGCACTCGCTGAAGGTCGACTTGTTTGACCAGGAGATTTTTGTCTTTACGCCCAAGGGCGAGGTCATGGCGCTTCGTGCCGGCTCTACACCGCTCGACTTTGCCTACGCCGTTCATACCGAGGTTGGCAACCACTGCGTCGGCGCCAAGATCAACGGTGCGGTGGCGCCGCTTACGCACGAGATCAAGACGGGTGACCGTGTCGAGATTCTGACTAACAAGAGCTCTAAGCCGTCGCGCGATTGGCTCAAGATCGTCAAGACGCCTTCGGCCAAGTCAAAGATTCGCCGTTACTTCGCCGCCGCGACCAAAGACGATGACGCTGCTGCCGGCCGCGATATACTGGCTAAGGACCTGCGCAAGCGCGGGTATGGCATCTCTACGCCGCGATCCACGCGTGCGCTTAATGCCGTGGCGGAGCAGTTTAACTACAAGCAGCTCGAGGACCTGTTCGCAGCCGTTGGCGCGGGCAAAGTCGCCCCACGTGCCGTGGGCAACAAGGTCGAGCAAATCTTGGATCCCAAGCCCGAGGAGCAGCTCACCAAGACCGAAGCCATTGCCGAGGTCGTCAAGCAGCCTGCCCGTGGCTCCAACCGCAAGCCGCAAAAGCGTGGCAAGAGCGCAAGTAACGGCATTATCGTCAAGGGCGAGAGCAACAGCGGTCTGCTGGTCCGTCTGGCGCATTGCTGCAATCCGGTGACGGGCGACGATATCGTCGGCTTCATCACGCGCGGCCGAGGCGTCTCGGTGCATCGCGCCAACTGTCCCAACGTCAAGGGCCTTATGGAGCACCCCGAGCGCATGATTGACGTGGAGTGGGATGGTGCTGCCGATACGCTTTTCCAGGTCGAGATTGTGGTCGAGTGCCTGGATCGTATGGGCCTGCTCAAGGACGTCACCATCGCCATTGGCGATGCAGGCGGCAACATCCTGTCCGCCGCCACCTCGACCAACCGCGAGGGTATTGCGACTCTGCGCTTTATGGTTGAGATTTCGGATGCGAGCGGTTTGGATCCGCTACTGGCATCCATCAGCAGCGTCGACTCGGTCTATGATGCGCGCCGTCTGATGCCTGGCGAGGGTGGGGCTCAGCTTAAGCGCCGCGTATAGGCGTGACGAGCGCGCGACAGTAATGATATTGGTTACGTTCGGGGCATCGTTTGATGCCTCGACGTTTATAGAAGGAGGGCGCACACATGGACGCTGCGGCTTTGGACTTAACCCTTCGGGGTACGGCTTCGATTGAGGTGCTTGTAAACGGGCCCATCCAGACCAACAGTTACGCCGTTATTTCGAGTGGCGAATGCTTGATTATCGATCCCGCTTGGGAAGGCGAAAACCTCGTTGCGCACATCCGAGCCGAACACCCTGGCGTGCATGTGCTCGGTTCCGTCTGCACGCACGGTCATGCCGACCATGTTGGCGGTGTAGCCGGAGTTCGGGCCGCCGTTGGCGCTGACGCCTTGTACGAGCTGTGTGTTAAGGATGCGACTGTGCCGCATGCGAATATAGAGGAGCAGCGAGCGATGTGGGGCATCGAGACGCCCGATCCGGGCGAGCCGACGCGGCTGCTTGCCGAGGGCGATACCATTGAGCTAGGCGACATTTGCCTGCAGGTTATCGAGGTGCCCGGGCATACGCCGGGTGGCATTGTCTTGTTTGCTGCCACCGAGCAGGGGAACATTGCCTTTGTGGGCGACACGCTATTCCCGGGCAGCCACGGCCGCACCGATCTTTCTGGAGGAGACGAGGCGGCGATTCTGCGCTCGCTCTCCAAGCTCGCCCGGCTTCTCCCGCCCGATACCGTTTGCCTAACCGGCCATGGCGATTCGACCACTGTGGCACGCGAGCTTATGCGGAACCCTTTCATGCAGATGTAGCTTTGTAGCCAGCTTCTGAAGCACGAGAAGCGTCCAAACGTCAAGCTATTTTTCCCCAACGGGTCGATTCCGTAGGGCAAACGGTCAAAAAAAGTCTGTTTGGACGATATTCGTGAACAAACGAACGTTTATGCTCGGATACGCCGTGGTAAAATCACAGACGTTATCGGAGCAACCTTACAGGAGGTTTCTTTTATGCTCGTCAACGCAGCAGACATGCTCAAGAAGGCCGAGGCCGGCAAGTACGGTCTCGGTGCCTTCAACACCAACAACCTCGAGTGGACCCTGGCTATTCTCCAGGCCGCCGAGGAGGCCAAGTCTCCGCTGATCCTTCAGTGCACCGCTGGTGCCGCTAAGTGGATGGGCGGTTTCAAGGTCTGCGCCGACATGGTCAAGGCTGCCGTCGAGGCCACGGGCGTTACCGTTCCCGTCGCCCTTCACCTCGATCACGGTTCTTACGAGGACTGCTTCAAGTGCATCGAGGCCGGCTTCACGTCCATCATGTATGACGGCTCTCACGAGGAGACCTTCCAGCTTAACCTCGACCGCACCAAGGAGCTCGTTGAGCTTGCCCACTCCAAGGGCATGTCCATCGAGGCCGAGGTCGGCGGCATCGGCGGCACCGAGGACGGCGTGACCTCCAGCGGCGAGCTCGCTGATCCTGCTGAGTGCAAGCAGATCGCTGACCTGGGCGTCGACTTCCTCGCCTGCGGCATCGGCAACATCCACGGCGTGTACCCTGCCGACTGGGCTGGCCTTTCCTTCGAGCGCCTGGGCGAGATCAAGGCCCAGACCGGTGACCTGCCCCTCGTTCTGCACGGTGGCACCGGCATCCCCGAGGATCAGATCAAGAAGGCCATTTCCCTGGGCATCTCCAAGATCAACGTCAACACCGACCTGCAGCTCGTCTTCGCCAAGGGCGTCCGCGAGTACATCGAGGCCGGCAAGGATCAGCAGGGCAAGGGCTTTGACCCCCGCAAGCTCCTCAAGCCTGGTCGCGACAACATCGTTGCTCGCACCAAGGAGCTCATGGAGGAGTTTGGCTCCGTCAACAAGGCGTAAGTAGCGGTTTAACTTCCCGCCGGAGGCCCCGTTTCCCCTACGCTGTTTCCCTCGCGCTCACCTGGCTTCGCCAGAAGTCGCGCGACGGAATCAGCTCCGGGGAAACGGGGCCTCCTTTGTTAACTCGCTACAGGGTTACTGGGCTAATTTTTTTATTTGACTACCGTTCAGCGGTGTTGATGGCTCCTTTATTGGGGCTTTCTTTTTTATCTCGCTACAATGGGCTTCAAGAGTTCTAATGACTTGGAGTTTGGTATGGCTGTTATTAATGTGCTGCCTTCGGATGGGAAGGTTATTGACGAGGGGCCTGTTGGTTGCTCTGTTGATGTTTGCTGTGATGACTTTCGTCATCTCGATATTGGACTGCCGCCCGAGATTCTTCGACTCAAGGATGCCGGATATTTGTCGCAGGCTGTTGCGGCTTGTGATCGCCTTTTGGGGCAGAATCCTGAGCCTTCGCTGGCGGCTTGCGTTCGCGCCGAGCGGTATCGCATGATCGAGACGCCGCTTCATTTTTCGGTGTCGCGCGATCAGGCTATTGCGATGATTCGCGAGGAATGGCCTGAGTTTACCGAAGAGCAGTTTGATGACCTGATTAATCGTAAGCGTATTGACTGGCGCTATATCGATGGCGAGCTGTTTGTTCTCGACAACTTCCTTGATTCTTTGCGTGTGTATCCCAAGGAGGTTCCGGGTTTGCGTCCCGATTCTACGGATGGAATTGCGCTGCGCAACCAGATGCTCGAGGAGATGGAGTCGCAAGGCGGGCTGTCTCGCACCATCACGCTTAAGGCATGCGTGTCTGTCCCCGGTGCTTTGGAGGGGGAGACCGTTCGCGCGTGGCTTCCCGTTGCCGCCGCCTGCCGCCAGCAGTCCCAGGTCGAGATACTTGATATGACGCCGGAGGGCGCCATTGCTCCTGCGAGCGCCTCGGCACGTACTGCCTCGTGGGTCTCCTCGACCGATCGCTCATTCTCGGTGACCTATCGCTATCAAATCAATGCCGCTTATCGCGATATCTATGGGTGTGCGCTTCCGGCGCATCCGTGTATGGATGCGCCGTTACCCGAAGATATTTCCGAGGACCGTCCGCACATTGCGTTTACGCCGTACCTGCAACAGTTGACGGAGCATGTTATTGACGGGCTCGAGGATCCGCTCGATCGCGCTCGTGCTATCTATGATTACCTGACACAGCATATCGACTATCGCTATCAGCCACCGTACCTGCTTTTGGGATCTATTGCCGATGACTGTGCACACTCGCTCCGCGGCGATTGCGGTGTTATGGCGCTTACGTTTATCACCATGTGCCGTATTGCCGGTGTGCCCGCCCGTTGGCAGAGTGGACTGTATGTTGCGCCTGATTCGGTGGGTCCGCACGATTGGGCTGAGTTCTATACGCCACAGACCGGTTGGCTTAACGCCGACGTATCGTTTGGTTCCTCGGCACGCAGGATGGGGGAGGAATGGCGCCGCCGCCACTACTTTGGCAACCTCGATCCGTGGCGCATGGTGGCAAACTGTCGGTTCCAGGCGGGGTTTGAACCCGTCTTTAACGGCATGCGCGAGGACCCCTACGATAACCAGATGGGTGAGGCTTCGGTCGACGGTCGCGGATGTCGTCAGCGCGAGATGCTCCGCATGGTCGAACTCATCGAAATGCTCGAAGTTCCATTTTCGGACTAATCAACAGAAAGCTGTGATAAACTAACTCACGCATTACGTGCCCGAGTGGCGGAATTGGCAGACGCAGTGGACTCAAAATCCACCGTTGGCAACAACGTGCGAGTTCGAGTCTCGCCTCGGGCACCATACATGCAAGCGAGCGTTCAAGGGGGTCGAGGCCCCCTTTTTCGTGCCGAACTCGCGTGAGCGCGCGGAGCGTTAAGCAAACAGGCCTGTGGCCTGTTTGTAGCGGAGCGTGGCGAGGGCGCCGTGCGCCCGAAGCCCGGGGCTTCGCAAAGCGAAGGCCCTTCGAGTCTCGCCTCGGGCACCATACATGCAAAAGAGCGTTCAAGGGGGTCAAGGCCCCCTTTTTCGTGTACGTAATGTGATAACGCGCTGCTCGTGTTATTATCCACAAGGCGTTGTTCCCGCAATGCCCTAAAGAGGAACCCGAGGGTTCCCACCTTTTGGCGCCAATGAGCAGCTGACTGGTCATACAACCTAGATTCCCTTCCTCATACTGAGGATGTCTATGTGTACGACCTGGTTGCAAAGAAGCGCCGGGTTATTTTTTTATGAATGGAGGTAGGGAAAATAGCTAAGTCTGATGACACCCGCATCAACGACGAGATCACTGCATCTTCGTGCCGTTTGATTGGCGTCGATGGCTCTCAGCTCGGCCTGTTCGCCATCCGCGATGCCCAGCGCGTCGCTGACGATCAGGGTCTCGACCTGGTCGAGATCGCTCCCAACGCGGAGCCGCCGGTCTGCAAGGTCATGGACTACGGTAAGTTCAAGTACCAGCAGGCCATGAAGGCCAAGGCCGCTCGTAAGAATCAGTCCAAGGTCGAGGTCAAGGAAATGAAGTTCCGACCCAAGATCGACGTTGGCGATTACGAGACCAAGAAGGGCCACGTTCTGCGTTTCCTCAAGAAGGGCGCACGCGTTAAGATCACCATCATGTTCCGCGGCCGTGAGATGGCTCACCCGGAGCAGGGTCTTAACGTTCTCGAGCGTCTCGCCGAGGATCTCAAGCCTTACGCTACGGTCGAGTCCAAGCCTAAGATGGAAGGCCGTAACATGCTTATGCTGCTCGCCCCGATTAAGGGCGCCTTTGATGAGGATAAAGCGGCAAGCGATACCAAGTAACTAGTGTTCTGTAACCGATTAAGGAGTATTTCATGCCTAAGATGAAGTCCCACAGCGGCACCAAGAAGCGTTTCCGCAAGACTGGTACCGGCAAGCTTATGCGCGCCAAGGCTTTCAAGAGCCACATCCTGAGCAAGAAGTCCACCAAGCGTAAGCGTGGCTTCCGTCAGGAGACCGAGATCGCCGCTGCCGACCGCAAGGTCATCAAGTCGCGTCTCGCCTAAGTTCGCGTTCCCGTTTTTCGTTTTACCGTCTAGGAGTTGATAGAACATGGCACGTATTAAGCGCGCTGTTGCCGCCAAGAAGAAGCGCCGTACCGTTATGCACCGTGCGAAGGGTTACTACGGTGCCGCTTCGCGTACTTACAAGCATGCTAAAGAGCAGGTCCAGCACTCCCTGCAGTATCAGTATCGTGATCGCCGCAACAAGAAGCGCGAGATCCGCTCTCTCTGGATCACCCGCATCAACGCTGCCGCTCGCCTGAACGACATCTCTTATTCTCAGTTCATGCACGGCCTGAAGGTTGCCGGCATCGAGCTCGACCGCAAGGTCCTGGCTCAGATGGCCTACGAGGACATCGAGTCCTTCAACGAGCTGGCTGCCATTGCCAAGAAGGCTCTCGAGGCCTAATAGATTCTGTTGAATCGCTAGGGGAGTGTCGCACTGTGCGCGACACTCCCTCTTTTTTATCGAAAGCGCTGGTTTACAAAGCAAAAAGCGCGGGTAGAAAAACACTTACAGGTGACCGATCTTTATATGTCTCTTAACCGAAGGGTCATCATCTGATACGTGCGGTCTTGCTGCACTCGACTTTCTACTTCCAATATAGAAAGCCATAGATTGTGTAGGACTTGTGAAGAGTGGAATTGACGTCCCACACGGCTTCGCGGTCTGGCAATATATCTCCTTGCCGCGCGGCCCGGTCGAACCGGATGGACCGCGCAGCGTGCACCTTGAGAACCGGATACTGCGAGGATGGGCACCTACGGGTGTCGCATC